>OMIV01000178.1 GCA_900299185.1 Planctomycetaceae bacterium
AACGCTTGAGCGGACATTCTGGGACTCCGTTGAAGTTGCGACTTGAGAACTCACAACCCCAGCTGAACCAGTCTGTCCGCTCTTTACCAGTTACCCCCCACGGTTTTGCGATGAGCCCAATAACGACATATTTGAGTGTACGGAGCCCGCTTCTTCATTGCGTTTTTTCTGCCACAATTTATGCAGGGTTCGTATCTGCTGATCACAGTGTGAATTTCAATTTAGAGGGATTTATTAAGATTTAAACGGGTGATGCACGACTCGGGCATACGCATATGTCAGCAGCTTTTTGGCTCTTCGGAATTGAGATGTTCAGACTTTATTCATTCTCAAACTTCGCCATACCGACGAAGTGCCAGATGGCGTCGAATTGCTGGCGGGCGTTGCCTTCGAGGATTGTCGTCACCTTCGTCTGCTTACCGTCGGCGGCGAGTTTCGGCATCTTAGTGTTGATGTCGAAACGCGGCGGGTCGAGTGTGAAGCGGCTGTAGTAATCATTACGCACTCGCTCTTTCACCAATGCGAAGTTGATGCCGGGAGCGATCTTCGTCTTGTCGTCGCCTTGAGCCGGTTGATTCCCGACCGCATGACACTGCCGACAATCGAGTGCCGTCTTTTGAACCAGCGCCGCACCGAGTTCGACTTTCTTCGGATCGGGGCTGAATGAGGCGTCCTCGCTCGGATCAATCCCGTGCTCGGCAGCTAAGCCTTGAGCGAGCGTCGCGGCATATGGCTCGAACGACGGCATGCGGCCTTTCAGCCACGGACGCAGAGCACTCGTAGGATGGGCACTCTTGCCCGTCTTCTGGCTCTCGATGAATCGAGCCACCCAATTCGTACGCAGCTTCTCGCCGGTCCAAGTGAGGTTCGGGAATGCATCGGGAGCGAGTCCGCTATCGCTTTCATCGGCGATGATCGCGCGACGCGGACTGATGAGTCCGTCGCGATCGTGGCACGACTCGCAGCGCAAGCTCTTCACCAAGCGACGTGACTCTTCGACAACGACAGGTCGATCGAGCGTTGAACGCTCGGCCCCAAGAAACGAGATCAACGCCGCTCGGTCCTGAGGCGAGAAGTCGAACCACGGAGTGCCGGATTGCTCGTGCCGTTGTTCCGCGATGCAGCCAGTTACCGAGCGGACATCGCCGATCGCATACATCGGAAGCGGTTGCGAGACCTCCGCCAGCGACGGCTGAGGCAACTCATGGCAACGCACGCAATGCCGAGTGACCGGCAGTTGCTTCTGCTCCTTCGAGAGCGACTGCGGCAAGCTCTGGAGGAACCCGCTGAGCGACTTTGGTTCGTCGTCCAATGCCGGCGCCGCTTTCGACTTCAAGAACGAACTGAGGTCATGCGTCTCTTGCTGAGTCAGATGAAAGTTCGGCATCCGCGCGCCGACATGATTCGGCGGCGCGGCGAGGAATCTCAGCAGCGAGTCGCCAACAAACTTTTGATTCACGCCAGCGAGCGAACGTCGCTCATACGCATCGGCTGCTTGCGGTGCCGTCAGTCGATGACACGCGATGCAACTGAGGTCTTCAAACAACTGCTGCCCGGCAGCGAGTCGACCTTCGGGCTTTGTGGGTGTTTCAGTCTTGGGCTTATCGGCCGCCGGGTTCAGTTCGAGAGCCGCGACGAGTGCTCGGATTTCTTGCTGCGTCTTTGCGCGATCACCGTGAAAGAGGAACGGCATGCGCGCGTGCTTCACGAAGCTCTGCGGATCCTCGAGCCACTTCAGCATCCAATTCAAATTCCGCGAACCACGCTCCAACTTCGGAGCCTTTGCGATTCCGTCACTCGCCGCCGGGCCATGACAGTTGCGACAGAGATGAGTCGCAAACAACTCGCGCCCGCGCCGCAGTTGCTCGGCCTTGATAAGCGCCGCGTCGTCGCTGTTATGAAAAAGTACACTCGCCGGAACAGGCTCCCGAGCGAACTCCGCCGACTCCCACATGAGCCGCATCTGAGCGGCACCTTGCGCGGGCGAGTCGTACTCAACGACGAGCTTGTTGAAGCCGCCATTGAGCGAAGTGGGATAGGCATCCTGCCTGTAATTCTTCTTATCATCGACTGGCTTACCTACTTCAGGCTTCACACCGCTTGATGACGCCGAGGAATTGACAGGCTGGAAGCCTATCCCACTGAGTAGCTTATCGTTGACGAAGACCTTCGCTGAGCCCGTGCCTTCGACGCTAAAGCTCACCGCTTGCTGTAACGGGACCTTGATAAATCCTTCCCAGCGCGCGACGAACGGCGCGGGCGTGAGGAACTGACTTGCCGGTTGATTGGCTGCGACAAACGTCGCCGCCATGCGATCAACGCGCGCGTCGATGTAGCTCCGCTCGGCAGAGCGCGGTCCGAAGCGCGCGATGAGACCCGGCTTCAGATTCGCATCCAGAGACTCATCGGTCGTCGCGCGCCGCTTGAGCTTCGACTCATCGAACTTCTCCGCACGGACGCTGTTGAGTGTGAGATAAACCGTGCGACGGAATTGCGTAGGTTGGGATTCCATCCCGACCACTCTGGCAAGCTCCGCTTGCGAGTCCCCGCTTGAGGCCGCCTTCCCCTGCGACGCATTACCTGACGACGAGTCGCTGTTGCCCGTCGGGTCGGGACGGAGTCCCAACCTTCGGCTCAACACGCACGACACTGCCATGACGTTGACCGGCTTCACGTCTTTCAGTTCCAAGAACACCGTGCGGTCATCGAGCAGCGTTGCCGAGCGGACTCGGACTTCGTCGCGGCCTTCTTGTATTGGGTCCGATACGCGGTACTCCGGCGAGCCGTAGTTCTTCGAGTAAGAATAGTTCCATTGCTCCACGTGATAGCTGCCGGGGTTCTCGGTAGAGGTCGCATCGAGCGGTTCAGTGAAGCTCAGCGCGATGCCGTTTGAGTAAGCGGTCGCGGTCAGAGGCATCTCGACGGGCTTGCCGGTGTAGCGGACTCGCTGCAAGCAACCGTCGGTCACGGCAGAGGTCGTCCAACCTCGCAGGCCGGTGACGTAGAGCTGCCCGTCATGCGGACTGAAGCGCCCGCGCATGGCGCCAGAGTCGAAGCGGAAGGGCATCTCGGTGAGGCCGATCGGTATGTAGTCGCTGCCCATAGTCGCCTTTCGCTCCGCGAAAGGACGCTCCTGTCCAACTGGCGTCGATTGGTTGCCGTTTTCGCCTGAGCGATCTTTCGCGGAGCGAAAGTCGACAACCCCCAACAGCGCCGAGCACTGCCCGAACGAGAAATGCAACATGTGCCCCGATACCGGTCCCCACTTGTCGCTCGTGATCCAGCATTGGCCGCCGGATGAGTTATCGACTCGGCGGGGAATCCAAACCGCCGGCGGATCAAACCCGAGCGGTCGTTCGGGAGTGACTCGCGGTCCTCCGCCACCGAAGTGAGCACCGGGCTTCGCGATGAAGATCGCCGAAGCAGGAGTCCAATCGCCCTCTTGCGGAGCGGCAGAGACGACATCTCCGGGACCAAGTCCCATGCCATTTGGATTACGCAGTCCGGTCGAGATCACGTCGAACTTCGAACCATCTGCCGCGACGCGCACGACTCCGAGATTCGCATGCACGAACCAAAAGTTGCCGACCGAATCTCGTTCGAGGCACGTGATGTAGTCATGCCCGCCAGCGGAAGTCGGATAGACGTTGCTGAAGCACTCATAGTGATCGGCTTCGAGATCGCCGTTGAGATCATGCAACCGCACGATCTGATCGCGACACAGAACGTAGAGAGCATCAGATGTCGCGAGCGAAGTATTCTTCTCGTTCCCAGACTCTGTCTGGGAACGCGTCTTCTGAGGCTCTGCCTCATGCTCGGTCTCAGTCTTCGTCGCACCGTCAGGCTTCGAAGTCGCAGAAGATGGAACACGAGGCAGAGCCTCACGAACGGCATTCCCGGGCAGAGCCCGGTAACGAGTGCGCTCGGTGTGCTCACTCGGTCGAGCAATCACCAATCCCAATGGCTGATGCAGCCCCGTCGCGTAGCGATGCCAACGCAGCTTCTTCTCACCCTCGCGACGCACGACCCATACATCGCCATGCACCGTGCAGACCGCGATGTCACCGTTGGAAAAGAAGTCATGGCCGCTCGTGAAAAGCAGGGCTTTGTACGGGTTGTCGAACGGTAGCTTGAACGTGTCGACAACATACGGAGCATCGCTCGAAGCCGTGACGAACTCGGTTTCGATCTTCTCCGTCCACTTCGCGGGACCGGGCTTGAGCAGCGTTGCTAACTCAGGCTCACCGGTCGGCTTCGGAGCCGCAACGGCGGCGAGAGCTTGCTCCCATCCGGCTTTGTCTTTGAGCAGCCCGGTCCAATAGACAAGTCGTAGTCGCCGCACATCGCGGCCTGCGGGGATCTTGAAGCCGCCGCTGAGTCCGCCATCGCCTGAGGTCACGAACGGCTCAATGCGAGTGTCGCTGCGGAGCCCGACGAACGAACCGATTTCGCCGTCCTTCTTCAGCAGCCAAACGGGAGCGGCGTTGTTCATCTCGACGCTCGCGACTTTGTGATGTAGCAAGAGTTGCAGGTCCTGCGCGGCGGGTGCGACTTCGATCGTCCGAGTAACGACAAGCCGATCTCCAACTTGCTCGCACCACGGAGACTCAGTAACCGAGATGCCGTCGACGTCATAGCTCAAGACGACTCGTTCTCCGTGCGTGTGTAATCCGCGATACTTCACTCTCGAGCCCGCCCATGCCGCGAACTCGGGCGACTGAAACATGAACCCGCCATCGGGCATCGGAGCACCGATGATGCCGAACCGAGCCGGGTTGAACTTCAGAAACCCGCCGGTCCAGATGGCTCGAACTTGAGCGTGCTCGGCATCAAAGCAGACCGTCGCTTGCTGCTGATCGCCGACGCGAATCGACGTCATCTTGCGACCCGCTCCGCCCGGTAGCCCGCCGACAACCGACGAGAGCCAACGTCCGATTTGAGATTCCTTCCATCGGTTATCGACCCAATCGCCTTCCCACTGATCGAAGCCGATTTGCTCCTTGCCCCAGTGAGCCGGCGGCTTCGGTTTGCCGCCCGCTGCTTGAGTATTCGCCGCCGGCGCGGGAGCAGCGACCGGTGCTTGAGCGACCGCGAACGAGCCTGACTTCGACTCATCTTTGAGCTTCGTCTTCTCAATTATTTCATCGCAGTGCCAGAGGCCGACGGTGTTGTCATCAACGACCGGAGCCTTCTCCGGCAGGCCATCGATCGCATGCGCCCCGGTACGAATTCTTACCTCATCAATGAGCCCCGCGCAGCCGATGCCGCCTTCAGCGAGACGACCAATAGCCATCGCCCCATTCTTCGACGCCTCGAACTCCTTCGGCAGTGCCTTTTCCACAACCTGCTTGCCATCGACGAACAGCCGAATGCGTTTGGCCTCGAGCGTCATCGCGACGTGATGCCATCTGTCGTCGGCGATGTTGACGTCCGAGCGATACTCGCCGCCGCAGCCGGGCAGATAGACGCTGAAGAACCCGCTGCCCGAGTACGAATACATCTCCCAATGAGTCGCCGACGCTTTCGGTTCGCTCGCGATCAAGATGTTGAAGCTGTCTTTGTTGGCGAGCTTCGTCCAACACTCGACGGTGAGCGGCACTGACCGTTGAGCCGGCTTGGCGTCGATGTTGACTCCCGTCGCGCGAGCATCGAGTGCTTGCCCGAATCTTCCTTCTGCAAGCTTCAGTTCTTTGGGTGTCGCCGAAGTTACAGCCGCCGGAGCACCGGCTTTCGGAGCCGGAGCCGATGCGACGACCGGATCGTCTTCCGCTCGCAGCTTGAGCATTCGCCGATTCGCAGCCCATGCGGCCGCACGACGCAGCATCTCTCGCGGCTCGAAGGCGTCGTAAGTCTTCTCGCTATGCCCGAGCAGCGTTTGAAACACCCGGCCTTTGCCATACGTGCCGACGAAGGCGAGCGGCTCGTCGCGGTCCGTCACTTTCGACTTCGCAGTGATGAGCGGATCGACCGCGCGGCCGTCCTGCTTGAAGTACAGCTCGTCGACGACATCAAAGCCTTTGAGCCCCGCCGTGATGGGATGTTCGAGCGACGTCACATCAACCTTGAACGGCCCGAACGCATCGTGACCGCTCTTCGCTTCGTCTTTGCCATGATGATTCCAAACTCGCAGCGCGATTTTGCGGAGTTCAGGCCAATCGGACTCAGCAGCCATCGGTAGCGAGAAGTGAAACGCACTCGAATTGAAATGCACGAAGAGCACGCCGCCGCCGTTCTGCACGAAGTTCATGAACGCGGTCTTCGAGGCATCGCTGAGCGGCTTCGGGTCATGCCAATTGACGTAGTTCGGCAAGAGGATGTCATAGTTCTTACCGATGTCCTTCTTCGCGAGGTCTTCAATGTCGAGCGACACATCGACCTTGATGCGCGGATCTTTCTCCAAAGCCGCCTTCATCGCCGGAGTCGTCTTCTCCCAGTTGTGCCACTTATGCGCGTCATTGCCCGCGATGAGCAGCACGCGAATCGGCTTGTCGTCAATGACCGCTCGCTGAGTCCCCTCAACTCCAGCGAGTGCTTGCGTGATCTCCGCATGAGTGAAGTACCGAGCTTCAACGCCACCCGTCAGAACTTCAATCTTCGCCGTCCAAGCAATCGCATTGAGAATCAGCTTGCGAAACTCATCGCGCTCCCAGTTGGAATAAAAATGACCGCAAGTCGTCCCGAACCCGCGTCCGCCACTGGCTCGCTGCTTCGCCCAAGCGACGACATTGCCATCAGGCTCGCGACCATTCAGAGCGGGCACGATGAAGAGCGGCGATAGGCCCTCGATCTTCTTCGCCTTGCCACTCGCCTCTTGCCCGTCTCCCTCTGCAAAACGCAGATTGAAATAGAACTCTTCCTTCATCTTGAACGGCTTGATGCCGCGCACGACGGGATGCTCGGGCGACCCGATCTCAACATCGGCCTCTTTATGTGTGATCGCCGAGTACCACTTCTTCTTGCCGTCGGTCTCCCAATCGAAGTACGCGCCGGACCAATCGAGGATCTGCTTCGCGTACTGATCCGGGGCAAAGGTCGAGAAGTGAAAGGTCAGAAACCCGCAGCCGCGATCAATCTGCTTCTGCACGGCCTTGAGATTCTCCGCGGATCCAAAATGCGGAGCCTCTTGATAGAGATCGCCATCTCGTCCATCCGAGATGACCATGATCGAGTCCGCATCATCGAGCGTCTTCAGATCACGCGGCATCCCATCAAGGTGATACTCAACGCGGACCTGCTCGCGGACATTGGAATGATCGAGCATGACCTTCAGCAGCTTGACGGACCACGGATAGTCATGAATCCCATTCCCCGTCGGCCCATGCGACTTCGGCCCCGCAATGAGCACGATCTTTTTGGTCGCTGGCTCAGCAGCGAAACCTTTCGCTAACAAACCGAACACAGCCAACAACACCAACAAACAACGCATCAACATGCGGGATCTCCGAAACTCGATTGAAGCAAGGTGAATTGTCACGAGGCTCTCGGTGACTCGTCAGCGATCAATCCAATTCAACGGTCTTCAAACGATAGTCGACGCGAAGAACTCTCTGATCGAGCAACGCCGTCCCCAACAACGGGAAGCGTCCGTCATTCGCAATGACTTGCAGCGGAACTCGCTGACCAAACCACTCGATGAAGCACAAGAACGTTTCTAAGGCGACTCGCGAGCCATCAGCCAGAATGGCTTCCGTCTCGACTAGTGGCGCGAGATTGAGCTGCTCGATGATCTCACTTGCCAAGACGAGATGCCCATCGAAAGCCGTATCAACCCAAGCGGTGATCACGACAAGCGGACCGTCTCGCTTTGAACTCAGGTGAATGTCGAGCAGTGCTCGGCCATTGTCATCGACGCGACCATTCATGATGTCGCACCAATATGAAAGGCGGCTTCATGACCAATGCGCAGCACGAATGACTTGCGATCGGGAAAGGCGGTCTTTGCTGCCAACGCAGCATCCAAGAATGTCTCGCCTAAGAAATAGCTCTTGGAGGTCGGCTCGATCGCCACGAACTCATCGAAGTGCTCGGTTTCGAGCGTTTGCTTCCATTCGATCTCGTAAACCTTTTTGGCAAATTCAGCGATGCTCATGGCATAAACCTTCGATAGCTCGGGACGATGTTTTAGTTGCGACTCAAGCAACGGAGTCGTGCTCAAACGCCTGCATGTATTCCATGAAGTTCGCGAGATGCTCGTCGTCATCTTCGACAATCTTGAGGATCCCATTGCCGAGCCTCGGCACGCGCGGAGCCTTCGCCGCAGTCGGTTCTGAGACGAGCTTTGCAACTTGTGGCTGATTCTGAGTGAAGACGACCTCATCTCCCGGACTGAATCGACTGAGCAAATCACGCAGCAAGATGTCCGCGCTATCAATCGGAAGTGTAAGTTGCATGCGATGAATCCTCGAATGGACGAACGGTTCAACATGGTCGGCATCTACTTTGATGCCTCGGTTCTTGAGTTGCCGCGTTGATTGCGAGCGTTCCATTGAGCCCGTCTTTTTCGAGCAGCTTCAAGTCCAACTAGTGCCTCTTCAAGAATTCGATCCTGTGACATCGCGCGGGTTAGAGTCGTCCCATCATGGAACGGCTGCTGCCGCTGATTCGTGAGTTGGGACAATGCTTCGTCATTGAGCTGCGATCGTGAGATTTGCAAGACTTTAATGCGAAGTCTTCGGTTCCAGTTTCTCTCATGGCCCTCAAGCGACAGCATCTTGATCCCGTTCTCCGTGATGAGCGGCGCGTTTATCTCGACATAGTCGAGCGGGGCAAACCAAGCGAATGCTTGCACGAGCCTCATGTCGCTATCGGTCATCGAGTTGCCATCAAGAACGACGGCTTTGAGATTTGCTTCGAACAACACACCTCGTTCGATGTACTCGTCAAGGCGATGATATGCGTCGCTGTAGAGACAAACGTCGCGAAACATCGTTGTCGAAAGTAGCGCCCCCCTCTTCATGAGTTCGTCGATCGCATCTTGGGGGTTGAGAGCGTGTGTGGGCAGGCCCTCTCTGATGCCTGCGCGTCTGCCGCCCCAATACGCGAAACGCGGACAACATGGGTCATCTACGAGGCACCACCTCCCGCGTAGTTCCTGAGCTGCGAAGAAATACTCTTCACCGCGCGCGGTTGCTTCGATGGCTTGTTGGTAGCCAGTTCGATAGCCCCACCACGAAGAGATAAAGGCTCCACCCAGGCGTGCTGGGATCAGCAAAACGCATCCTAAGACGAGCTTGCCAAGCCAACCTCTTCTTCCGCTGCGGGTCATCGTCGTAACGAAAAAGATGGCGACGCTTGAGATGACGAATCCCAGCAACGGACTTAGCAGCAAGACAACGCTAATCAGGCCGCTACACGCTGTGAGTCGACTCCACCATCGGGGCTCTAGTGGCCTGAGTATTTGTGGTGAAGTTGTGACCGAAGTTTCTGACATGTCATCGTCCTAAATGGGCACCGCCAAGTCTCTCTTTTTGCTGAGTTGTTGGGACGCGCAGGGACCATCAGGCAAGCGAGAGATAATGTCTCGATCAACTTCAACATACTTGAGCACTTGGGGCCGATCCGGATGGTGAATGGTTGGGGATCGAGGGGCTTGGTGTCGGGGCCGAAGGACAACAGGGCATCGCCCGGACGGAATCTATCAGATGCTTTCAGTTCGGGAACGGGCTGCGGCTTGGTTGTGACGTACTGCGAGGTTGTCTCGCGAGATTGAGCTTTCGACCGAAACTTGATCAACGTTGTTGGGTTTCATGCGGCGGTCTGGCACGTTGCGGAGGTCGGGGGCGAGTTGGAATGCGACATGAAGTTGTGTTTTGAGAATTCTCGCAGGGCCGTAACTTATGGCCGTTCTTGAGGTACTTTGACGTGGCGAGTTAACGGCGTTGGCCGAGTGGCTCGCTGCAGGTTGTTCAGTCAAAGCCGATTTGAGAGGCAATCGTCATGAAGATTCGTCAGGCAGTTTGGAGTTGCTTGCTGGGGCTGTGCTTCATCAGTCATGCGCGAGCAGAAGATTCGGCTGCGCGAGTGGCCGGGCAAGTCGATCAAGCCATCCTCAAGGAACTGAAGGCAGCCAAGATCGAGCCGGCGAAGTTGGCGAACGATGAAGACTTTTTGCGGCGAGTTTCGATCGATCTGGCCGGTGCGGTGCCGACGGCTCGAGAAGTGACTTTGTTTGGTCTCAACACAGATCCGGCCAAGCGAACGAAGGTCATCGACCAGTTGCTGGCATCGGATGAATACGCTGCCAATTGGGCTCGATATTGGCGCGACGTCATTCTGCTGCGAGCAACCAACATGCGGGCTCGGTTGGTCAATGACCCGTTTCTGGATTGGATGACTGACGCTCTTAAACAGAACCGCCACTGGGACAAGATCGCGACGGACCTACTGACAGCAACGGGCGATGTGCGCGAGAACGGCAAGACGGCATTGTTCTTCGCTCATGAAGGCGATGCCAATGAAGTCGCTGGCGAAGTCAGCCGCATCTTCATGGGGATTCAGATTCAATGTGCCAATTGCCACAACCATCCGTGGGACCGTTGGAAACGCGAGCAGTTTCATGAGATCGCGGCGTTCTTTCCCCGAGTGACCGTAAGGCGGACTGATCCCAATAACCTCGGACAGTGGGAAGTGGTGTCGTTTGACGCTCGAACCGATCGCACCAACGTGCGAGCCAATATCATGGCCAACGCCGACGGCATCTTCCGATTCGCGGATCGCAATCGCGACGGCAAGCTGTCCAAGGACGAAGCCGAGAATACGCCGCTGAGTCGGCTGTTCGATCGCATCTTGGAGAATGGCGACAAGAACAAAGACGGCATGATCTCGGTCGCTGAATTCAAAGAAATGCCGCCTCCGCCCGAGCAGCCCGGACGAGGGAATGCCGAGCACTTCATGCCGGACCTCAACAACCCCGCGTCTCAAGGCACGAAGATCAATCCCAAGTTCTTTCTGACTTCCACGCATACTGTCAGAGATCTCGATGACATGGATCGTCGCGAGTGGTTTGCTGAAGAACTTACATCGGCCAAGAACGAGTGGTTCTCGAAAGCCATCGTGAATCGCATTTGGGGCGAGCTGACGGGGCAGGGCTTCTACATGCCGATCGATGACATTGGCCCGGATCGCAAGTGCTCCAATCCCGATGCACTGGAATCACTCGCGAAGGGATTCACGGAGCACGGTTACGACCTGAAGTGGCTCTTCCGCACTATCGCTCTGACCCAGACTTATCAGCGTCAGGTCCAGGCTCGAGTCTTGAGCGAAGATACTCCCGCCTTTGCATCGGCGACGCCGACTCGATTGCGAGGCGATCAACTTTATGGGTCGCTCATAAAAGTGCTCGGTATTACGGAGCCTGCCAATCAAGGTCCTCGATTCGGGCAAGCCGCAGGCGCGAATCGGTTTGGCCCGCGCAATCCACGAGAAGCCTTCAACGCGGTCTTTGGATTCGATCCATCGACGCCTCAAGACGACATCACCGGCAACGTGCCGCAGGCCTTGTTCTTGATGAACTCGCCTCAGGTTGCGTCGCAGGTTCGAGCTGAAGGCAACACTCGCTTGGCCGACTTGCTGAAGAAGTATTCCGACGACAACGACGCGTTCAACGAGCTGTACTTGATGGTGTTGGCTCGCGAGCCGTCGGCCAAGGAACTTGAAATCTGTCGGTCTTACGTGAAGCAAATCAACAACCGACGCGAAGCCTTTGAAGACTTGATGTGGAGCTTGCTCAATTCGAGCGAGTTCCTCTCGAAACGCTGAGTCGCCATGCGCTGGTCGCTTCAAAGGTGTTGCGACCTGTGTGATGAGTCTTCCACTTGGTTGTGATGCTTGGTCCGTTTCTTCTCCTCAATGCGAGGTTTCTGTCATGACGATTGCTCAACACGATCACGTTCAATTGCTTGGTTCATCGGTGAGTCGTCGCAGCTTTCTCTATCAGGTTGCAGCAACTGCTTGTGCCGCAGGAACATTGAGCCTGCGAGATCTGGTGACTCTCGAAGCAGCCGAGCTGAAGAAGCAGGGCAAGCATTTGGTGGTGCTGTGGATGGCCGGAGGACCATCGCAGTTTGAGTGCTTCGATCCAAAAACTGGGACTGACTCCGGTGGAGAGACCAAGTCGATCAAGACCTCGGTATCGGGCATTCAAATCGCCGAAGGTTGGGACGTTACGGCCAAGACGATGCAGGACATCGCTCTCATTCGTTCGATGACCAATAAGGAAGGCAGCCATCCACGAGCGACCTATCAACTTCATACTGGCTATGCCCCCACAGGCAGCGTGAAGCATCCGGCTTTTGGTTGTTCGCTCGCGAAAGAGTTGGCGAACCCCGACTTCGATCTTCCGGCGGTTGTGTCTGTAGGACCAACTCAAGGGTCAGCTTTCTTGGGTGTGAACTTCGAGCCGTTCGTGGTCGATCAGCCCGGTAGCCTGCCGCAGAACACTCGAGTGGTCACGGATACGGATCGCTATCGACGCCGCTTGGGAGTACTCAATCAACTCGAAGACGAGTTCGCATCCCGCGGTGGTCAGCAGGTCGTTGAGAACCATCGTCAGCTCTATGCGAAGACCGCGAAGATGGTCACGAGTTCCAACTTGAAGGCGTTTCAAATTGATGATGAGCCGCAAGCACTCAAGGATCGCTATGGCAATTCGGACTTTGGTCGAGGATGCATGTTGGCGCGACGCCTCGTTGAAACCGGAGTCACCTTTGTCGAAGTATCGATGCGCGGACGGATGGGGAACTGGGACACTCACCAAGACAACTTCGATCGAACGCGAGGGTTGGTGGCGGATGTTGATCCAGGCTTCGGGACGCTCGTCAGCGACCTGAAAGATCGAGGCTTGTTGGAGAAGACAGTGGTCCTGTGGATTGGCGAGTTTGGCCGGACACCCAAGATCAATCCGCGGGGCGGTCGAGATCATTATCCGCGAGTCTTCAATGCCGCGATTGCAGGCGGCGGCATCAAAGGCGGGCAAGTCATTGGTGCTTCATCAAAGGATGGCAGCGACATCGTCGATAACCCCGTGACACCGAACGATCTGTTTTGCACGGTCTGCCAAGCTCTCAGCGTCGACGCGGCCAAAGAAAACATGAGCCCACTGGGTCGCCCCATGAAAATCGTCGACGGCGGCACGCCCGTCAAAAAGCTGTTTGGGTAATACCGTCTTCCGAGTGAAGCGGGATTCCATCACTTCGTGTCTCGAATACGCTGCGGATCTGACTGACAAGTTCTGCACTGGGGACATGCGGCATGGATATTAAAGGAGCGTTGCGGCGCGCTCATGAACTGACTCGACAACGGCAATGGGATGCGGCTCAAGCGATCTTCGAATCGCTATTGAAGTCACAGCCTAAGTCGCCGGAAGTGCTCAACGAATTTGGAAACTTCTGGCAGGCTCAACGTCGCTTTGAAGAGGCTGTTCCATACTACGTCGACGCGCTCGAACTGCGCCCTGAGATGGTTCCGGTTTTGAGCAATCTTGGTTCGGCACTCAAACAGTTGGGCCACTACGAGCAGTCGGCTGCGTGTTACGAACGCGCGATCGAGCTGACACCGAACGACGCTGAGTTGCACAACAACTTCAGCACCATATTCCAACGTCAGGGCTTGTATCAGCAGGCTGCGAACTGCTGCATTCGAGCGTTGGAATTGAATCTAAAGTTGGCTGGTGCGTTCTTTAACCTGGCAGGCGCGATGGATGGCCTCGGGCATTCCAACGAGGCCATTTCGCTCTATCAAAATGCTTTGAAACTGCAGCCCGATTTGGTTGATGCCCACTTCAATATGGGCAACGTCTTGCGAAGAGATGGCCGTCTGAGTTTGGCCGCTGAATGCTATGAGAAGACGTTGGCAGTTCAGCCGGATCGCGTCGATGCCATTCAGAATCTGGGGGTGACTCGCAAGGCGCAGGGCCAACTTCAAGCCGCAGCCACGTGCTTCTCGACGGTGGCTAAACTGCGTCCGAATAGCGCTGAGTTCGAGTCTAACTTGCTCTTCTTGAGTCAGTTCTTGGATGGGGCTTGTGGGCCGTTGGGGCCGTCTGTGGAAGAGCAGTTTCAACTACATCGCGGGTGGTACGAAAAGCACGGAGCAGTGGTGGGTAGTGCTCCGAGTTTTGCGAATGTCGACTTCGCTTCCGAGCGTCGCTTGAGACTTGGGTTTGTCTCTGCCGATCTCGTGAATCATCCCGTGGGGCTCTTCCTGATTCGAACTCTGGAAGCATTGGATGCTCAGCATTTCGAGATCGCGTGTTATTCGGATCGGGATCGCGGAGATGAAATCACTGAGCGATTCGAACAGCGATCGGCATTGTGGCGACAAACTTATGGTTGGAGTGACAGCAAACTTTTGGAGCAGATATGCGCGGATCAAGTCGACATCTTGTTTGACTTGGCCGGACACACCGCCGGCAGTCGATTGCGTGTGTTTGCTCAGCGACCGGCTCCACTGCAATGCACTTACATCGGTTATCCCGGCATGACGGGGTTGCGAGCCATCGACTTTATCGTGACGGATCAATGGCACTTGCCGCAGGATTATGAAGACCGAATTGGTACGGATTACGAGCGACCGCTCCGATTGCCCGCTGCGCCATTCTGTTGGGAGCCGCCTCAGCTTGATGTGTCTATGGGAGACTTGCCGGCGCTGACTTCTGAATGCGTCACCTTCGGGAGTTTCAACAACCCTGCGAAGGTTAATGAGCATGTCATTGAGGTGTGGGCGGCCATTCTGAATCGTGTGCCCAACTCGAAGCTGTTGCTGAAGTATCGAGGGCTCGACGACCCCGGTACTCAGCAATTCTTGCGAGATTCATTCTCTCGTCATGGTGTCAGTTCGCACCAGCTTGAGTTTCAAGGGCGAACGCCGTTCGAGGACATGCTGGCTCAATATCAGCGAGTCGATATCGCCTTAGATCCATTTCCGTTTACCGGCGGGCTGACATCGTTGCTGGCCTTGTGGATGGGACTGCCGGTGGTGACGTGTCCCGGCGAATCATTCGCGAGTCGACAAACGATGGCGTATCTCGAACTGATGCAATGGCGACATACCGTGGCGAAGACTCTGGCTGAGTATGTGGACCTCGCAGTGTCGGTCGCTTCTGACCTGCAACGATTGGCGGTGTGGCGAGGCGAACTTCGAGACCGTCTCTTGAACTCACCAATGTGCGATGCGAATCGATTCGCTACTGAGTTTGCTGCAGCGTTGCGAACGATTTGGCGGCAACGCTGTGCAACTTCATCCAGTTCGAATTCGTTGCGCGAACTCGACTCTGAATGAGTCGAGGCTGCTAAGAGAACCCGGCCATCAAGCTGTCTTGGTGAACTCGACGAACGGCAGGCTGAAGGTGTCTGCGACGGCTTTGTTGGTGAGTTGGCCGTGGTGCATGTTGACTGCGTGAGCGAAGCCGGGATTGGAAACGCATACCGCTTGAAGACCGTGGTTCGCGAGCTTCAGCACGTAGGGAAACGTGACGTTGCACAAGGCGTATGAACTAGTGCGACCGACGGCTCCGGGCATGTTCGTGACGCAGTAATGCACGATGCCGTCGACGAGGTATGTGGGACGCGAATGCGTTGTCGGGCGAGTGGTCTCGATGCAGCCGCCTTGGTCCACAGCGACGTCGATGATCACCGCTCCGGGTTTCATCAGCTTGAGATCATCGCGGCTGACGAGCACTGGTGCGCGAGCTCCCTCAATCAGCACGGCGCCGATGACGAGATCGGCCAGTTGCAGTTGCTCGCGGATGTTGTGGCGGTCGCTGAAGAGTGTGTTGACGTTGGGCGGCATGATGTCTTCGAGGTAGCGAAGCCGATCAACATTCACGTCCAGAATGACCACGTCGGCCTGGAATCCCGCCGCGATTTGTGCGGCGTTCTTGCCAACCACGCCGCCGCCCAGAATGGTGATGTGAGCAGGTGGAACTCCCGGTACACCGGCCAGCAGAATGCCGCGACCTTCTTGGGGACGTTCGAGATACTTGGCTCCCTCTTGGATGCTCATGCGACCGGCGACTTCGCTCATCGGCGTGAGGCACGGCAGGTCGCCGCGTGGGCCTCGCAGAGTTTCATAAGCGATGGCTGTGACCCCGGTGGCCAGGACATTCCGAGTCAGTTCTTCGCTGGCGGCGAAATGGAAGTACGTGAAGACAAGCTGGCCGGGTCGCATCAACGGCCACTCGGCAGCGAGTGGCTCTTTCACCTTCACGATCAGATCAGCTTGTCCGTAGATCGCGGCGGGACCGTCGACGATCTCAGCTCCGTTTTCGAGGTATTGCTCGTCCGTGATACCGCTGCCGAGTCCCGCGCCGCATTCAATCAAAACGCGATGCCCATGACGCACGAGTTCATCAACTCCCGAGGGCAACATGGCGATGCGGTATTCATCGGGCTTGATTTCACGCGGAACTCCGACCTGCATGATGAGTCTCCCTACAACATGAAGTGCTGACGTGGGTGCGATGGGTACGCGAACAACTCCCGACTTGTTTGGCCCGGCTTGGTTGTAGACCGCGAAGCCGAGTGCCGCGAGACGAGCTTGATGAACGAGGTCGTCGTGTGCGGCTTCGCGCGGTCAAGCTGTATCGATTGGGGGAGGCGCGAAGAGATCTCGGCACCGAAGGCGAGCGACTCTGCGAAGATGCCAGATGGCCTCGTTGGAATTGATTTTCCGAGCCACCTAAGATCGGGCCACGTTGATGATCGTCCGAAAAACATCGCTTCGTTGGGTGATCGCGATTGATCTGCGTCGCGAGCGACGACTCGCCGATCACCGTCGATGGATTGTGAATTCAAGTCGCTGTAACGCTCCACGCGATGGCGTTTCGGGGAACTTCACTTCGACCACTTATGTTACTTCGAGCTACCTCAGGAGCCGCTTCATGTCGAATGCCATTACCAGTGTCCTTCAAGAGACTCGCAAGTTCCCGCCACCAGCCGAATTCACGGCGGCCGCTCACATCAGCTCGGAAGAGCAATACAACGCGATGTGGAACAAGGCGAAGGACGATCCGGAAGGATTCTGGAGCGAGATCTCGAAGAATCTCGACTGGTTCCAGCCATTCACCAAGGTGCTGGAAGGTGACATGCCTGAGACCAAGTGGTTTGTCGGCGGCAAGCTCAACGTTTCCTACAACTGCCTCGATCGGCATCTCACCACGTGGCGAAAGAACAAAGCCGCGATCATTTGGGAGGGCGAGCCTGGTGATTCGCGCATCCTGACCTATCAAGAACTCCATCGCGAAGTCTGCAAGTTCGCCAACGTGCTGAAGAAGTTGGGGGTCGTCGCGGGCGATCGAGTCACGCTGTACATGCCGATGATTCCCGAGCTCGCGATCGCCATGTTGGCCTGTAGCCGCATCGGCGCGACTCACTCCATCATCTTCGGCGGCTTCTCGTCGGACGCTGTCGCCGATCGAAACAACGACGCGCAGTGCAAGCTGATGATCACCGCTGATGGCGGCTGGCGACGAGGGAAGGAAGTGCCTCTTAAGCCTGCTGTTGATGAAGCGATTAAGAAGTCGCCGACGGTGGAGAAGGTCGTCGTCGTGAAGCGGACGGGATCCGATGTAACGATGGTTCCAGATCGCGACTATTGGTGGCACGACTTGATGGAAGGTGTCTCGGCAGATTGTCCTGCTGCAGAACTCGATTCCGAGCATCCGCTCTTCATCCTCTACACCTCGGGATCAACGGGCAAACCGAAGGGCGTGCTGCATACGACGGCGGGATACTTGCTCGGCGCCACGATGACGTCGCGTTGGGTTTTCGACTTGAAGGACGAAGACACTTATTGGTGTACCGCCGACATTGGTTGGGTCACCGGCCATAGCTATGTCGTTTACGGTCCGCTCGCCAACGGAGCGACCTCGGTGATGTTTGAAGGTGCTCCGAACTGGCCTCACGAGGGCCGCTTCTGGGAGCTGATCGAGAAGTACCGAGTCAGCATTTTCTACACGGCTCCGACGGCAATTCGTGCCTTCATCAAGTGGGGCGACGAGTGGCCGAATAAGTACGACTTGTCGAGCTTGCGATTGCTCGGCAGCGTGGGCGAGCCGATCAACCCCGAAGCGTGGATGTGGTACCACCGCGTTATTGGTGGCGAGCGTTGCCCGATCGTCGACACCTGGTGGCAGACCGAAACTGGCTCGATCATGATCAGTCCGTTGCCGGGAATTACGGCGACGAAGCCTGGCAGTTGCACGCGACCGTTGCCCGGAATTGTGCCGGCCATCGTCAGCGAGAAGGGCGAGCCGCTCGAAGCCAACCAAGGCGGTTTGCTGGTGATGACGAAGCCGTGGCCGAGCATGTTGCGAACTCTGTACGGCGATCATCAGCGTTTCCAAGACGTCTACTTTGGCAAGCTGCCGGGGCTGTACTTCGCGGGCGACGGGGCTCGTTGCGATGAAGACGGCTACTACTGGGTGATGGGACGCGTGGACGACGTGCTGAACGTCGCCGGTCACCGCCTCAGTACGATGGAAGTCGAGAGTGCTCTCGTTTCGCATCCGCTGGTGGCCGAGTCCGCTGTCGTTGGCTTCCCTCACGAGATCAAAGGCGAAGGTCTTTGCTGCTTCGTGACATTGAAGACCGGTGCTGGTGATGAGACATTGAAGAAGGATCTCACCAGTCACGTGCGTAAGCAGATTGGGGCAGTGGCGACTCCTGATCAGATTCGGTTTACGAATTCTCTGCCCAAGACGCGCAGCGGCAAGATCATGCGGCGGTTGTTGAGAGACATCGCAGCCGGTCGTGAATCCGGCGGTGATACAACAACGCTGGAGGACTACACGATTCTGGCCAAACTGCGCGATGAAGAATAACTCGCTGAGTTGAACTGAATGACATAGCCCGCTCGGTCATCGCTGATGGCCGAGCGGGCTTTTTTGTTGAAGACTTCCGAACTCCAGATCTAAATCTGATGAGTCCGCAAGTTGTCTTTCCACTCCTTGTTGCAACTCTTGCTACACCGATTGGCATGGCGCTGACGAAGTCTTGTTGGAGCGAATTCGACGTACTCACTGAGCTGCGAGTGAATCTAATAACCCGCCTTCTTAGCTGGGGCGCTCGGCGTCGTTGCTTCAATCACGTTGCCGACGACAGCCATGAAGTCGAAGAGTTCGCCGAATCGCTGACCGTCAATCGTGACATCGAACGCAACCATACGGATGCCGTCAGCGAGTCCTTTGTCTGCAGTGAGCTTCATGGCAAAGGGCAGCGTGATGTCGCCGGGCAGCGTTCCTTCGAGAACGGCTGGTTCAACTTTCAAGCCGGCCGGTGTGTGGAGTTCGATGTGGTGCTTCTGAGGTCGATCGCGGAAGTTCCGAATCAAGACATGGAGTTCGACGGTCTCGCCGGCTTTGAGAAACACTCGATAGGGATCTGCTCGGACCCAGAACGGGTCGAACATGTAACGATAATCGTCATTGAGGCTGAGTGCTCGAAAGGCATCGCGCAGCGCCTCAGCACCTTGGCGATAGCGGTCAATGAACTCGGCGGGTTGGTCCATGACCCACGAATGGCCGCCGATCAGCAAGTCCGGGCCGATGCCGTGTAAGAAATGAGCGGCGTAGAGATAGCCCTCTTCCAGAATGCACGAGTTTCTGGCGACGACGGCTTCGTGTCCGTTCTGCTTGGGGTCAGTGGAACTCCCGAAGATGTTGTCACCCGTGAAGACGACGTTGCGTTGATCGATCTCACCGTGCAAGCAGCACGCGTATTTGGTTTGTCCCGGCATCCAATCAACAGAAAGTTGGAAGCCTTCCCATTCAAAGAACGAACCGTTGGCGAAGAGCTTGTCGAATTTCACGCTTTCGATGCCGCGTTGAATGCTGGAACCGTAGGACTGAATCGGGGCGACGTAGTCGTATCGTTGAGGCGTCTCGCAGTGCTCGTTGACACCGGACATCGTCCACAGTTGGGCGCCCCATTTGGTACGAACATGCTCCGCTTCGAGGAAGTGGTCTCCATGCGCATGCGTCACGAAGATCGCGTCAATTGATTTCAGTCCCAGTCGTTCTCGCATGCCGATGATGGCTTTATCGAGGAAGCCGGTATCGAACAGCCCGCAATCGACAATCAGCCCACGACCGCTGTCTGCAATGATGATCGTGAAGTTCGGCCAAAAGTTGGGGCCCTTGAACTTGAAGAGATGCTTGGAGATCTGCCAGACATGCGGCACCTTCGTTGGCTTTGAGACGTTGTCCTGGTCGGCGACGGCGAAGGTGTTGACGTCGTAGCCTCTCAGAAAGAGCGGCACGAGCTTTCGCAGTTTGTCTTGGTACTCACGCAACTGTGGCCGAGGCTCGCGAATGATTGGTCCGTGACTGGGGCAGAGCAGCGTGGGTTCGTAACGCTCCAACAAAGCCGCGGCATTGAAGATCGCGTAGATCCCTGCTGCGAAGCCGTAGTCCCACTCGGAATCGAACCAGTTATGGAGCTTGGCCCCGTTGCACATGACGTCGCCGCTGAAGGCGATCCATTGGCCGTCGATCTGTAACAAGTACGACATACTGCCCGGACTGTTGCCGCGTGTGTCGATGCAGACGAACTCACGACCTCGCCACGTGAAGTCGTCCATCGTCCTGAAGCCTTGATCGAGTTTGATGGGCTCGATCGGCGGGCGCACGAAGCTCGCTCCATAAACCGTGAACGGATCATTGAGTGTGACTTTGACTTTGCGGTAATCGTTAGGCCGTTCAAGGAGCGGTCGCTCTAACTCGGGACCGGCAGTCTTGGCGTTCCATTTGGCGAGCTTGGCGGCACCCTGGCATTGCTCGCGATGGTGATGCGTGAAGAGCACCCATTCGACGCGCTGCACTCCGATCTCATGCAAGTGATCCAGCACGCTGCCGTCACCGAGATCAATCAGCAATGCCGTATCGCCGTCTTTGAAAACGTAAACGTTGCACGTGTCGGTCCAGACGAAGACATCTTGAGCAATCGAACGCAGCGGCATGATGCGAGTCCTCAGAGAGTGGAGTGATTCAGCTTCGCCTTTGTATTCGGCAACGCAGTCTTTTTCTTCCGAGGCGGCGATGTCCGGCAATTGAAGACCACGTCCATCGAGTCCTTGGGGCATGCCTTTCACTGAGAGCGAATATTTCTCGGCGATCCCTTTGGCGATGTGATTTGATCGGTCACATTCAGACCGCGCAGCAACTTCTCGACTCCAGCAACGAAGGAACTTTGATGGCGACTTCTCTCTCTCGTCGGGCGTTTTGCCAACAGTCAACAGCCGGATTGGTGGCAGCAGGGATGGCGTCGTCGCCGTTGGCAACCTGGGCTGCCGAGCAGGCGTTCTTCGGTAAGAAACTGCCGCGCGTGGCCGCGATCAATTCGATCTATCGACTAAGGTCTCACGCTTACCACATCGCGGGGCGATTCATTCACGGTTACACGATTGGCGGCAACCATTATCAGCCATCGTTTAAACTCGCGAGGATGTTCAATGACCAGTCGCCATCGGACGATTTGGGGCCTCTGGTCTGTAAGAAGCACGACATCGAACTCGCCAAATCGGCTGAGGCGGCTTTAGGTGGAGAGAGTTCGCTGGATGTTGACGCGGTGCTCCTGATTATCGAGCACGGTGATTATCCGGTGAATTCGTTTGGGCAAGTCGAGTACCCGCGCTACGAGTACTTCGAACGAGTGATGAATGTCTTCCAGAAGAG
This sequence comes from Planctomycetaceae bacterium, assembly GCA_900299185.1. Lineage (GTDB taxonomy): Bacteria > Planctomycetota > Planctomycetia > Planctomycetales > Planctomycetaceae > AM-0621. The sequence goes on from OMIV01000178.1 coordinate 21,668, forward strand.
TGGTCGCTCGGTGCCCGTGTTTGTCGACAAGCATCTGTCATATGACCATCGCAAGGCCGCGAAGATGGTTGAATGGTCCAAGAAGTTGGGCTTTGGCCTGATGGCTGGTTCGTCATTGCCCGTGACGTGGCGGCAGCCCGAGATTGAGCCGGAGCTCGGTACAGCTTTCGACGAAGCGGTCGTCGTCTTTGGATTCGATCGAGCGACAACCGAGATCTATTGGTTTCATGCGCTCGAAGTTTTGCAGTGCATGTTGGAACGCAGACGCGGTGGTGAAACCGGCGTGAAGTCCGTGAGGTTGCTGCAAGGTGATGCGGTGTGGAAAGCCGGCGACGACAAGCTGTGGAGTTGGGACTTGATGGAACGCGCACTCGCTCGATGTGGGAGTCGCAACTACGGACGAGTGCGCGATCAAGTTCTGAAGCCAGAGCTGATCCTGGTGGAGTACTTGGATGGCACGCGCGGCGCGGCACTCAACCTGATCGAGGCCACTTCCGAGTTCGCGTTCGCGGGACGCATCAAAGGTGTCAGGGAACCGATTTCATCGTGCTTCTATTTGCCCGCTCCGCCCGGTGCTCGGTTCTTCGATCCGCTCACTTACAACATCGAGAAGCTCTTCAAGAGCGGGAAGTCGCCATATCCCGTCGAACGCACGTTGTTGACCAGCACAATTCTGGATCATGCCATGCACTCGCAGAAGAACGGCGGCACTGAGGTCAGCGATCCGACGATGAAGATCGCTTATCAAGCGCCAGTCAGCAGCGGCTTCTTCCGAGGTTCGCACATCGACAATCCGTGATCGCGAATCGACGCCAGGAGATGAGTCGAACAGAAGGCAACAGAGGGAACGAAGAGGATGAACTGCGAATGCCGGACGCAATGCGGTTCCCTCGGGGCGACAGGACTATTCTCGTTCCATTCCGTTCTCGCGGCTCAAGATGAATGGTCCGCGCGAATGGAATCGAGCGCGAATAGAAGAAGCCGTCATCTCTCTGTTTCTCACTCTCCGTTCCCTCTGTTTTCTCCTGTTCAACGTCTTTGATGAAACGCCTCGAACAGAAGGCAACTGAGGGAACGGAGAAGAAGACGAAGAGAGAAAAGGCCGAGCCAACGAGGTTCATTCGAGGTGTGGCCATTCGCGCGGCTCAAATCGGTTGGCCCACGCGAATGAAGCGGAACGCGAATCGAAGAGGCAGTTGGTTCTCTGTTTGTTGATCTCTGTTCGCTCTGCGTGCTCCTGTTCAAGGTCTTTGGAAGACGACTCGAACAGAAGGTAACAGAGGGAACGAAGAGGACGACGAACCGAGAAGTGCCGAAGACTGCCTCGCGCATGCGACGTCGTTAGCTCGCTGTTCTACTTGCGTTTGCGAGGCTTCGTTGGTGGCGGCGGCTTCGGGCTTTCAAGTGGGCGCCATGTCAGCTCCATCAGGTGATTGATGCTGATTTCCCAAGGACCATCGAAGCTCTTGCCGCGGGCTAAGAACTCACGCAGGCGGCCGACCTTTTGCTCGTCGGTGACTTCCAACGGATGACCGTGGCCGGGAGCTCGACCCCAGATGATGCGTGACCGACCTTTGGTCGTGATCACGAACTGTAATTCGTCGTACTTTTGATCGGCGGTTTCGCGACGTGGTACTTCGATCGAACCGAGTTTGAATTCCTTCCAACAGGGGCCAAGCACTGCCGCGAGTCGCGCCGCTCCGGTGACTCGCTCGTCGCCCCACGATTGCCCGACGGAGCCATTCGGTGGAGCACCCACACCGACGATGCGCGGGAAGCGGCCAACTTCCGACGGCGGAAAATCCTCTGGCGGCAGCAATAGGCCGTCGCTGTCGATCGGATAGAAGCCGTCGTTAATCGCCACCATCGCAACGGGTTGGCGGTACTCGAACGAGACATCAATTCGTGCGGGAATGGTGACGCGGACGGCGACCGGACCACGGACCCACGGATGATGCTGGAAGGCTTCTCCCAATCGTCGAGCGAGTTCGCGGTCGAGGATCGAGACCTCTTCGGTGATTTCGGCTCGCTTTAAAACTTGAGCCAAGAAGCCAGTCGGCACCCAACGTGGTGTTTCGGGGATGTGGATGTCGCTGCGTTTGAGATGGTACTCAGGACGCTCTGCCAGGTTGGGCAACAGCTTCAAGCTCGACGGCCCAAGCACGACTCCCACGCCGATGATGGCGGCGATCAACAGCAAGTTGGGGCGGAAGATTTTGGCGAGGTAACGATCCTCAAACGAGGGCTCCTCCGGGACCGGCTGTTCTTTTGGCTCCGGTTCTGGTTCGGCTTTCGGATTGGGTTTCGTCTTGGTAGCGGGCATGGAATTGGTGCCGCAGTCGAATTGAAGAACGGTGCAAAGTGAGCGTTGTCGTGTGCGTTTGCCCCGAAGAAAGTGATGGTGAGTCGGGGCTCATTCATGGATGGTTGAAACGTGGTTTGGGGACGAATGCGTGAGGTCATCCGACCGACCAGGATGCGACAGTTCTCATTCGTCTGGTATCGCCAACCTGCTGAGTCCATTCGATGACCCGAGGCGAGTGAGCGGAAAGTGGCATGGACGGCTTGCGTCCTAGCAATCGCAGCGGGCGATTCGATTGCGCGTCGCGCACCGAGCGGTCCAACCGCGGTGAGTTTGCTTCTGAAACTTTGCCGTTTGTGCCGGTTGTCGGTTGAGGGCGAAGGGCTAAGAATCCCGCCCCCAATTCGGGATCTCTCAACCTGATTGCAGACGGCTTCGTCGTCGTAATTGGCTTAATTCTCCGGCCTAGAAACTCACTGATGGCAGACGCTTCGCAACAACGCCGACCGCTCGAACCCATGGACCCGCGCCTGACGACGATTCAGCCGGGTGGCGGCATCATCATTCGACTTGAAATGGCCTGGGGCTATTGGCGCCGCTGGTGGTTGAAGACCTTTCGGAAGGGATACGTGGAGCGGATGCGGGCTTGTCGCAAGGGCGATGTGAATGGCTGCCCGCATGAGGTGCTCGATCCGCGCGACCTCAAGTACTACTCGAACCAACCGAACTACTGGTGGGACCCCGAGGACGATCCGTTTCGTTATCGAGACAACTTGCCGTTCGCTCGCGTAGGTCTCGCGGAACTCATCGCGTTCTCGGTGATGTTCTTCGGCCCGGCAATTGGCCTGTCGACATATCTGCTGACGAGCGGGCTAGCGGGGCCGGTGAATTACGTGCTTTGGACGGTCGTCTTGGCGCTGGCTCTCTTGGGTTTGGAAATCGTGTGGTTCTTCCGCAACCCACAACGCCCGATTCCGAGCGAGCCCGGTTTGGTGATCTCTCCAGCGGACGGAAAAGTGGTGTTGATTGAAGAGATCGAGCACGACCCAGACATCGGTGGCCCGGCAGTGCTGATCGGGATCTTCTTGTCGATCTTCAATGTGCACATCAATCGGACTCCGGTGGCGGCGCGAGTCATTGGCCTGCGCTATCAGCCAGGCAAGTATCTCAACGCACTGCGACCAGAGTCTGCACGCGAGAACGAGCAGGTCGCGATTCACATCGAAGAGAGCTACGCGCCGCACCGTCGCATGATCATTCGCCAAATCACCGGAGCGATCGCGCGACGCATTGTGTGTTGGCTTAAGCCGGGCGACGAACTCGAACGCGGCGAGCAGATTGGCATGATCAAGCTGGGCTCACGCACGGAACTAGTTCTGCCTCGCGAAGCAGCTTTGGAAATCATCACGAAGGTCGGCGATCACGTGAAAGCTGGCTCGACGATCATGGCGCGGTATCGGTAGTCGCCGCGCTGTGAATCGTTGGGCGATACAACTTCGGGAGTGCTCTGGCTCGACGGAGTGCTCCGACTTAGCGGCATGCAGCTTCATCAGATTTGAATGCGGCAAGGGCAGGAAGATTGTGGACAGTAAGATCTCGAAGATGAATGACTGCTGACGACGAATTGCTTACCTCTTGATCGGCGTGATTAGTCGAGCCAGGGAACGCTATTCCTGATTGTCTTTTTCGTTACACACCGGATCGCAACTGCGAGCCGCACTTTTGAAAGGAATCCTCATGCACGGCTTCGAGAAGGAACTCACGATTGGTTTGCAGTCCGTTCAATTGGCTGCCCGCGTTTGTCAGACAGTTCAAAAGCAGATCACTCGCGAGAAGCTCGACAAGAAAGACAAGAGCCCGGTGACGATCGCGGACTTCGCGAGCCAGGCTGCTATCTGCCGAGCGCTGTCGCAGGCATTTCCGAGCGATGTGATCGTCGGCGAAGAAGATTCCAGCGAGCTGAAGAGTCCCGAGAACGCCGGGTTCCTCGATCAAATTGTCGCGGAGTTGGCGAAGGTCGGCGTGCATGGTTCGCCGGACGAGGTTTGTGGGTGGATCGATCGCGGCGCGGGGAATGGCGATCATCGCTTTTGGACGCTCGATCCCATTGATGGCACGAAGGGCTTTCTTCGTGGCGAGCAATATGCGGTGTCGCTGGCTTTGATCATTGAGGGACGCATTGAGGTCGCGGTGCTGGGCTGTCCGAATTTGCCCATCGTGGCGGGCGACGCGACTTCGCCTGGGTCGCTCTTCTTCGCAGTACGCGGAGCAGGCGCTTACGTCTTGCCAATTGATGCGGCCTCCTTGGATGTAGCCGCCGCGAAGCGAGTGACGGTCAGCGGTGCCTCGGTGTGGTCCGATGCTCGCGTCTGCGAATCGGTCGAGTCTGGGCATAGTTCTCACAGCCGGTCTGAAATGATCGCTCAGTCCCTGGGCATCGTGTTGCCGCCGGTGCGACTCGACAGCCAAGCCAAGTATGCCGTGGTCGCTCGTGGCGAAGCGGATCTCTATCTGCGACTCCCAACCAAGCAAGACTATCGTGAGAAGATCTGGGATCACGCTGGTGGCGTGTTGGTTGTGGAAGAAGCTGGCGGCAAAGTTACCGATGTGGCTGGTAAGCCGCTCGACTTCACTCATGGTCGCGAGTTGGCCGTTAATCGCGGCGTTGTCGTGAGCAACGGTCGCATGCACGACGCACTCGTCGCGGCGGTGATCGCGGCCGGAGTGAGCTGAATTAAGGGCGACGAACGGAGGCTGCAGAGCTTCTCGTTCGTCGCTGCTTCTGACGCTACTTGTGGAGTTGAATCGCCAAGGATTGACCGTCGTATTCGATGTCGAGATTCGACGTGGCCAGTGCTTGATAAGGTCGCGGCAATTCCGGGAGATCCGCTGACTCATATTCCGACGGGCGCGCGACGGTTACTCGATAAGTTCCGGGGCTCAGCTTGCCGGACAGCGTCTTCACGCTGAACGCGCCGCTGGAGTTCGTGAAGCCAATTGCGGTTTCGCCCGTCAGCATGTTGGTCAGTGTGACGAGAACGGCAGGCAGCGGTTGCTCGCCGATGCGAATGGTTCCAGTCACGGCTGTCGTGGACCAGTTCCAATAGAGCGAATGAATCCAGGCTCCCATCACCAACGCCGTGGCGAGGCAGGTAATGGCTTGAGTGCGTCTGACGTTCCCGATGCTGGCTGCCACGGCCGAGAGGTAATGGAAGGGAGCGAAAATCGCCCACATCAGTCCGCCGAGAATGCTGCTGTAGCCGTTGTTACTATTGGCCTTGTCGGTCGGTGTGGTGTTGGGGCTCGGTGTCTGAGTGCATTGCACCTGCGGGGCGGCTTGGTGTTCGGACTGCTTGGGGATGGGAACCGCACGCGGTTTCGGAGCCGCTGGATCTCTGGTGATGACCGGAAAGCGAACTCCGAGTTCCTTGGCGGTCATCCACACGCTGCTGGCTTCGGCTCGGATATGAGTCGTTCGGTCGATCTCTTGTTCGTCGGCCAATTCTTGCAAGGTGTCAAACAGCACCGGCCCCACTTCTCGATCGTTGATGATGAAGAAGAACTGCGGCAACGCCTCGGACGACGAAGTCTGCGACACATCTAACTCGTCGAGCTGCACGGCAGCGAAAGCTTCTTCGCTCGAATCATCCAGCGTCGCGCTGTGACGACTTGGCGGCAGGTAGTCGTCGCCCAGAGACGAGTCCGCGTTGTGGCCTGGTTGGTTGGTCCACAGTGTTCGCAGGGGCTCCCAAATCGTGAGCCCCACTGGTTGAATGCGATCGTCCGCTCGGAGATTGCCGGACTCGTACATTTCCAGCAGGCCCGCTCGATCCAACGGACCGAGTCGTACGCCCGCCAAGTCGACGAACCACTGCTCGGGAGTGGCATCTTCGCTCCACTCCGAGAATTCAAAGTCTGCGGTTGAGGTCACTGAGTTTGCCATTTCGCGTCCAATCCTCATGGCCCCTCAGTCGCCGAGCGACTGAACTACGTAGGTGAGTCGCTCCGCGACTCACTGAATTTCGGGTACCGCCCACACGCTTTGGTTTGAAGTTGCCTCAGTACTCACCAATGGTGCCGCCGTCGTTTCGATCGGCCAGTGACAGCAGCAACGGGAAGCTGACTGTTTGATTGATGGCTCGCACTGAGCCGTCTCCCAACAACACGAAGGCGATGCCAATATGAGCAGAGCTAATCGGAGTGTGTCCCCCACCAGAGATCACGCTGGCATTCACGTCGGCAGGGGCTGCGGCGGACATGTTGATGCCGAAGCGGACCGTCGAAATGTTGTAGACATAGTGGATGCCATTGGTGACTTGGCCAGGAAGCAACTGGCGCGGCAATGTCGTACCGGCCCAAGCTCCGCTGTAATAAGAACTGCAAATGTTTTCTCGGTCTTCGGTGCCGATCGTCGCTGACCCGTTGACGACTTTGACCACCGGGACTTCGATCGACGACTGCTCGGCCAGCAACAGCGTGTTGCTCGTACCGTCTTCGCAGTCAGCTAACGAGACCGACTCATTCTCAATCAACATGCCACCGCGCGAGAGCATCGAACCGGTATTGGGACCATTCGTCAGGCTGATCGTTTCTGCGTCGGGGCTGGGTGCTCCGTTACGGTATGCGGCTCCTGAGATCCCGACATAGGAAGCCGTCGCCAACCGAAACTGCGACGCTTGCAGTTGTGGCACCGCGACTTTGCTACCGATCGCTGAAGGGCATCGCAGCAACGGTGGGTAGACGTTGTGCAAGACGGGGCCGTTGGGATTCAGCGGAGTGTAGACCGCCGAGACTCCGCCGTTCGCTTCGGGGTTGAGTGCTTCGAAGAGCGACGTTTGATCGATCCACGGCAGGATCGAATAGAAGAACGACGAGCCGCGAATCTCAGGATCGTTGATCTTGTTAGATAGCTCGGGGGAGTAAGCCGCTCCGACCGGGAGCGTGCCTACCGCTGACTGATAGGCATGCAAGGCGAGCCCAAACTGCTTGAGGTTGTTGCGACATTGAGTTTGCCGAGCGGACTCGCGCGATCGTTGCACCGCAGGCAGCAACATCGAGGCGAGCAGCGCGATGATCCCCATCACGACGAGTAGTTCCACGAGCGTGAATCCGCTGCGACGCTGAATACTCAAACTCATTTCGGCCCTCCTGATTCGTCTCGCCATTAACTCCAGACCGATAAGGAATCGGCCCAGATTGACGCCTCGGGACAAGCCCGAAGTAGCAGCGAGTGCGATTCGAGATCACCACATTGAACCGCAATCGCTCGCGCTTTGAGTTCGTCGTTCGAACTCAGCCAAAAGGCCGGAAACGATTTCAAAGGCGCGCAGTCAACACGTCGGGTCGCGAGTTTTCTTGGCAAGCGCGAAAGTCTGAACGGGCTGAAGTAAGAGTTTGAAACGCAGAGGACGCTGAGGTCGCAGAGAGAAAAATGGTGCGATCAACGCCCGTCTCTCTTCTCTGCGTTCTTTGCGATCTCAGCGTTTCAAAGATCTTGTGATGAACTCGTCGATGGCCGCGAAGAACACAAAGAGGCACGAAACGAGGAAGAATGTTTTTGCTCTCTTTGCCGTCTCGTGTTTCTCCTGGCCAATCATTGGGGCACTGAGTTCTGTCGTCGGCGCTTCCTCGCGTCAGTTCGCGTTCCTTGATAAGTAGACGCTATGTGCAGCGAGTTGGTTGGGATGCTCAATCCTCTTTCGGCGGGAGAAGTCTGATGGCGAGCGTGCTGGATCGGTTTCGATTGGATGGTCGGCAACTCTTTATCACTGGCGGCAGTCGCGGACTTGGACGCGAGATGGCATTAGCAATCGCCAGCGCGGGGGCGAACGTAGTGCTCGTGGGGCGAGATCTCGAAAGCCTCAACAAGACCGCTGAGGACATACGAGCGTTGGGGCGTGAGGCTCACATCATCGAAGGCGATATCGGCGTGCCGACTGAGTGCGAGCAGATCTGCCAAGACGCACTGGCTCGGTTCGGGACGTTCGACATTCTCATCAACAACGTCGGTGGTCGGCGGGTCAACATCCCGACTCAAGACATGCCGCTGGAAACGTGGCAACAGATTCTCGACCTGAATCTGACCAGCACGTTTCTCTGCACCAAACACATGGGCGGTGCGATGGTCGCGCGAGGGCAGGGCGGTCGGATCATCAACATCGCGTCGATCTCCGGCATGGTCGCCAATCGAGGCATCGGTGGTCGGAGTTACGAGACTTCGAAAGCTGCCGTCATGCAGTTCACGCGAGCGGTCGCAGTCGATTGGGCTCCTCACAAAGTGACCGTCAACGCGATCTGTCCCGGCGGCTTCATGACCGAGCCCAATGTGCGTTGGTCTCAACAGAACCCGGCGATCATCGAGTCCTTCAAAACTCAAATCCCGATGGGCGACTTTGGTCAGCCCGAAGATCTCGGTCCACTGGCCGTGTACCTCGCCAGCGATGCCGCGCGGTACGTGACAGGCGCGGCTTTTGTGATCGATGGCGGCTACACGTTGCTGTGACGACGAGGCCGCGTCCGATGGCTGACGGACGGGGCTGCGATTCCGTCACGAGTAAGTTTGGGTGGCACGCTCTGACCAACGGGAACGGCGTGGTCGCAGAAGGGCAGCACACGCCCTTCGAGTACTCAGGGCGTGCCACCCGCTTTGGGCCGTTATTTCCGCCTCGCTCTTTAGTGGTTCACTCCCAATCGAACGCGCGTTGCGACATGGCTTTCTTCGCCGCGCGTTTCTTCTTGGGGATCGGTGCATCGAGTGGCGGGGCCGTGCGAGCGTTGATGGCATCGCGCAAGCCGCTGGTGCGTCGGATGGCTCGTTGGATAGCTTCGCGAAGGACATCTTCACGAGCGGCCAAACAGAGGAAGCCGGGGCGACGCTCTGTCGTTTGCGGATCGACTTCGTCTTTGACGCGCGTCACGGCGGTGTAGAGCAGCTCGCGCGACAGCACTGGCGAAGCGAACTCGGGCAGCACGACGAAGACTGCTCCGAACTCGGAGCCTTGGCTCTTATGGATCGTCATCGCCCAGCTCTCTCGATGCGCGGGCGCCAGTGCCGAGGCCACCAACCGCACTCCTGAGGGAGTCTGCGCGGGATCTTCAAAAGCGATGGCCAAGCCAGGCCCTTGCGGAGCGGCGACCACCACACCCACATCACCATTGAAGAGGTTTTGGCGGTAATCGTTCTCGGTGATGATGACCGCTTGGCCGATGTATGAGCCCGGTCGAGGCCGCAGCAAATTGTGATGAGCGAAGTGCTGAGCGAGCCGCTGATTCATCGCTCGTTCGCCCGAGTTCCCATCGCGATGAGCACACAACACACGCACGTTGGCCAACGCTTGCAGCAGCTTGGTTAGCTGTGCTGGATCAGCTCCCGAACTCAGTGCGGACAGTTGATCGAGATAGTCGCGATAACGATGGGCCGCTTGCTCGACGACTTGTCGCAGCACAGTGTCGGAGTTCTCTTGGCGGATCCACACGATGCGGTCGGACGTGGAAGCCTTCAATCGCGAGATCACAGTGTCGGCATCACCTTCTCGAATGGCGGCGGCGATTTGGCCCAATTCACTGTCGCTCGAAAACCGATGACTGTGCCGCAGCCACGACACGGCAGCCGGAAGTTTGGACGAACCGTGATCGATATCGTCCAAGTCATCGCCACACAGGTCGCTGAGCACACCACCGGCTTCGACCGACGCGAGTTGGTCGCGGTCTCCCATCAGGATGACTTGGGTCTCGGGCCTCAATGCTGCGAACAGATGCCACATCAGTTCGATGTCGACCATCGAGGCTTCGTCGATCAGGACGATGTTGGCATCGAGCGGTTGGGCCGGGCCTTTGCGAAACGGGCCGCCGCGTTCGGGCGGCGCTGGAGTCCAACTCAACAGCCGATGGATGGTGCCAGCTGTCACCGCCTGGAGTTGCTCTTTGATCGCCGCGCTGACTTTCAAACTGCCAGCCGCGCGCGACAGGGACTCATTCAAGCGTTGAGCGGCCTTACCGGTCGGAGCCATCAGCACGATCCGCAGACTGTCGCTGCACTCTGTCTGCTGGGGTGGCACGCCCTGACCACCGGGAAGGGCGTGGGAGGCCGACGCTGTCTGCTGCATCAATCGCGCGGCCAAGAGCTTGGCGACCGTTGTGGTTTTGCCAGTGCCCGGTCCGCCGGTGACGATCGCAAAGCGGCGATCAACAGCATTGAGCACGGCGGTTCGTTGGTCTTGGTCGGACTTCTTGTGCTGCTCGGGGAAGAGCTTCGCGATGTCGACGGTGAGTCGTTGGCGATCGATGGGCAGAGGCTCGCTCTTGAGCCGTTCGGCAATCCAACCGGCAAGTTGTTGTTGTAAGAACCAATACCGTGCCAAGTACACGCGACGATGTTCGGCATCGAAGACCAAGGGACGTTCGGCATGCTGGCCGTCGTGTTGCGTATCGACGGAACTGACGAGCGAACTGCGGGCGACTTCTTTGGCCCACGTGGTCAGTGCTGGCCAATCCGAGTACGTCCTCACGTTCTCTCCGGCATCGTCGCTGGCAAAGGTGAGTTGCGGCGCGGTTTCCAAATCAAAGCAGACATGCCCGCGAGCCAACTGCTCGCTGGCAATCACACCGGCCACGAGCACATGTGGATGCACGTTGGCATCCAATCGTTGGAGCAATTCTCCAAAGGCTCGATGGATCGGTGCCAACACCCCGTCGTCGCACAATCGCTGAAAAGTCACAGTCACAGCTGGCTCGCTTTGAAATCAACCACACGGCAAAGAGCCGAGCGTTGTAGCGATGTTGCCCAGCGAGGTCAGGAAAGTAGCTTGGGATTCCATCCCGAGCGTCAGCGGGAAAAGCATCTCTCTAACCCGAAGACGCGCCGTCAGAAAAGGACTGGCAGCAGTTCCCACGGCGTGCGGAAGTCGAGTTCATCCGCCGGTGTCGCGGCGCGTAGCTCGCTGCGAAGACGCACAAGACCTCTCGCAAAGACACATCGAGCAGGAGCGTGCGAGACTCTGAAATAACTCTTGCTAATGCGCGTGCTGGTGCGACTGATGATGAGGCAGATCGTGAGCGTGCTTGGGTTCAAAGAGACCCAGAGCGAAGGCCGTGGCGACTCCCAGCAGAAGAGTCGCAGACAGACGCAGCCGATCGTGCGAGTGGAACTGAGTCTCGGGCAGAACATCGACCAGCGCGATGCAAAGGAAGACTCCGGCAGAGAGCCCCAGCGTCCAGCCAATGACGACACCTTGGCCAGCGTCGAAGATGGTCATGCCGAAGTACGCCAGTACCGCTCCGATGGGGCAGATGGCCGCGTAAAGCAGGTTGACGCTCAGAGCCTTGCTGCGAGACCAACCGCGCGAAGTCATCATCAAAGTGATCGACATCGAATCCAACGGCTTATGCAAAGCCACAACCAAGAACGTCCCTAACCCAGCCCAAGCGGCGACGGAAGGCTCGTGCTCTTCGGCAGCCACGCTGGCGGCAATAGCCACGCCGTCCATCAACGTGTGGACTGCCAGCCCGACAAACAAACCGAGCCAGCTATAGCGGCTGCTCGTAGGTTCGGCGGAGATCACCGGCAACTCAAAGCCGTGCGAGTGATCATGGCCATGATCGTGGTCGTGCCCGTGATCATGATCGTGCGCATGGTCATGGCTGTGGTCGTGAGGATGGCAATGGTCATGCTCGCATTCCGCATCCGGACTGGGCGAGAAGTCGTGTTGATGGAAGTGAAAGCAACGGATGAGAAAGAGCGTGGCGATCAGGCCGATCGTGGCTGCCAAAACAGCGGGATCGACGGCTCCCAAATGCGAGATCGAATGAGGCAGCAGATGCAGGAACGCGACTCCCATCATGAGCCCACCGAGGTAGCTCATGAGGTACTGCATCGTGTTGTGCGTCAGCCGAAATCGAGTCGGCAGCCAACCGCCAAACAACGAGGTGGCCGTCACAAGCGAGCAATAAAAGATGACGACGAGCAACGGCTGCATGGGGCTTCACAGGCGAGGAAGGCTGGTGCCAACGTCGACTGGGGAAACGGCTCGACGTCGACTCGCGGACTCAAAAGGGGCGGCATGGTAGGACGTGAGGTGTTGGAAGCAAGCAGGGGTATTGCCGGGCTGATGTCATGGCAGCGGGCGAAGTGCTCGTCGCTGAGTTGTCCTCGACGCCGGGCACCCACGCCGTGGTCACAACCGTTTGATTCGCTCGGCTTTCGTCTGGCTCAGGGTCGCTGACCAGCTTGATCTGATTGAGATGGACCGCGCGAATGAAACGTAGCGCGAATCAGCAGACAGCAATAAGGGGCGAGTTTGTCAGAGGTTCGCTTGGCAGGTCCCACCAAATTGCGAGCGAACCAACCGAAGTCTCAGGCGCGGCGAACTGGCGGCAATTACAACCCAAATTGCCCATGTTATTGACCTCGACTTAGGCAGCGTTACCTTACCATCCGCAAAGTGGCTGGATTCTCGACGGCTGGAAGTCGAGGTCGGCCTTTGAGTTAGGCCGCAGTGACGGGCGTTTGTTGTTGCAGACGCGCGAGATGGTCGTCGAGCTGATGCTGGTTATCTGGCAAAGGGTGGAAAATCGACGGCGACTCGGTCTCGAACTGTGGCTTGTGGATATCAGCGCGGCGGTTAACGGGCAGTGAGTCCGATGTGAGGCTGGCCGCGTTCAACAACCTCTTTGAGGAGAGTTTTCATGCGTCGAGTCTGTGGTTTGATGTTGGTGGCTGCGGTCGTCGCGGCAGTTTCGGGACAGGCTCAAGCCGGCGATTGCTGCCAGCCTCAGCCAACTTGCTGTGCTCCAGCCAAGAAGAGCTGCTTGAGCATGCCGAAGTTGTCCTTGCCAAAGTTGTCGCTGCCGAAGCTCGATCTGTGCGGGCTGTTCAAGAAGAACGACTGCTGCCAGCCAGCTCCTTGCTGTAACTCGGGCGCTGCAGCTCCAGCCGGTTCGCCTTCAATGGTTCCAGCTCCAGCAGCACCAGCCAAGGAGAAGGCTCCTGCCGCTCCTCCATACGAAGAGAAGGCTCCAGCTCCGAAGGCCGCTGCTAAGTCGGCTTAGTTCTATTCAAGATGAAGACCGAGTCGCGGAGCGACGCGGCTACGTAGCTCAGTCGCTCTGCGACTGAGAAGACGCAGCAACGAGACTCCGCAAGTCGCGGTTACTTCAGTGAGAGAATGCGAAACGCCCAGTCGATCGACTGGGCGTTTTTGTTTGTGGGCCGCTCGGTGAGTGTGGTTCGTCGTCGTTCAATCACGGTCCAATGACCAATGACTACGGACCACTGACTAACTCACCTCAATCACGACCCGGTCAGGTTGTACTTCTGCAACCAAGCCTTGAATTCGCCGAGCTTCAGGAACTGAGTGTTGGTGTCGAACATCTCGGCCTTCAGCGGTGAGCCTTCATCCGGCACGACCAGCTTCAAACCGGTGTCGTAGATCTCGCCGCCTGGCTCGCCGTGCTTGGGAAACATTTCCTTGACGGTCGCGTCGTCTTTCTCGACGAGCGCCTTCAAAACTCGGACGCCTTGGTAACCCATCTGATAGGGGTTCTGAACGATCATTGCGTCGACCATGCCTGCTTGCATGCCGTCGATGGCTGGAGGGTCCGCGTCAAAGCCAACGATCTTGGTTTTCTCACGCAGCTTCAATTGCGTGACGATGTCGATGATGGCTGGCGTGTTGTAAGACCGAATACCTACCAGCAGATTGAGATCCTTATTGCGATCGAGTGCATCGCGAACATTCGAACGAGCCTTATCCGGCCCTTCAGGAGCGTCGCCGAGATAGTCTAGTTGCTTGAAGGTGTCGCCAGCTGCTTGCTGGAAGCCACCGACTCGTTCTTGAGCGTTCGCAGCGCCCTTTAGTCCCACGAAGGCTGCGTAGTTCGCGCTCTCCATGATTCCTTTGGCAGCCTTGCCCAGTTGTTGGCCGGCTTTGGAGTTGTCGGTGCCGAGGTATGCAAAGCGCGCGTCCGAGTTCTTCGAACGATCAACGTCGGAGTCAATTGTCACCACCTTGATGCCGGCGGCTTGTAGCTTCTTCATCTCGTCAACGATGGCTTCGTTATTCGAGTCCGTGACCGAGATACCGACGCCGACAACGTCTGTCGCGTTGCCATATTGGCGCAGCTTGTTGATCTGGGTTTCGGCGGCAAAGTCGCCTCGATCAACGGTCACGCTGAGGTTCCCAGCTTCGCACTTCAGTTCCTTCTCGGCGTCCTTAGCTCCCGCGACAGCCGCGTCCCAGAACGGAGCGTTGCCGTTGGTCAGGATGATGATCCGCTTGGCTGAGTCAGACGACCCCGGAGCGGCTGCCGATCCCAAGTTGGCATCGGGAGTCTTGGTGGTCGGGGCATCGCTGCAACCGATCAAAGCCAGGCCGAATGAGGCGAGCAAGAATTGAGTGAGAAATGAGCGACGCTGCATGGACTGGGTTCCGTAGTACGAGTGAGAGAGGTTCGAGCTTGGCCGGACCGACGGTGTCTTCGGCGGCTTCAATGGGGGCCGGATTCTGCCGATCGACCGGACCGCGTGCGAGTCAGTGAGGTGGCCTCTAACATCCGCCGCGAACTCGGTCGCTGGGCACATCCTGCTTGGCGATCGGACTTCTAAGACTCACTCAAGGAGCATGCCTGGTGCGACACGATCAGCGTCGGTTTGATGAACTGCGACCCATTGAAATTACTCGCCGCTATACGGGCTCGGCTCCCGGTAGCGTGTTGATCAAAGCCGGTCGCACGACGGTGCTGTGTACGGCGTCGATCGATGAGTCAGTGCCGCCATGGAAGATGAAGGCCGAGAATCCGACCGGCTGGCTGACCGCCGAGTACAGCATGCTCCCCGGCAGTACCGCGCCGCGAAAGCAACGCGAACGATCGAAAGTCGATGGTCGCACAAACGAGATCCAACGATTGGTTGGACGTAGCTTGCGATCGATCGTTGATTTCGAAGCACTCGGACCGCGCACAATCACCGTCGACTGCGACGTGTTGGAAGCTGACGGCGGCACTCGGACGTTGAGCATCACTGGCGGATACATCGCGCTGGTCGATGCGTTGCGAACTCTGAAGGATGTGCTGCCGAGCGATCGTCCCGTTCTTACGGCCAGCGTCGCGGCCATCAGTGTCGGAGTCGTCAACGGCGAAGTGCTACTCGATCTCTGCTACGTCGAAGACAGTCGGGCTGACGTCGACATGAACGTCGTCATGACTAGCAAGAACGAGTTCGTGGAAGTGCAGGGCACCGGCGAAAATCGCACCTTCAGTCGCGACCTCTTAAACCGCCAACTCGACATTGCCGAGTCCGGCATTCGGCAATTGATGAAGCTTCAAGAAGAAGCTCTTGCGCGAGTGATTTAGGAGATTGTGTTTGCGAGGCTTGAACTTCGAGTTCAGCAAGTCGCGGAGTGACTCGCCTACGTAGCTCAGTCGCTCTGCGACTGAGATGGGCTCCCCGAGTTCATAGCAATGATGACGCACTTAGCCTCGCAGCCAGGTTCATTGAAAGAAGCGATGTCGGAGGGCTCGCGAGGCGGGATCTCGTCGTCGAGTCGGAACCTCAGATTTACTCAACCCATTCTCATTTCTTTGATGACTCTATGAATCACGAACCATCCGCAGACGATGCCAAGACTCCAGCCAGTGTGGACTTGCCGCGCATTGAACGAGCTGTCCGAGAAATCTTGTCAGCCGTGGGAGAAGACCCGGAACGCGACGGGCTCAAGGACACTCCGGGGCGAGTCGCTCGCATGTATGCCGAACTCTTCAGCGGGCTGCATCTAGAACCTGGCCGCCATCTGCAACGTGTCTTCGAAGAGAAGTACGACGAGATGGTTTTGGTTCGCGACATCAGCTTCAACAGCATGTGCGAGCATCACCTGCTGCCGTTCATGGGGGTCGCTCACATTGGTTATGTGCCCAATGGAAAAGTGACCGGGCTCAGCAAGATGGCTCGCGTGGTCGACGAGGTTTCGCGTCGGCCTCAAGTTCAAGAACGCATGACGCATCAGATTGCAGACCTGATGGCGTCGGAACTGAATGCGAAGGGCGTCATTGTGGTGCTCGAAGCGACTCACACTTGTATGACAATTCGCGGCATTCGTAAGCCGGGCAGCTTGACCGTGACGAGTGCCGTGCGTGGTTTGTTCCGAACCAGCGAATCAAGTCGGGCCGAAGCGATGTCGCTGATTCAAGGCAAGTCGCATCGCATGTAACTCGTGATTGAAACACGTCGTTGGTGAGTCTGCATTTTCTTCGTTGGTTTTCTTCTTCGTTTCCTCTGTTCCCTTCTGTTCCTGTCTTCTTCATTCAGACTTTGAACAGAAGAAAACGGAGAGAACAAAGGGAAGACAAACAGAGAGATTCTGAGTCTCTTTAGTCTGTCTCAAGCTACTTCAAACGCGCCGTGCGCATCTCTTGTATGACGGACTTCCAGTCCGTCGGTCATTCGTCTCGACGGGCTAGATGTCCGTCGTACTGGCTTTGCTGCGATAGGACTTTCAGCATGGATCTTGGTCTCAACGGACAAGTGGCAGTCATCACCGGTGGAGCTAGTGGCATTGGTCGCGCGATTGCGACTGCGTTCGCTCAAGAAGGCGCTCGCGTGGTGTTGTGGGATGTCGCTGCGAATGTCGATGCGGTGGCTCAAGAGATCGCTGTGGCTAACAGCATCGAGGCACTGGGATGCTCGGTCGACATCACTCGGGCTGAGTCCGTCGCGGCTGGCCTGAAATCGACGTTGGCTCGTTTCCATGTTGTCGATCATGTGGTGCATGCGGCTGCGATCGGATCGGGAAAGTTCGGCTTTCCGTTCACGAACCTCAGCCCAGCCGATTGGCCGCGAGTGCTCGACGTCAACATCATGGGCATGGTGCATGTGGCGCACGCGATCGCGCCGCACATGGTCGAACGTAAGAGCGGCACGATGTCCTTTATCTCTTCCGTGGCCGGTCAGATTGGTTCGCCCACCGATCCGCCGTACAGCGCGTCCAAAGCTGCCAACATCAACTTCGCTCAGTGCATGGCCAAGGACTTGGCTGGGCATGGCATTCGAGTAAACACAATCTGTCCCGGCATGGTGCAGACGCCGTTGAATCGAGCCGTCTGGAAAGCGTGGCACGATCAACAGCCGGAAGATCAACGGCTCGATTACGAAGGGTGGGCGGGCGACAAAGTGAAGCGAGTCGTGCCCTTGGGGCGTTGGCAAGAGCCATCAGACATCGCCGACATGGCTGTGTTCTTGGCGTCGCGTCGAGCTCGGCAAGTCACCGGCCAGACCATCAATGTCGATGGCGGCTTCGTGATGCACTGGTAAGGACCAACCAACGAGCAACATCGTGATTTGAGAAGCACCGCAGTTGGGGCGTCTCAGTCGCGGAGCGACTGAGCAACGTCGCCGAGTCGCCCCTCGACTCGGTTTTGTTCTTGGACCGATGCGAAGGCGTCGCGATGGCCGATCACTGATCGCTTTCTATGTGAATTGCTGCGGCGTCAGATGATGAGTCCGCGTTTGCATTCCTGGTGGCGTGTGGCGTCGAGAGTTCGGTTGCGGATGGGACATCTCTCGAAGGATCAACGTCACCTTTGTTGGGGCCTGTCAGTACCGAGAACGTCAGTCCGAACATCCACATGTCGCTGGCGCGCCCTTCAGTCGTGAAGAGGTACTGACCGCTGACTGTGAGACGCGACGAACTCGTTAGCCAATAGTGAGCACCAATTTCCGGACTGATGCCGCCGAGGAAATGACTGTCGCTTCTCACTTCGTCGTCTTCATCAACGCTGCCATTTCCATCGTTGTCGATGTTGTCATTCTCGGCAGGAATGTCCTTGGAGTTGCCGCCGAGGAATCCCGCGACACCGATGAATGGAGCAAAGCGAGTGGGCGTTTGCAGCCGGATGCCAGGAGTCAGCCCCACGTACCAATCCTGCTGGCGAGTTCCTGCGAGTCCCATCACGCCGACTCGTGTTTCAACCATCGCATCGGGGTAGGCGAAGATGCCAAGTTCACCACCAGCAGTGAGCGGATCGCCCGAACCATATCCCGAGGCGTACCAACCGCTCTTACCTTCGACATGCCGCGCATCAACGGCCTGCTTCAGCATCCTCTGGTGCTTATCGTCACCATAGGGCTTACTGTATTTGGCCGCGTAGTCGGGATCGTCCATCGCCCACTTCGAACTGACGAGCTTGCCTCGGCAGCCACATGTCAGGGCCATGACCAGCATGATGATGCCAGTGCGAAACGCGGCGAAAGACGACGAGTAATTCCGACCCACTGCCAAGCCCTTGTCGTTGGAGTAGATGAACGACGTGGGGAGTCTTCGGGAGTGGCAAAATGGCGTCAATGTCAGTTTGAGCACGCATTTCGGCGGTCGGCCTGCCGATCGACAACGCCTTGCCGGATGCCAGTCGGATCCGTGTGGGAATCATCTGTGTGAGAAACGGTGAATGAAGACGGCGTCATGCGCGACGAAGTCTGGGCGACCATCCCTCGTCACACGGATGTTTCACACACGGATTGGGATGCCTGCGGATGCTGTGACCAGAGCAGTTAGGGCAGAGTTTCGTGTGAGCATTAACTCTTACATGGGAACTCGCGGTAGCGGCGACGCAGCTACTCAACGAGGCGACGTTCATGTTGCAGGATTCTATTTCCGAGTATGAGCCTTAAGCTGCCGCGCGTTGTGCTTGTGATGTGATCTGCTTCCTCACACTCAAAGAATTCGACTCATGAAACAGTTCGTAATGGCGTTGCTCACTCTGTTTGGAGTGCTGACGACTCTGACGTCATCAGCTCAAGAAGTTCCCAAGATTCGAGTGGGCATGATCGGCTTGGATACTTCGCATGTCCCTGCGTTCGCGAAGTTCTTCAATGGTCCCAAGCTCGAAGGCGACCTGGCGAGCATCAAGGTTGTGGCGGCTTATCCGGGCGGCACAGACTTTCCGCCCAGCAAGAATCGCGTGGCGATGTTTACCGAGCAGATTCGCGGCATGGATATCGAGATTGTCGATACCATCCCGAAGCTGTTGGAGAAGGTGGATGTCGTGCTGCTTGAAAGCGTTGATGGCCGCATTCACCTGCAAGAGGCGACGCCTGTCATCAAGGCTGGCAAGCCACTCTTCATCGACAAGCCCGCCGCTGGATCGCTCGCCGATGCAATCGCGATCTTTGAACTCGCGAAGGAGCACAAGTTGCCGTGCTTCTCGAGTTCTTCGGTTCGCTTCGGAGCAGGGCTGCAGGAGCTGAAGAAGAACGAATCCTTGGGCGAGATCGCTGGCGCGGAAACGTGGGGACCGTGTTCCTATCAAGACGGTACGCCCGACATGTTCTTCTATGGCATTCACGGCATTGAAGCGCTCTACACACTGATGGGCACAGGCTGCGAGTCCGTGGCTCGAGTTCAGACTGCCGACGCTGACCTACTGACCGGCGTTTGGAAGAACGGTCGTGCTGGTACGTATCGAGGTCTGCGTCGCAACAAGGCGGACTTTGGGGCGGTGGCGTTTGGCACCAAGGCCATTGTCCCGATGACTAAGGGCGACGGTTACGAGCCTCTGTGCCGTGAGATTGCCAAGTTCTTCAAGACGGGAGTTGCTCCTGTCAGTCCTGAAGAGACCATCGAGATTTTCACGTTCATGGAGGCTGCCGACGAAAGCAAACGGCAAGGCGGCGCTCCGGTCGCGTTGCAGGATGTGTTGGCTAAGGCTCGCGCAGCAGGTCAGAAGTAGGCCGCTGGGTTTGTTGATTCGTCTCTTCTCCTGATTCGATCACTTGGACTTACTCCATTTGCCTGAAGAGGTTTCTTGATGCGTTCACTCTCTCGTCGTCAGATGTTGGAAGACTCGATGTTGGCTGCCGCAGCGATGGCTGCTGCTGCGATGCCTCAGCCGTTGTTTGCTCAGGAAAAGTCAACGGGCACACCAAGCAACAAGGTGCGAGTCGCGGTGCTCGGCTGTCGTATCCGAGGTAAGCAGCATGTGGCCGAGTTGGCCAAAGTCGCAGATTGCGAGATCGCTTACGTCTGCGATCCCGACAAAGACTTGGCAGCGGAATTGGCGACCATCGTCGAGAAGCAGCAAGGCAAAGCGCCGGTGGCTGTGCAGGACATGCGGCGGGGGTTTGATGACAAGTCGGTTGATGCCGTCTTCATCGCGACGCCCAATCATTGGCATGCGCTGGCCGCGATCTGGGCGATGCAGTCCGGCAAAGATGCCTACGTTGAGAAGCCCGTCAGTCACAACATCAGCGAAGGACGGCGCATCGCTCAAGTGGCTCGAAAGCTGAACCGCATCTGTCAGGGTGGAACTCAGAATCGCTCGAACATGGCGCTGGCTGAAGCCGTGGAATACATGCAGGCCGGCAAGCTCGGTGAAGTGAAGTTGGCTCGCAGCATCATCTATGGCGGTCGAGGATCGATTGGGCCGAAGGGAACTTACGAGGCTCCCAAGAATGTCGACTACGACCTGTGGACTGGTCCTGCACCATTGGGGCCACTGAATCGAAAGAGTCTGCATTACGACTGGCACTGGGATTGGCAGACGGGCAACGGCGAACTCGGCAACAACAACATCCACTCGATCGACATCTGCCGCTGGGGTTTGGGACTGACGGGACTGTGTCGCAGCGCGATCAGCTATGGCGGACGCTTCGGCTATGTGGATGCCGGGCAAACGCCGAACACTCAAGTCTGCGTGTTTGACTACGGCGATAAGACGATCGTGTCGGAAACGCGAGGTCTGAAGACTGCCCCCTTCCGCGAAGGTTTCACGGGAGGCTGGCTGTTCTTCGGCACCGAAGGTTCGATCGCAGGCAATTCATTGTTCGATCATGACGGTAAGCTCGTCAGCACATTCACGGCGAAGCGCAAGAGCGAAAATCACTTCGCCAACTTCATCAGCGCTGTTCGCAGCCGGAAACGCGAAGACCTCAATGCCGAGATCACCGAGGGCCATCTATCAACGTCGCTGTGTCACATCGGCAACATCTCGTGGCGACTTGGTCGCGAAGCCACGGTAGCTGAAGTCCGCGAGCAACTCGGCAAGCTCAAGGTGCATGACAAAGTGGAAGAAACATTGGAACGCACTACGAGGCATCTCGCCGAGAACAAAGTGGATCTCGATCAGACCAAGCTTGTGTTGGGAGCGGTCCTCTTTCCCGATTCCGACAAAGAGAGCTTCATCGATAACGCCGCTGCGAACGCCTTCCTCACGCGCGAGTACCGCAAGCCGTTCGTGGTCCCGAGCGAGGCGTAAAGCGCGAAGCCACGAGACTCGATGAGCATCTCACACAGAGGCGCAGGGGACGCCGAGAAGACCAAGTTGCTCAACTCTTCATTCCTGCTATCTCCGCGCCTCAACGAGAGACCTCGTTCTCTGGTTCTGACGGCAATGTGATCTTGATTGCGCCGCTCAGTGACGCTGGTCGCCATGTTCGTTGCAGGGAGTCTGTTCGCCGAGATCGTGGGATTGGCTTCCAGCCTGTCAGAATTGTTGCAACTCGGAGTGCCGAGGCTGACAGGCAAGATGCCTATCCCACTTTTCGGGCAGTGCTCTTGAGCGAGCTCTTTTGAAACTAAGGACAACTCATGCCGCGAATTGTCGTTGCCGAGTGCAAGCAAGAAGTCTCAACGTTCAACCCGACGACCAGTTGCTTCGAAGATTTTCGTGTCGTTACCGGCGACGCATTGCTGGTGCATCATCGCCGAGTTCGCGAGGAAGTCGGCGGGGCGTTGAGCGTTCTTGATGCCGATTCGCGGGTCACTCTGGCTCCCGCGTTTGGCGCGAGTGCCAATACATCCGGCGGGATCTTGAAGGCGGCGAGCTTTCAGAGATTGTGCGCCGAGTGGCGCGCCTCTCTGGTCGATGCTGCGAAGCTTGGACCTGTCGATGGAGCGTGTTTTTCCTTACACGGAGCGATGCAGGCCGAGACCGAAGACGATCCCGAGGGCGCATTGCTGGAGATCGCGCGGCAAGTATTGGGCGACAAGGTCCCGTTCGTTGTGTCGCTCGATCTACACGGCGTTCTCACCGACAAGATGTTGCGGCTGAGTGATGCCGTCGTGCCGTATCACACCTACCCGCATGTGGATTTTTTCGAGACCGGAGTTCGCTCGGCCAAGTTGTTACTCAAGATTCTGCTGGACGGTGCCAAGCCTGTGACGGCGCGAGTCAAAATTCCGGCGTTGGTGCGCGGCGACGAACTCATCACCGAGACCGGTTCCATTGGGGAGTGCATCCGGTTGGCTCAGCGGATTGAAGCGACTCAAGTCGGGCTGGCCGCTGGTGTGATGTGGGGCAACCCGTTTACCGATGTGCCCGAACTGCGGACCAATAGCATCGTCACGCTGGATGGTGATGAAGCTGCTGTGAAGCGTTATGCCGTCGAACTGGCCGACATCTTCTGGAAGCATCACGAGAAGATGCGCGTGCCGCTGACTGGCCTCACTGAGAGCGTGCGACTGGCGGGGCAAGTCACTGAGGGAACAGTGGTCATGATGGATGCCGCTGATGCCACCAGTTCGGGAGCGTCGGGCGATAGCAACGCCATCGTTCGAGAAGTGTTGAAGCAGAATTACTCTGGAAGAGTTCTGGCACCCATCGTGGATGCTCCGGCGGTGAAGCAAGCCTTCGCCGCTGGCATTGGCGGGACGATCCGCACGCGAGTCGGAGGTTCGATTGACTCTGCTCGATTCGCACCGTTGGAGATCGAGGCTCGAGTGCGGTTGCTGTCCGACGGCAAGTTCCGCAGTGAGTCCTTTGGTTGGCCGTGGGACTCGGGCGACACTGCCGTCCTTGAAGCTGGCAACATCACGTTGGTGGTAGGGTCACGACCGGTGAGTCTGTTCGATCGATCTTGGTTCTACGCCAACGGCCAAGATCCTCGGCACTTCAACATGGTCATCGTGAAGTCGCCGCATTGCGAACATCACATGTTCGCCGCGTGGTGCGCGAAGCTCATCAATGTCGATGCGCCTGGTTCAACCAGTGCCAACGTGAAAACCTTGGGACATCGCAAGTGTGCTCGGCCCATGTTTCCTTTGGACGACGTACAGAACTTCCAGTCGGTTGCCGACGTGTTCCGACGCTGGTGAGGTCGTTGATCGTGATCGCTGTTAGTGGGCTTGCAGACTGAGTTCCGCTTCGCGTTGAACGCTGGCGTGTTGTTGGCGGGGCAGGGTGACGATGAAGGTGCTGCCGAGTCCGAGCCCGTCGCTATGCACTTCGATGCCTCCGCCGTGGTCGGTCACAATGCGATGACTGATGGAAAGACCGAGGCCCGTGCCTTCTCCGGTCGGCTTGGTTGTGAAGAACGGCTGAAAGAGATTCTCGATCGTTTCCAATGTCATGCCGCAACCGTTGTCTGAGATGCGGAGCTCGACATCGTCGACGTTCTCAACAAGCTGCACTTGAACGGTGCCGCAGCCATCGGTGGCATCCAGCGCATTCGCGACAAGGTTCAGCATCACCTGCTTGATCTCGTGCCCGTTGATCTCGATGCGACACTCGCCGCTGACCTCAAAGATGAGTTTGGCGGACTGGTACTTCTTCATGTGACCAATCAAAGCCACGACCTCTCGCACGATCGCCGCGACATCGCATTGCGACTTCTGAGTGTCTTGGCTGCGGGAGAAGTCGAGCAGCTTGCGCGTGATCTCCTGACATCGCTCGGACTCGGATTGAATCATCCGCAGATATCTCATGACGACCGAGGCATCATCGTCGTTGACATCGGCCAGAAGTTCGGCCAGTCGTTGCTCTAAGGACTCGCTGGTCCAGCGAATGGCGGTCAGAGGATTATTGATTTCATGAGCGACCCCGGCGGCCAGAAAGCCGACGCTAGCGAGTCGTTCGGAACGCACCAATTGCTGGCTGCGGGCCTTAACCTGACCATCGAGATCAGACGCGATCTCTTGGAATCGTTCGGTCATCAGATTGAAGGCTTCGGCCAATTCACCCACCTCGTCGGGTGAGTTGATGGGGACTCGATAATCGAAGTCACCTTGAGCCACTCGTCGTGCTCCTTGATGCAGAGCTTGAATGGGCTGCAACACATGGCGATAGCCGAAGGTCACCATCCAAATCAGCAAGGTCGCTGCCAGCAGACTCCCGGCGACGACCAGCTCATAACCCGACTGATAGGTGTCGCGAGCGGACTTCAATCGTAACTTCATGGGGTCGGGCAGTACGGGAAGTTGTGATGCCAATCGTTCTAAGTAGGCCACTCGATTCACGAGCGCCGCGACGTCTTTGCTGGCCGGTCGCGACAACTGGCTGCGCAGTCCTTTGAGATGCGGCTCCAATTCATTGAGCAGCTCCCAAGCGATGACGTTCTGGTAACGCACTGCCTGTGGAAAATCTTCCAGTCTGAGGCGATAGCGACCACACGCCGCAACCGCTTCGTCAATGCGTTTGGCATCCAGATCAAGATCGTAATGCTCGGACGCAGCGGTCTCGGGCGGAACGAATTCGAGTCGCAGGCGAGTCATTGCTGCGAGCACCTCAGCAGCCGAACCGGCTTCGCGTTCGTCAATAGAAGGGCTCGTCACGAGGCTGCGATATGCCATCAGTCCCCAGACGGAACCACCGGCCAACAAGCCAAGCATCACCAGGACACCGGCCAGCATTCCGACAAGTTTGTGGCGAATGGAGCGAGTTAGAAACACGCGACGTCCTTCGTGACGCGGGCGATGATTTTGAAGACTGCTGAGTCGAGCTGGATGGCATAAGGCCGCGCATCGAACGCTCGCCGACAGCAGGCAGAGTTGTAAGTGGTCCGCGAGAACTTGTAAGGCGATTGGCAGATGAAAACTTCCCCGTGCGACGGGGTTCAGCAGCCAATCAGGGGGCGGCACCCAAATGCCGTAATGAGTCATGAGAAATGGAGATTGAAAACTGCAAAATGAAGAGCCCGGATCGCAATCTGGCACTTTGCATACTTCAGTTTCCAATACCCATTAATCATCTTTCTTCTGCTGCTTCAACCCGGCATGCCAGCAAATCGCCGGGAAGGTTTGCCTGCCGTTCGCCTAAGTCGACAAGAGCATTGAGCCAACGCGAGGCCGCTGCATCAATCGGGAAAAGTTTCGGATGACGAAGTTGACGTCTCCGACAGGATCTCCGAATTCACGTGCTCCACGAGGTCGGTCGGAAGCGTCTAAGCTCCGGCATTGCCGACCTCAGTCGCAGAGCGACTGAGCTACGTAGGCGAGTCGCTCCGCGACTCGCTTCTTTTCATCCCTTTGCCGGAGTCTTCTTCGTCATGAGCACCGACCTCTCGACCAGCAGCACGTTGCTCATGCGGATTCGTGACATTCAAGATGACGACGCGTGGTCGCAGTTCTTGGAACGCTACACACCTCGGATTTACGCTTGGTGCCGCCGGTATCAGCTTCAAGAGTCGGATGCTTCGGACGTGACTCAAGAGGTTCTGACGAAGTTGCTCAAGGCCATGCGTTCGTTCCAGTACGACGCGAGCCGTGGCAGTTTTCGAGGCTGGTTGAAGACCGTCACTAACAACGCGATTCGAGATTTCCTCGGCAGTCCGACGGCTCATGATCGAGGTTCGGGCGACACGATCGTGCAGGATCATCTTGCGGCGATTCAAGCACCTGATGCGCTCGCGGACTTAGCTCGAACGATCGCTGCCGAAGCCGAGCAAGAGTTGCTGCAAACGGCGGAAGCCATCGTTCGCGCGCGAGTGCAGCCGCAGACTTGGCGTGCTTACGAACTCACTTCCAAGCAACAGATGAAAGCCGCCGAAGCCGCTGCAGAGATCGGGATGTCCATCTCCGAGGTCTACGTGGCTCGGTCGCGAGTCATCAAACAACTGCGTGAGGAAGTCCGCAAGCTCGGCGGTGAAGACGAATCGGTTGGCTAGCTGTTTTGTGAAGTCCGAGAAACTCACACTCCAAACGACTGACGCAGCACCGCGTGATTGACGCTTCCGAAGCGGAACGCGCTGCCGGTTTCGATGTTGTGGAAGACGATCTCAGCCGGGCTAAAGAGCATCGGATCGATCTTGTAGAAGTCGTGGTTCGCGGCTTTGAAGATGTCGAGGAACGGCTGGCCGTAACAGGTCGCAGCCGAAGCTGGAACCTTGGGACCGAGAGTTCTCAATGAGTCGTCGTCTCCTGTGACCCACAATGTGACGCGGCCTCCGTAGAGGATCGCATCGTTGGTCCGTCCGATTCCCACTAGGTCGTCCTTGGCCACCGGCGGCAGGGGCGCAGATCCATAGCCATGCTTGACGCGCGAGACATCGAAGCCGAGTTCAAACAGCTTGTGCATCGCGGTTTCGACCGATCGAGCAACGACCTGGATCGTGCCTGCGACGCTGGCTGTGGGGGCGACGAACAACGTCACCGATGCTGGGTTCATGCCGCAGCGATCGGCCAGATAATCCGCCACCGCTTCGTGAGGCAGCTTGCCAGCTTCTAGCACGCCCAGGATCGAGTAGGCTCGTTCTTTGTAATTCAGCTTGTGGAATAACTCTTCCCTAGCAGCCACGGCTCGCATGGGACCGCTGCCCATACCGAAGTACTTGCCGACACTGACTCGCCACCCGGCGTATTGGCTGAGTAAGCAAGCTGCGAGCGGTTCATCGGTTGCTACTTCCACCTGCGGCCAGCCAATGCCGTCAACCAATCCTTGAGTGATCTTCACATCCGCTCGACCCGACATGCAGACCTTGGCCAACAACAGTCCCGCCGCGAGCGACCCCGGAGCGTTCACTCCCGCGTCGATCACCGTTGCTCCATTCGCCAATTGAGTTCGCGAGATGCCGGGACAATTCGAGTTCTCGGCAATCACTGCGAGTGCGGTTTGTGTGAGCGAATTCTGATCGGCCATGCGTTTCCCTCAGAAGCAAGAACTGCGATGCGGTCTGTGATCGAGCAGCCCAACACGGGCCGGCCGCCCGAACTGATGTGTTCGAAGCATGAAGGCTCAGCGTGTCTCGCGGAAGTTTCGCAAGTCGAGCCAAATGTCCGCTTCGTAAGTCATTCGGAAAACAAAAGACGGCTGAAAGAGCAGGGCTTGGTGGAGTCCCGATCTTTCAGCCGTCTGGGCGATCACAGGGATCGTTTTCGAGTTAGTTCAGCGATGCCAACAGGTCGAGGATGGCCGTGGGCAAGACGTAGTTGGGATCTTCTTCGAGCAGCGAGACTACATCGAGATCGTCGCCCTCGTCAGCGGCTCCGCGGTTGATGATGTCGGTGGCTCCGTCACCTCGCAGTGTATCAGTTCCGTCACCACCCAAGATGATGTCGTTGCCGGCTCCACCTTGGATTTCGTCGTTGCCATCTCCGCCGACCATCGTGTCGTTGCCGTTGTTGCCATAGATCTTGTCGTTGCCGTCGCCGCCATCGATCAAGTCGTTGCCCGTACCGCCACGAAGTTCGTCGTTGCCGTTGCCGCCGATGAGCGTGTCGTTGTCCTCATCGCCTTGGATCTTGTCGTCACCGTCGCCGCCACGAAGAACGTCGTTGCCGGTCGCTCCATTGATGGTGTCGGCACCAGTCCCGCCATCGACCGAGTCATTGCCGGCTCCGGCGTAGACCATGTCATTGCCCACGTCTCCCTGAATGGAGTCGTTGCCTGCGTGTCCCGTCAGAAGGTCGTCACCGAAGCCACCATTCATGGTGTCGTTGCCATCGTTGCCATTGAGCGTGTCAGTTCCGAGCCCACCTTCGATGGAGTCATTGCCAGTGCTGCCGTCGACGGAGTCATCGCCATCGTCAGCGAGCACTCGATCGTTGCCCGCTCCGGCTGCGATCAAGTCGTTACCCGCTCCCGCGATGATGAAGTCGTTGCCGTTATTGCCCACCAATGAATCGTTGCCATCGCCACCGATGATGGTGTCGCTGCTGTTCGAGCCCGTGATGGTGTCGTTGTCCGCTCCACCATCCATCACGACGCTGTACCCGTTGATGGTCGCTCCGCTGGCATTGATGACGTCGTTGCCTTCGCCAGTATTGATCGTGAAGACCACGCCGCCTGAGCCGCTCAACGAGCCGACATTGACCACGTCATTGCCCAGCCCCGTGTTGAGAACCACTTGGGGCACGCTGCGATTTACGATGAGGGAATCAAGCCCTTGAGTCACTCGAATGTCGCTGCCGCTGGCCGTGATGTTGAACGTGTCGGCTGCGTCAGTTCCACCGATCGTTAGAACGTCGGCACCGGCTGCGGAAGTCACGGTGTCGTTGCCTTCGGAGTTGCCTTTCCACACGATCGAATCATCGCCGAGACCACCTTCGATCGAGTCTGCGCCGCCGTCGCCTTCCAAGACGTCATCGTCATCGCCGCCGAGCAACGTGTCGGTACCAGCGCCACCGGACAGTGTGTCATCGCCCAGCGAACCGACGAGCGAGTCATTGCCATCGCCGCCAAACAGTGAGTCGTCGCTGCCATTTGCCAACAACGTGTCGTTGCCATCGTCGCCGTACAACTGGTCGTCTTCCGAACTGCGATTAGGAGTTGGATCCGGTAGCGGTGCGACTGCTGGCGCCGGTGTCGGGGCGCCGATTGGAGTGGGATCGTCGTCGACAATTCGGCCCTCCGCATTGCCATCGAAGATCGTGCCGTTCGCTGCTTGTGACAGGTCGATGAAGAATACTTCTTCGTCGGATTCGTCCGCAGTGTCACCGATGATCGGGATGTAGATCGTTCGCGAGCTGTCGCTGGAGTTAAGCGTCACGGTGCCGCTGGTTGTTGCGAAGTCGACATCGGCTGTCGCTGTGCCCGTACGAGTGGTGTAGTTGACGCTGACGGGATCAATTACTGGGCCAACGACCGAAATAACGAAGGCCAGAGTTTTGGTGCCCGAGTTGCCTTCGATGATCGAAGCATTGGAGATCGACAGTAATGTCTGCCGCGTATCGACTCGATCGTTTCCGCCGCCACCACGAACAATGTCATTTCCAGAACCACCGATGACGAGGTCATCGTCGAGTTCACCATTCACGAAGTCGTTACCGGCATCACCGCCGACCGTGTCGTTCTCGGTGCCACCCGTTAGTGAATCGAGACCATCGCCACCGCGGATGATATCTGCTCCGGCGCCACCAGTGCCTGAGTCGTTGCCAGAACCACCATTGATCGTGTCATTGTCAGCGCCACCATCGAAGGTATCAGCGCCGCTGCCACCAAGAATGTTGTCTAGTCCAGCTTCACCATAAAGTGAGTCATCTCCATCAGACCCATCGATGGTGTCATTACCGACGCCACCCAAGAGGGAGTCTGCGCCAGCACCACCCGTGATGGAGTCGTTGCCGGTGTCTCCGGTGACGGTGTCGTTGCCATCTCCTGTCGAGATGGAGTCGTTGCTTCCGCCGCCATTTACTGAGTCGTTGCCACCACCGGAGTCGATGAGGTCCGTGCCGTTGTTGCCGTCGATCCGGTCATTTCCTAGACCACCAGCGAGTGTATCTTTTCCGTCACCACCGATAATGGTGTCGTTGCCAGCTCCAGCATCAACCGAATCGTCTCCGTTGCCGGCGTCGATTGAGTCGATGGCGCTCGAACCGAGGACGTTGTCGTTGCCATCTCCTGCAGAGATCGTCGATCCAATGTCGGTTGGCGCCTTAATGATGTCGGCTCCGTCACCAGCAGTAATCGTGATCCCATTGACTCCACCAAATCCGGCTCGAGTCATCAATGACAGGTCGATCGTGTTGGGACCGTCGCTGCCTGTGATCTCGACCTTCCGGATGCTCGATGCGGCGTAGTTACCGAAGCTCGTCACTGCGGTGTAAGTACTGCCGTTGGCCGACTCTTCGACGCGTACGTTCAATCCCGCGAGTCTCACACGGACTGAATCGTTGCCCGTCGACTGGATCTTCAAGACGTTCTCGCCATTCACCACAGGGACCGTGACGGTGACTGCAGGGACGACTCGTTCTTCGAGTAATTGAGCAGGGTTGGGACGATTGACCGAACGACGACGAGCGGTTCGCTTCTTCCAACCGAGTAGCCACGGGGAGATGCGCATGAGAGATATACCTGCGGGTACGGGGGCCAATAAGCACTCGCGCACGCTCCATTGGTGCGCGAACCAATTTGACCGATTCCGAGTTGGCCAGCCCGCCAACTTGATTGGACTCGATCCTCGATTCTCGATGAGCCGCATCAGGGCGTCCGTTTACCCCCAAGCATTCGGACGCCACCTTGCTTCCTTGCCGCTCAAGTCATGAGCGACGCGACTTCGCACGGAAAATCAACGTCTTCCGCACGACCCGTTCTTGGGTCGCAGGGTCATCCTAGTGAGGGGAAATTTCCGTTTGCAAACTTGATTGTTAGGTTTCAGTCTGCAGTGCCGACTTGTCGCCAAGGATCGCTCAGCAACTGCCAATCCCATGCGAGCCAAGTTGAACTCGCGGTCGGCACATCGCATCCGATTGGCCGCATTCGTGACTTCGATCAAATCGGTGCTGCGTGACTCGCATGATCGTCGTGCTGTCTTTGCGACTTTTGCTTGTCCGCGCACGCCGAGATTTAGTCATAGCTAACGTCGACTTCGGGCTGGAGCGATCGCCGGAGCAAGTTCGTGCGCATGCTCGACGGCATTGGCAATTAGAGGCTCGAAGTTCGGTAAGTCATGATCGCAGACGCTTCTCAGGACGGTGGCTTGGCCGCCTTGAAGCTTCTGGATGAGAGATCTCAATCGATCTTGCATGGTGCTTAAGAACGCATCGAGTTCCCTACCGACAATGTCTTGTCGCACAAGCACGGTTTCGGTTTCAGAACGCTCGCGATGCAGCTCGGCCAAGCGATCTCCATCACTGCGATACAGGAACCCGTCGACATAAGCGCGACGCAGTCGGCCCTCGACATCGAACTGATAGACCGGGTCTTGATCGAAGTAGAGGGACAGTGCTCCGTTTCGCTTGAGCCCGGCGAAGACAACTCCGGGTTCGCCAACGATGCCCCACTCGATGCGTGGGCTGAGGGCGGCTGCTTCGCGGATCAAGTCTTCTCGATCGCTTTCCTGACGAGCCATCATTCTGGTCCTTTGATGCCAATTAGATTGGGTTGGCAGAGGCATCGTTAATCGAGCGGCAATGTGTTGCCACTCTTCCGATCAGGCAGACGTGCCGTGGGTATTCGCTACACTCTCGGTGCCGCTCAATCGGTCTTTCTCTGGTTCTCGGAGTGCAACATGGATGATCTCAATTTCGATGTCGTAGTGGTTGGTTCTGGCCCTGGTGGAGAAGGGGCCGCGATGCAGGCCTCCAAGCACGGGCTCAGTGTGGCTGTGGTCGAGCAGCAGAAAGAGATTGGCGGAGCTTGCACGCATAGCGCGACGATCCCCAGCAAGGCCCTGCGCTTCGCGATCTTTCAGATGACCGAAGTGAATAACAACCGGCTCTATCGCGATCATGGGATCTCGGTGCAGTTGTCGTTTCCCGAGCTGCGTAAGACGGCTCGTTCCGTGATTGAGCAGCAGGTCGAGATGCGGACGGCGTTCTACGATCGCAACCACGTTCCGATCTTTAATGGCCGAGCTTCTCTGCACGATCCTCATACGGTGGATGTGGAACTCAACAACGACGCACGGACTCGACTCCGAGCTAAGTGGATTGTGCTCGCGACCGGTGCTCGTCCCTATCGACCAGCGGATGTGGATTTCTCGCATCCTCGGATCTTCGACAGTGACTCCATTCTCAGCATGAATCACACGCCGCAGTCGATCACTGTGTATGGCGCGGGCATCATTGGTTGCGAGTACGCATCGATGTTTCGCAACCTTGGCTGCAAAGTGAATCTCGTGAATACACGAGGCCGACTGTTGGAGTTTCTCGACGACGAAATTGCCGACGCGCTGGCCTATCACATGCGAGACCGAGGTGTGATCTTGCGACATCAAGAAATCTATGACCGGGTGGAAGCCCGTGATGACGGAGTCATTCTGCATCTTCAGTCGGGCAAGCAATTGAAGACCGATGTCTTGCTGTGGGCGAATGGTCGTACCGGCAACTCCGATCGACTCAATTTGGAAGCCATCGGCGTGCAGCCCGATACTCGCGGCAACCTGTCAATCAACGAGCACTTTCAGACGACCGTTCCGCATATCTATGCCGTCGGTGACTTGAATGGTTTTCCTGCGTTGGCCAGTGCGGCTTATCAGCAGGGGCGAGCTTCCGCTCAGCACATTCTGACTGGGCAGTCTGATCAATTGGCGCGAGACATCCCGATCGGCATCTACACCAGTCCCGAGATCAGTTCGTTGGGTAAGACCGAACGGCAACTCACCGAAGAAAGAGTGCCGTATGAAGTCGGCCATGCTCAGTTCAAGAGCTTGGCTCGTGCTCAAATCACGGGGCAACGCACTGGCATGTTGAAGCTGTTGTTTCATCGCGAGACCTTGCAGATTCTCGGCATTCACTGCTTTGGAGCGAATGCGTCCGAGATCATCCACATTGGGCAGGCCATCATGCAGCAGAAGGGTGAGGCGAACTCGTTGAAGTATTTCATCGAGACGACATTCAACTACCCGACTATGGCAGAGGCTTATCGAGTCGCGGCTCTTAACGGGCACAACCGACTGTTCTGATCGAGCAAAGTTTTCCGTGAGAGTTGCTGGCCGAGACGTAACTCAGGTGAACCATGCCGCGTGACTTTGCTGATTTATGTAGTCGTCTGCTGCGAGCAATTCTTTGCCCGGATCAGTCTGCCTCGTCAGGAAATGCAGAATTGTCTCTCCAGTCGGATGAGTGTTTTGGGCGCACGCGACAATGGCTGTTTGCGAGCGTCTCTGCGGCCACGGTAAACTCGCTGACGCTTCATGGTCCTCGATAGGGAACGGCTCTTTTCGAGGATGAAGTTGAACTCGGCGGCTTTGGATACGCGCGATGAATCAAGACCGAAACGTCTTCCAACTGGCGGTTCCCTGCGGCATTTGGTTCGGCGTCCAAGTGCGAATCAGCATTTGGTTCGTCCTAGTCTTTGCCGCACTTTGTTCGCGATTAGGCGATGTTACGCTTGGTCTGACCGTTGGCGCGATCATGTTTCTCAGTGTCTTGCTACACGAGTTCGGGCATGTGCTCGGAGCTCGACGGACGGGAGGCAGCGCTGATGAAGTTCACATCACGCCGTTCGGTGGCTTAGCGCTGTGTATTCCCGCTTCCACCTTTGCGTCTCGCTTCATCACGACCTTGATGGGGCCGATGACGAACTTGGCGATCTGCGTTTTGACGTTTTATCCGCTGCTGAAGTCTCAGTACTCGGCGGGCTGGTACAACCCGTTCGAGATTCCGGCCGTCGTGCTGAAGGGCAAAGCTCTGGCCAATGTGATGCCGGAGTTGTTGGTCCTGGCCTTCAAAGTGAATTGGGTTTTGCTGCTCATCAATCTGTTGCCCGTTCATCCATTGGACGGAGGCCGATTGTTGTTGATGGGCCTCACGGCCGCGGGTGATGCTCAGGTCGCTCGCAATCGCTACCTCGTCATTGGCAGCTACTCCGGCATCGCCTTCATGTGTCTTGGTCTGATCTACGGCAGCGTTTGGGTGATGCTTATCGGGGCTGTCGTGATGGCGTTCAACATGCAGGAGCAATTCCGCATGCAGGTGTCTCAACAGGACGAGAGCGACGCATCGTTCATGGGGTACGACTTCTCTGAAGGCTACACCAGTTTGGAACGCTCGCATGAAGCTGAAGAGCCATCGCCGGGCATGCTGGAACGCTGGAAGCAACAGCGCGAAGAAGAACTGCGACGTCGTAAGGAAGAAGAAGATCGTCAGTTATCTCGAACGTTGGACGGCTTGTTGGAAAAGCTACATGCACAGGGCGAAGACGCTCTGACAACCGCAGAGAAGCGGCAGCTTCAACAGATCAGTGCCAAGTTCCGCGAGCGAAATCGCGGTCAATAAGCTCACTGCGGTCGCTCAACTTCGCTTCCCACCGCTTCCGGTGCGATTGAGTCGGTAGATGAAGCTCAGAATCTTCGCGACTGCAGTGTAGATCGCAGGCGGAATCTGCTGATCGAGGTCGAGCGTCGAGAGCACTTGCACGAGCGGACGATTCTTCTCGACGGGTATGCCGTGCTCTTGGGCTGTTTGCAGGATTCGATCGGCAAACGCTCCCGTTCCTTTGGCGGTAACGACGGGTGCTTCATCCCCGTCGTCAGGAGCATATCGCAAAGCAACTGCGAGCTTTTGGTCGAGACGAGGTTGTCGCACTCGGGCCATCAGGCTGCTCCTGGCTTTTGGAGAGTGTGTTGATCGAGCTGACTTGGTCGGTCGATCTGAGGGAGATCAAACCAGGCCGACGTTAAGTGGTTCGAGCTCTGTTGGAATAAAGGATCCATCTTTCCGGATCAGCTGACCGTCGAACCAAACTTCACCGCCGCCATAAGCCTTCGTCTGGATGAGCACGATGTCCCAATGGACTTTGCTGCGGTTGCCGTTGTCGGCAGTCTCGTAGGCATTGCCCGGCGTCAGATGCATCGAGCCTCCGATCTTCTCATCGAAGAGAGTGTCGAGCATCGGTTTGCGAACTTCATTGTTCAGCCCGAACGACCATTCGCCGATGTATCGCGCGCCTTCGTCCGAATCGAGAATCTCGTTAAGCCGCTTGTCTTGGCCATTAGCGCATCGGGCATGGACAATCTTGCCGTCTTTGAACTCGAAGCGAATGCGGTCGAAAACAATGCCTTGGTACTGCGTCTTCGTGTTGTAGGTCATCACACCGTTGACGCTGTTTTTGACCGGCGCTGTGAAGCACTCGCCGTCTGGAATGTTGCGACGACCATGGCATGGTATGACGGGGATGTCCTTGATCGAGAAGCTGAGGTCCGTATCGGGAGCGACAATCCTGACCTTGTCGGTGCGTCGCATGAGGGCGACCAATGGCTCTTGGTTCTTGGCCATCGCCGCATAGTCCGCCGTGCAGACTCGGAAATAGAAATCCTCAAAGTCCTCGGTGCTCCGCTGAGCTGATTGAGCCATCGATGGAGTCGGGTAGCGCAACACGACCCATTTCGTTTTGGGGACTCGCAGTGCCAAATGCACCGGGTGCCACCAATGCTCTTGGTAAAGCTGCATTTGAGCGGACGGGACATCGGCGAGCTCGTTGCTATTCGCGGCTCCTCGAATGCCGATGTAAGCCGCCATCTGACTCATGGCATGAGCTTCAATGTCGCCAATCAGTTTGAAGGTCTCGGCATCGCCGTGCTTCATCAGGCTGCGAACGACCGTGTTGTTCTTCCAGTTGACGACGGGAAGCGCGCCCTTCGCTCGGGCGAGTTCGACGAGACAGCAGACGAGGCTCGGGTCTGGCAGATCGAAGGCTTCGATTAAGACTTTCTCGCCGGCTTGTAACCGAGTGCTGTGGTCAACAAGGAGTTCTGCCAAGCGGCGAATGCGTGGGTCGAGCATGTTTCGGTCCTTCGAAGCGTGCAGGGCAAGATGTCTGTGGTTGCTCAGTTGGCTTGGGCCAGTCTCTCTAGCGAAACCAACTGAGAGTCCGATCGGCTTCGTGGATCTCTCAGTCGTCTGGTATGGCTACTCGCCATTAAAAGCGATGGATCACTGAGACTTGAATCTCTGCGTCAAAGAAGCGGTTGATCTCATTAGTGAGAGGAACAACAACGGCCGTGCGAATTAGGGTATTTCGCGACCATTCGGAGTGGATGCCGGTCGTCATATTCACGACGTCGAAGCGATTGATTCCGTTGCCGACATTCAAGAATCCGGCGCCGCCGAGATTGGTGATTTGAGCGTCATTCAGCGTGGACGTGTAATGGAACTCGAGGACTGAAGCTAAGCCGGTTAAGCCCTCATCCTCGTCCGAGCGGTAGAGCCAATAGCCCAACGAGAGATCGAGATACATCACAGTCTGCTCAATGACATCTCCACTGATCGGGGCGACCAACGAGTTGGATGTAAGAGTCACTCCATTGGGATTCGTCGCAACATCAACTTGAGCGAAGGCATTCACAAACCATTCGTCAGTTGGAGTCATTAAGAGGCCGACGTATGGCAAGAGATGCACGGCTTGGTTGTCGATGGTGATCCGTGCGAGACCCTTTGAAATGTTGAACTCGGTGTCGTTGCCTGTCGGACTTGTGACAGCCAGACCTGCTGCAAGTGCCATATCCTCAGATCGATAGAGCAACCTCTTGAGAGTCAGCGTCAAGTTGCCGATCGTCCCGTTGTTGACGGCGATTCCATCGAGCGAGAGGTCTGAGTTTGCGGCAAACGGCATGCGTGCTTCGATTGACCAGTCGCCGTCTCCGAAGGTCTTTTCGAAGCCGAATGTGAATTGGTCGACGTTGCCAATATCCGAACGTGGTCCAGCGCCGCTGACGTGGTTGAGTTCGATGGCGTTGTGAAAATGGTTGTAGATGAAGATGACGCGGTCGGTCGGTAACGCCCTGGTTTGCTCGTTCTTAAAGCGGCGTGTGCCTGCACCTAGCGGCACATTAGCTTGGTAATTGCCGTTAAGCCCCGTGATTGAAGTCACTCCAAGGTTGTCGAAATTCTGGCCCGTGATTCCGACCGTTAGCGGCGTGAAGCTATCTCCAAACAAGTCTGGTGCGCGGTTCAGCCGAGCGAGTGATGGCCTGCGGTTTTGCATGTTCGCCAGGGGATTCGCCGGCGGTTGCGGATTCGGTCTTAGTGCCGGTTGTGGCTGCTGTCCGGGCTGAGCAGCTGGCTGATTGGGTGCCGCTTGGTTTTGGAAATACGAGATCGGTAAATACGACGAGTATCCCGGCAAGAGGTCTGACTCGGTTTGTTGGTCAGTCGAAGTGTCTGAGTTGTTGAAGTCGTAGAACGGCGTGGGCACATAGTCTTGAGCCCGCACGATTCCCAATTCCGCCGCAATCAAGGACAGAGTCGTCGCGATCGTCAGTCTCCACTGCATCACAATGTCCTTGTTCGCTATCGAGGCTCGCCAAGCGGCGGCGCATAGGTCGTCCTAGTCCAATTCGTCGCGCTCTGTATCGGCTGGCGTCTTGGAGCGACTCCGCGCCAGTTCGTAGGCGTCGTTCATTGAGATAGCGACGGCTCCAGTTGACGAGTTTGGGTAGACCTTGCCGGCGTGGACATGATGCGACGTGGGCGACGGCGAGATCGATCTAACCGCGATGAAGCGGAGTTGGTCTAAGCGATGAGTGATTACTTCATTCGCAATTCCGTCAGCCGTTTGGCGAGTTCTTCGTACTCGCGGCGGCCCGGTTGATCTTTGAGCAATCCAGCGAGAATTTCGGTCGCGCGGTCGAGCAACTTGATCGCCGCATCGCGTCGCATTTGATCGACTTCCAACTCAGCGAGATTCCCGAGTAACAGTGCCAGTTCATATTGGTAGCGAGGCACATTAGGATTTCGAGCGACCAATCGATCGAGGGCCGTTCGGGCACGCTGATAACGATCGACGGCGAGATCCCTATGGCCGGAATCGGTTGCTGCGAGCGCGGCATCCAGGTCTGCGAGTAACTGATAACTCAGAGCTAGAAGGTGCCGGTCTTCGAGGTCATCTGGCGTTTCCTTGAGTAACTCTTCGAGCCGCTCAATAGCTCTCTTGGCATGTTTCTCGACGGTGATGGCCGATGTCGGGTCATCGCGATCGATCGCTAAGTTCGCGAGGTTGTAATCACCCTTGGCTAGGTCTCTTCGCAGCTTCCGGTTTTGCGGTTCTTGTTTGAGTGACGTCAGCCGGTCTTCTTGCGCGTGCTGCATAAACTTGAGAGCCTCGGCGAGATTGCCGCGTTGCTTCTCGATCAGTGAGAGATTCATTTCGGTGTTGGCGAGCAGTCGTTCCAGCTCGGTTCGCTCGGCCACGTTTTCAGCAGCTCCGACCAATGCAGCGCGGATCTGCCGAGACTCTTTGAAGAGTTCTTCGGCCTTATCGAGTTCCCCCAGTCGCGTATGCGCACGGCCCATCGCATTGAGTGTGTTGCTGAGGAACTTTTGACGGGTCGCCGAGTTCGGATTCTTTTTCAGTTGGATCGTGAGCATGGAGCGCGCGGTGTCATAGGACTTCAGGCTGGCACGCGGCGAATCGAGCTCTTCGGTAATGAGTCCCAGTCGGTAGTGGGTTGCTGCGAGTTCTTCTTGCACCGCCGGATCGCCGTCGCGCCGATCAAGCAATCTCAAGTAATAAGTCTTGGCGAGAGTCAGCAGTTCCTTACGCAGACCTTGAGCACCCGGCTCGTTCAGCAAACGCTCTTCGCTGACTCGTGTGAAGAACTCGTTCACGGCATTCAGAGCATCTTGGAAGCTGGCTTCCGACAGCGTTTGCGCAACCTTGGTTTCGTCGAGGCTCTTCTCGACTGCTTGCCGCGCTTTCTCTGTCTTGACTGCCGTGAAGGCCAACGCACCGACGGCCAATAGCAGCGACGCTGCGACCGCGCCGATCATCGCCGCGATGATTGGATTGCGGCGACACCAGCGGATGATGCGCTGCACGCGACTCAACGGACGCGAGAGAATGGGCTCGCCGTTGATGTAGCGAAGCAGTTCGTCGGCCAGTTCCTCGGCGGTGTTGAAGCGACGCTCGGACTCTTTTTCGAGACATCGCATGCAGAGCGTTTCGAGTTCGATATCCACTGCGGTATTGAGTTGCCGCAGACCAACCGGGTCTTGTTCCAACACTTGTCGCATCGTCGCGATGGATGTCGCTGCTTGAAACGGCGGCCGACCACTCAGCGAGTGATAGAGCGTCGCTCCAAGCGAATAGATGTCTGCCTTAGCCGTGCAGTGAACTGCGTCTCCAAACTGTTCCGGTGGCATGTAAGGCGGAGTACCCATCATCTCGCCGGATTGAGTGAGTTCGACTTCATCGTCGGCCAGTTTCGCGAGACCAAAGTCCGCGATGCGCGGTCGCAGAGTTGTGTTCTCGATCAAGATGTTTTGCGGCTTAATGTCTCGATGCAGCACGCCAACTTGATGAGCGGCATGAACCGCGCGGCAAATGGGCTCGATGAACTGCGCCGCTTGTTTGTTGTCGAGCGGGCCGGTTCGCAGTTTGTCCGCGAGGCTACATCCCTCGACATACTGCATGGAGAAATAATGACAGCCGTCGATCTCTCCGACCTCGTACATCGTGACGAGGTTGTCGTGAGTTAGCCTCGCGGCTGCCTGAGCTTCCTTTCGGAAACGCTCGATGATGCCGGCTTGGCTCGACGGACTCAGACTGCCGAGCCGATCCGGGCGAATGATCTTAAGTGCGACGATGCGATTGGCTTTTCGTTGTCGAGCCCGATAGACGATGCCCATGCCGCCCTTGCCAAGTTCATCGAGCAGTTCGTAATCGCCCAGCACCTTGGGAATGACGCGGACTCCGCCGGCAGTCTGCGTGATGCGAGTACGACTTGGAGTCGCCGTCGAGCGTTCGGCAACAGTCTGCATTGGGTTGGCCGGAGTCTCTGCAACGGTCTCGGCAAAGTCCGGTTGAGTAGCGGCTGCGGGCGAACTTGGCGTCGCACCGTTGGCCTTGGTTGATGCGGACGAACTCGCCGATGAAGTGGATGCTGCCGGCTCGGCCAGAGTCTCGCACCCTTCGGCGGGTGGCAGATCGGTTTGACGAACGGTGCTCAATCCGGCTGCGACTTGGGTGGGGACTTGTGTCCCAGTCTCGGCGGATACATCTGGCACCATTGTCTCTTGATTGTCGGTAGCGAGCTGTTTCATCTGACGTTCCATGAACAAAGACCCGATGCCGAGACTCGACAGAGAGCATGTCGGCGGCCCGTGTTCTGTGACTCCTGGCGAATCCAATGAGTGATGACTGAATGCTGAACGATGAGTGTCTTCTCGAATCATCTGTGAGACACGCTCGCCGATTTCAGACTCACTCGATGTTGCTGCTGAGAGCAACTAGGCCGGCGTGCTCGAAAGCAAGTTGGCCGGTGGAAGAGTAGTGGCTATCTCGGTTCAGAGTCGTGGCAACT
Source organism: Planctomycetaceae bacterium (assembly GCA_900299185.1). Classification (GTDB taxonomy): domain Bacteria; phylum Planctomycetota; class Planctomycetia; order Planctomycetales; family Planctomycetaceae; genus AM-0621. The sequence continues at coordinate 61,846 of OMIV01000178.1, forward strand.
TTTGTTTCGATCTTTCGAGCGTCTCGTTACTTGGTTGGTATCGCTCGGCCGTGAGGGTCTGCGTCGGTGCGGTCGAGTTCGGCTTCGAGTTGTTGCAGCATGTCTTCGCTGAGGAAGTGCTCGACTCGAGCGGCGGTTTGGTGCAAATGGTCGTCGGGCAAGGGGAAGTGCTGAGACATGTAAAGCTCCCACAAGCGATGCGACCGGACGACTCGTTCTGCGGATTGGCGACCGGTGGGAGTGAGCGCGTAGCCCGATGCGGTGAGGACAATTTCTCCGCGTCTCGTCAGCAGCCAAATGGCGAGCCATCGCATCAGCGGCGAGATCAAACGCGGATGGTCGTGAAGTTGAAGGTCGGTGGCGGTGACGTCCCGCTCAACTTCGTGCGAGCGATACAGCAAGCCCAGCAAGTCCTCACAGGCAATGCGAAAGCTCAACGTCCAATTACGAAGGGCTTGAAACACGATGCCTCGTTGGGGACTCAGCAGCAGCGCCGCGACGAATGCCATGCCGCACGTTAAGGCAGCCATGCCCGCGGTGCTGGTATCGTCGACCGTCTTGAACCCGAGCCATTGGAAGAGTGTTCGAGGCAGAGTCGTCGCTAAGACGTGACCACCAACCGAGCAGGCTCCAGCCAAACCAACACTCAACAACACCACGTGACGAAGACGCTGACTGAACAGCAACGCGGTGGAAGCCGGAGTCACCAGCATGGTGACAACCAAGATGCTGCCGACACTTTCAAAGGCTGCGACCAACGTCATTGAAGTCATCGACATCAAGGCGTAATTGACCAGTCGCGGTCGAATGCCGAGTGATTCGGCCAGGCTTGGATCGAATGTCGCCAGCTTCAGTTCTTTGAAGCACACCAACACCAGCAAGAAATTCGCGGCAAGCATGACTGCGTTGAGCACTGCTGCTCGGGGAATGTCGGTGTTGCCCCAAGTGTCGAAGACGACGGTCTCGACCGCTCCAAAGAGGACGCAGTCAGCATCGAGATGGACGCTCGATGCAAACATCCGAATCAATAGCTACCCGAAAGCGAAGAGCGATGAGTAAACGACTCCCAATGCGGCAGACTCTTCGACGCCACCGACTTTTCGCACGAGCTCTGTGAGGAAGGCTGTAACAAGGCCGGCGAGGACGGCGCCCACGAGCAACAACGCATGCAAGGAATTGCCATTGGGACTGGCGAGTTGGAACCAGTGAGCGACTAAGAACGCCGTGACAATGCCCGGCAAAACTGTGTGGCTTAACGCGTCGCCGAGCATGCTTTGCTTACGCAGTACCAAGAACGTTCCGGGCACCGCGCATGACATGCCCGCTAACGCCGCTGTGAGCGCAATCCAGACATCATGCGAGGACCAATCAAACATGGAAGACTTCCGACAAGGAACAGTTGCTGGTCACGGTGCGGGCAAGATTGAAAATCACTCCGCAGCTTAGAGCCCAACCGCTTGGCGAAGTACGCCCATCGTTTCTTTCTGGCGTTGTTCCACAAAGGCACGAGCCTTAGCCGCCTTCTCACGAGCAGCCGCAGGATCTTTCGCCATGGAGAGCACTGCAGGGACGATCTTTTGAACGTCGGCTTCATGATCGAGGTCAAAGAGCCAATCGCCGAGTCCAATGTCGCGCCACATGAAACCCTTGTTGGTCTGCTCGGCCCAGCGACAGACGATCGCCGGGATTCCATTGCCGACACACATGATGGGGCTGTGCATCTCGTTGCCGAAAAGACCGGCACTGCGGACATAGGTGCTGACAGCTTCGCCCGTTAGCCAATAGTCCGGATGCCAGACGGTTCGGGCTCGAACATCATCCGGCAACTTGTCGTAAAGCAGTTCCTTACCGACAGCCATTTGAGTCTGGTCTTCAGGGCAGATCAAAACCTTGAGATTGGTCTGCTTCACGACTTCAACAATTGCTTGGCGCAGCTGAGCGTGATCGTGCTCTTTCAGCGCTTCGTTGCGGGCATGCTTCTTCTCGTCGAACACCGCCTTTTTGCTGGGGACGGTCCAATAGGGTGTATAGCGCAATCGTGGAATGCAACACAGGAACTGGCCGTCTTCGAGTCCGTGTTGCTTCAAGAACGCGACTGCTTTGGCGTCATCTCGTAGGTCCGTGGCGAAGGCACCATCGGGAGCGAACTCCATGATTGGGCAGCGGCAATTGCGAGTCTTGGCGAGTTCGAGTGACTTTGAATCGCGGAAGAATGCGAAGCGTGCGTTGCTCAGGACATCGATCGTCTTGTCGAAGGTCGCCGTGGGGGTGGGAGTGGTCGACGCGGAATTCGTGATGGGCAACGTGATGCCGTAAATGCCATAGGGTTTGTTGGTCTGCTTGGACCACTTTACGACGTCGTTCTCCGCAACCAGCGACGGACCTGATCCATGCAGTAAGAAGTCACACTCGTCGAAGGCTGCTTTCAGGTCGTCGGGTTTGGTGACGATCCTGACGCGAGGGAATCGCGCTGCCAGCATGGCATCGACGCCGTTGTCGATCTTGCTGGGCCACAGCCGAACTTCGGCTTCGGGCAGATGTGTTTCGAGCAACCGCAAGACACCTGGCGTGTGAGCGATGTCGCCGATGTTGACGGTCTGCCAAGACGACCGCAGCAGAATGCGCGGGGCTCGTTTGTCGGCAGCCAAGGTCGTAGCTGCAATCGAAGCCAGGGACGATGCGAGGAACGTTCGACGATTCAACATGGCGGTTGCTTTGCAGAGATGATTGTGAGAACCAAGTCACGCTTGCCGGGAACGCGAAAAGGACGAATGCGACTGACGGCCTCGTAAAGATGCTCGTCAGTCTCATTCGTCCTTCATGAGCAGCAACAACAGATCGACTGAACGCTGTTGTAAGAGTTACTTCACTCGGACGAGCTTCATGATGCGACCAGAAGTGTTCCAGTCTTGCACATAGAGGTTTCCGCTCTTGTCCCAATAGGAACCGTGAGTGCCGCAGAAGACACCTTCAACCCACTTGTCTTGCGGAACGTTGAAGCTGCGAGGCGAGAGCTTGGGGTCGTGTCCGAGTTCGGCGACGATCTTGTTCGACTTGTCGAGGATGTAGACGCGGCCTTGCAGATCGGGCACCGAGACATAGTCGCCTTGAACGGCAACCGACGTGGGTTGACCGAGTCCCGTGATGACTTCGTCGATGAAGTTTCCATCCAGGTCGTAATGAACCAAGCGGCCTTTGGGTTGGTGGTTGCGGTCGCAGATCAGCAAGCGGTTCGGCTCATAGCGAGTATCCAACGTCATGCCGTGGCAGGTGTTGAACTCCTTCAATTCGTTGCCCTTCTTGCCGAAGTGCTTGATGTACTTGCCAGCTTTGTCGAAGCGGAAGATGTGGTTGCTGGCGTAGCCGTCAGCCAAATAGATGTCGCCATTGGCTGCGACGGTGATTGCGGTTGGACTCCACTTGGTCAGATTCAAACCCGACTCAGCAGGGATGCCCAACTTCAGGACGATGTCGCCCGTCTCGGCATGCAGCTTGATGCCTTCGCCGTTAGCGTTGCGAGCACCGAAGAGGAATTCATCGTTGCCTTCCGAGCGGATCTCGATGTCGTGGATGTTCGAGTACTGTGGACCGACAAACTTGCGGACCAACTTGCCATCGGGATTGAAGACGAAGATTCCCAGGCTGGATGTCGTGTAGATGTTGCCGGACTTGTCGATGACGACACCGCCGTGGGTCGAGCCGATGATCGACTTGCCGTCTTCACCCAGTCCCCAGTTAGGAACGGTGTCAAAGGTCATGATCCCGGTGCCAAGACGCACCGCAGCGACTTTGTCCTGCGCGACAAGCGGCAGAGCAATGGTCATGACGACCGAGGCGATGAAAGCAAACAAACGCAGTTTCATGTTGGGTTCCCTGAGAGGAGGCTCGCGTGCTCGGGTTGTCGGACTTGTCCACAAGACCGAGAGGCAACAGCCAAGCCGCGAAAGACACGAAGAGTCGAATCACGTGGGGTGGGAGTATTCGGCTGCGAGACGATCATTTCAACCGCTTCGGATGGAACCGCCCAAACGATTGTGGTGACTTCTTTGCCGGAACAATTTCTAAGGCTCCTATAGCCGGAGGTAATCCGGTGAGATCTACGCTGTTCCTTGAATGAGCGTTCGCAGATCGGCCAGGTTGGCAGCAGCGACACGCCGATCGCAGTTGGGGGCAACTCGGATTGCAGGCGGCTTGTCGCCTTCGAGTTTCAGGCCTGTCGCAGCGGCATTTCGGACCTCAGGTTGATCGCGGTCTTGAGGGGCCTAGACTTCGGCCCATTCCAACGTCAGAGAAACTGAAAAGTCTTCGACGGGTTCACTCTAGCCGCATTCAAACTCCGATGACCAACCAACCTGCCGAGCATTTCGATCCACGCGACTATTCACCGGAAGGGTTCCTGCAACGTGCGGCAGAACTGGGGATGACGCTCGAATGGTCGCGCCGATTGTTTTCTCGCGTGGTCGGTGAAGGCATCGTCGATGCGAATGCCTTGGGATCGATGTTGCCGCTGTCGCGCCGCGTAATCCGTGCGATGTCGAACTTGCCGCGTTTGAGGCTCGTCGATCAGAAGCGATCCAGCGTTGATAACTTTGTGAAGCTGGCCTTTGCGACGCCGGACGATCTCATCATCGAGACCGTATTGATCCCACTGCATAAACCGGGTGCGGTGAGCTTGTGTTTGTCGAGCCAAGTTGGCTGTGCAATGGGGTGTAAGTTCTGTGCCACCGCCACGATGAAGACGCGGCGGAACCTCGCGACTTGGGAGATTCTCGATCAAGTGCTGCAGGCTCGAGACATCGTCAGAAGCGAAGGTCGTCGCGTGACGGGCGCGGTCTTCATGGGCATGGGCGAACCGTTCCTCAACTACGACCGAGTGCTGGCCGCTGCCGAGACCATGTGTTGTCCGTATGGTGCGGCCATCTGCGGCAAGGGCATTACGGTCAGCACTGTGGGGTTGGTGTCTGAGATCAATCGCTTCACCGACGAGAACCGTCGATTTCGTCTTTCGATCAGCTTGGGGGCGGCGACTGACGAGAAGCGACGCGAAATTGTTCCGATTGCTGCGATGACGCCTTTGGCGGATGTGATTGCGGCGGCTCGCCGACACATCGCTGAGCGAGGGCAGGGCCGTATGAATCTGTCGTATGTTTGCATCAGCGGCTTCAACGTCGGTGAAGAGGATGCACGGGCTCTCGGCGAAGCCATCGGTGACATGTCAGTGAGGCTCGACATCATCGACGTCACTGATCCGACTGGCCGCTACCAGCCGCCGACCGCAGACGAACTGCGAAACTTCCGAGATGCCTTGCAGCGATACGTCGCGCAGCCCGTAGTCCGTCGTTACTCCGGTGGTGCCGATATCGACGCTGCTTGCGGAACATTGGCCGCTCGCAACATCGCCAGCCGATCAACCCCGGACCTTGTCTCTCTGACTGGCCCGATCGTCTGAGCGAGTACTGCTCTTGTCCGGCTTACTTCGCCTCGACGATCTGCACGCCGTCGACGATCACGTGCCCGTTGGCGTTCTTGTTGGTGACGACGACCACTGCTTCCGTCCCGAATTCGAAGACGCCGAGTGATTCGAAGAGGCCGTCGAGTTTTGGAGCTTGTTGCTGATTCACGGTCACGGTCTTTGAGCCGCTGGCGTGAGTGATCTCGACGGGCACGATGGAAGAACGATTACTGGATGCCGAGTACGCCAATCGCACTTCATAGCGACCGGCTTGAGGCAGCTTCACTTCGAAACGAGCACTGCTCTTGCCGTCTTTCGCTCCGCCGTCGTGCGAGTAGCTGCGGCCGACCCATCTGCCGGTCGCTGAGGATTGATGCCAATCGCCGGTGAGCTTCGCATCCGCATCATCGAGCACGATGCCCGGCAGCTTCTTCGGATCGAGTCCCGCTTTGCCGGCGTCGCCAGTCTCGCGCGATTTGCTGCCTTCGTATTCGAGGATCTGACCGTCTTTGAGCAGTTGCTCGCGGAGCTTGGCGTAAGGCACGTCTTGCACCGCTTGTTGAGCGTCGATCGCCATCACGGCTGCAGTCGCAGCGGATTGTCCGAGGATCATGAAGACGGGCTCCATGCGGATCGAACCAAAGGCCAGATGCGTGCTCGAAACGCAGACCGGCACAACGAGGTTCTGGCACTCAGCCTTCTTCGGCAGTAGCGAGCCAAACGCGATCTCATACGGCCCCTTCAAGCCGACGCCGATGTCGCCTTCGTTCTGCACATAGCCTTCCTCGGTGATGTAGCGCTGCACGTTGTGCGAGTCGATGGTGTAAGAACCAATACCCACTGACTCGGGAGTCGGACGCTTCTTGAGCAGCTCGTTCTCGGTCATCACATACGAGCCGATCATGCGGCGAGCCTCGCGCACATAGATTTGATGCGGCCAGTTACCGTTGTCGGTGAACTCGTCCTTCGCGAGTCCCCATTTCGCCATCGCTTCGCGGACGTCAGCGGGCACGCGCGGATCGTTCGCGATGAAGTAGAGCCATCCCTGCTGATAGGTGCGGTGCTCAGCGAGGATCGCGGCCCGTCGCTCATACGTCGCTTCGGGATAGTCGTAGTTCATCCCGATGTTGTCGGTGCTGAAGGGACCGTGATTGTTGGTGTCGGTCTTGTGATTGGGGATCGGATCGAACTTGTGAAAGGTCTCGCGCCAACCGGCGTCGAAGACTCGCAGCAAGAGTTCGTACTGCTTCGAGTCGTAGCCTTCGGGCTTCGGGAACGGCACGCGGTTCGGATCGTGCTGAGTCAGGCACATGCGGTAGCAGTAAGCCTGCACGCGATGATCTCCGGCTCCGTACTCGCCGGGCGATGCAGTGCTGACGCGCGGGAGCACGCCGCTCTTCGGGTCATCGGGAATGACATACGGACTGATTTTCTTCTTGACCGCTCCGAAATGATGCCCGTGATGCAGGACTCCGGTTTGAATGCCGTTCCAATTCTCGTCGTAAGTCGCGCGCGACTCGCGGCCAACGTGATAGTCGACGCCCGCCGCAGCGAGCAGATCGCCCTCATACGTCGCGTCGATAAACATCTTCCCGGAGTACGTCTTGCCGCTCAGTGTTGTGATCGAGCGAATGCGACCGTCCTGCTTCACGACGCCTTTCGCGACTTCACCTTTCTTCCCGCCACTCGGCCCGCGATCGAGCCACTCATTGCGCTGCACTTCGATCTTGTAGTCCGCGACGAAGGCTTCGAAGGCGTGCTCAGCGGCATGCGGCTCGAAGATCCATTGAGTGCGTTGAGTTCCATCAACCGCCGGCGTCCCTTGACCCTTGCCGCCGTACTCCGACTTCTTCATCCACTTCCAGTTTTGCTCGTCGTCGTAGTGCTTCCAGATGCGGTGATAGAACTCGCGCGACAACCCGCCGATGACACTTTTATTACCCGTATCCGTGAACCCGAGCCCGCCGCTGCTCAGCCCGCCGAGATGTTTGTCGGGGCAAACCAAAACGACGGTCTTCCCCATCTTCTTGGCCTGCACGGCGGAGATAACTCCCGCCGACGTGCCACCATAAACGACGACGTCGTACTCGGCGGCTTGGGCTGAATTCATCCAAAGCGTCAGCCCGCAGAGCAGGGCCGTGAGAGAGACTTTCAACATGAGGTTGCTCAACGGTTAGGGAGTCACGGCGAGTTCTGAAGAACTCGCTCGTGAAAAACTTCGCATGGACTTTGGTCGTGGAACAACGCTTCGCGGACACAGCTTCTCGGCGTTGAAGACAGCTAGCACCGCCGAGGAACTGAGGACGCAGAGAGCATCAGTCAGCGCTCTCGGAGCGTGATGGCGGTACGCGCTGAGAATCGTCCGGTAAGCAGGAGTTGGACTCGAACTTAGACCTTGAACTTGTGGACGAAGACGTCGAGGCAGATGACCAAGATCATCAAGCTGACGACGAAGACGAAGCCACAAATCTGTGCGTACTCCAGCACTCGCGGATGAGGTCGACGACGAGTCACGCCTTCCCAAATCAAGAAGACCATGTGGCCTCCGTCCAGAAGCGGAATCGGTAAGAAGTTCAGCACCGCGAGGTTGATGCTCAGGAACGCGAGGAACAGCAGGAAGTTCGAGAATCCATGATGCGAGACCTTGTAGGCCGCTTGAGCGATGCCGACTGGGCCTCGCAAGTTCTTCACGGACAAGGTGCCCGTAAACAAACTCCTCAACGTCAGGTAGATGTCGATGGCACTGCCGCGTGTGTAATCCACGGCCATCGAAACTGCGTCACCCCAGTTATTCGCCAACAGCACAATGCTGAGTCCCTGATGGATGACTCCGCGGCGCGGAAGGAAGTGCTCGGCTGATGTGAACTCAGGTTTGAGAGTCACGGGCTTGTTCTTGTCGTCCGTGAATTCGATCGAGACGGAGACTTGTGGAATCTCCTGCATCTTCCACATCGCGTAAGCCATGTTCTTCACCGCGACGTTCTTCTTGGGATCCCAGAACGCAACGACCTTGCTGTCCTCTTCACCAAACTTGAAGTTGGGTTGTGATGACTCGAACTTCATGGACTTCAAAGTGACACCTTGAGCGATCTCGGCCTTGGCTGCCGGGCTCTCGGGCACAACTTTGCTGACGATGGACGACAAGTGGTACGCCAAGCCGATCGATGGAATCGATAATGGCACGCCTTCGATCTGGGGCAGTTCCGACCAGGCTGGACGATCGGTGGGAACGAGCATCACTTTGATGTGTTGCGAATCGGCCGAGCCTTCCACGAAGCGCTTCACTTGCACTTCGACTTCTTGGCCCACGAATGATTCAAAGTACTCGCCCAAGAAGAACGGGTTGATCTCGGTTCCGACATCCGCTCCGTTGACCTTGGTGATCTTGTCGCCGACTTGCAGGTTGGCTTTGGCTGCGGGCGAGTCTTCTTGCAACGCCGCGACTTTCTCGAAGTCGAACCACATGCCGAGATCGCGGAACTTTTGAGCTGGAACGGTGACGCTCACTTTCTCCGAGCCGCGCTCTACGACGTACTCCAGCGGTTCCGAGCGACGTCGCGCCATAACATCCAGAACTTCGAAGTAGTTCTTCACATCGCGACCGCCGATCGACTTCACAACGTCGCCATCCTTGAAGGCCGGCTCAGCATTTTCAGCCGGACTGCCAGGCATCGCGGTCGTCTTCTGGCCTTCGACGAAGGAGTGCTCATAGACACTTAAGGTCATGAGATCGCCTTCGGAAATACCGACGATGCGCCGCTCACCGGATTCATCCGGAGCGATTGCCAAATCGAAGGTTGTGCCATCGAGATGGTGGCCGGAAATCTGAGTAGCACCTTGCGACAACGTGATGCCGCGCAGGATGTCTTGAAACGTGAGCAGTTCGCGACCATTGATGCTCGCCAGCGTGTCGCCGGGACGAATTCCCTTTTGCCAGGCAGGCTTGCCGATCTGCAACGAACCGACTTGCGGGGGCGATGTTTCCACGCCAAGCGGGAAGGCAACCATGTAGAACATGCAGCCGGTGATCACGTTCATGATGACGCCAGCCGAGATGATTCCCATCCGCTGAGCGACGGTCTTGCTGGAGTAAGAACGAGGGTCGCGCGCGATCTCTTCGCTCGTCAGTTGGCTGGGGTCCATGTCGTCCTGGCCCAACATCTTCACATAGCCACCGAAGGGAACTGCGGAGAGGGCATACTCGGTCTCGCCCCGCTTAAAGCTCCACAAGATCGGGCCAAAACCGATGCTGAAACGTTCGACGAAAACTCCGCACCACTTAGCCACTGCGAAGTGACCGAGCTCATGAAAAAAGATGACGAGGCCCAGTCCCAGAGCCACGTACAAGATGTGCAATACGTTGTTCAGGATCGACGAGAAGTCGAACGCGAGGATGTCCACTGCAGAGTCTCCTGACGAGCCCAAGCATCCAGTCGAATCAATTCCGACAGCGATGGCTGGGGTTCAAAGTTGTGTGCGTCCAAGACGGCGCGGCAAGCGCGCGGGATATCTAAGAAATTCAACTGGCCTGCCAAGAATCGGTCAACCGCGACCTCATTGGCTGCATTCAATACCGCTCCGCAGGTGCCGCCGTTTCGAGCGACCTCGAAGCCCAGGTCCAAAGCGGGAAAGAGATCTCGTTTGGGCGGTTCAAAGTTCAATTGCCAAATGCTCGACCAATCCATCTTCGGGGCCGGGCACGCGACTCGATCAGGCCACGTAAGAGCGTATTGAATCGGCAACTTCATGTCGGGGGGAGACAATTGAGCGATGACCGAACCGTCGTTGAATTCCACAAACGAATGCACGACGGACTGTGGATGAACGACGACTTCAATCTGGTCGGCTTCCAAAGCAAACAGCCACTTGGCTTCTATGACCTCCAACGCCTTATTCATCAGCGTGGCCGAGTCGATGGTGATCTTCGGCCCCATGACCCATTTCGGATGTTTGAGCGCCGCTTCCTTGGTGACCTCTTGAAGTTGTTCGCTTGAGTAACTTCGAAATGGCCCGCCGCTGGAAGTCAGGATGATGCGTCTGACATCGCTTCTTTGACCGGCTTGCAACGCTTGAAAGATCGCGCTGTGCTCACTGTCGACCGGGATCAACTTTGCGCCGGTTCGGCTGGCGAGATCGACGACTTGCGGACCAGCGACGACGAGCGTCTCTTTATTGGCGATCGCGATTGTCTTGCCGGCTTCAGCGGCAGCCCATGCACTCCGCAGCCCAGCAGCTCCGACGATCGCACCCAGCACAATGTCGACGTCGGCTGAGGCGGCGAGTTTCGCGACGGCATCCGGTCCGAATTCCACTTTGGTTCCGCTGGGAAACGCTCCTAAGTCGACTTGGTCGCGGAGCTGTGGATCACCGATGACTGCGACGCGCGGACGGAACTGATGAGCCTGTTGCGCGAGTTCTCTCCAACGCTGATGCGCGGCGATGCCGACCAGCTCGATCCGATCTTGCAGTCCAGGCAAGACATCGAGGCAGCTCGTTCCAATCGACCCGGTCGAGCCGAGCACAGCCATCCGTTTCATGCACTCGCATCCTAGAGTTCATCGCGTGAGTAGCTCGACGTCCGGTGTCGAACTCAAAGCCAAGTCATCCTAGGTGGCTTGCGCAGAATCCGGCAAGGCAGTCATCCCTTGTTCGAGGTTTCGCGGTGAAGAAACCGCAGAGATCGCTCGTTGACGCCGTACATCACGCAACAAATCGAATGGTTCAGACTGTTGCTTCTGTCTTTGTTGAGTGGTCGGAAATGAGGCGATCGCAACGTCGGAATGAGAATGGCGGTCGAGAAGTCATTGTTTCAAATGCCCGGCGTTCGTTTCGTCGCAATGGTTGATTCATCGCTGTGTCGAGTGGGCCAACCCTGAATTCCTCGTGAGACAGCCTGGAGGGGAGCAAAGTCGCGGTTGTGCCGATTGTGACCAGATCGTCGGCGCGACATCTCCGACTTGTGAAGTCTGAAGTGCTCGATCGGGGCGAAGGGTCAGTCAGTTGCAACAGTAGCTTTTGGGGTATTGCGCGCGGGTTATGCGCCAAGAGGCCTTTACACTGAAGCCCGGTCATTCGGCATTGTGCTGCGCGAGCGGAGCTTCGGGATCTCTAAGCGAATTGCACTTACAACGCTTGTTCGTCGGGGGCTCTACGCTTCGAGTCGAACGTCACGAGGACTGCGAATCATACGGTCGCACGAATCTACGGCTGGGTTTGCTGCGGACGAAGCAATCTTTCGCATTGGATAACGAGCATGCTTTGGGGCCACTGGTTGAAATCAATTTCCGCTTCGTCATCGCAACAACGACGGGGCGGTCGGCAATATGCGACGTCGTGCGAAGTCCTCGAAACTCGGCAATTGCTGACGCTGCTGACGACGGATCAGACGTCGTTCGTTTCTGTTGTCGATCCGGCACTGACGCTTGGGCCGCAGAGTCACCTCGTCATTCGCATCAACTTGCAGGACAAGCTGTTGTCTGCCGACGGCACCTTCACCGATGCCGAGATTCGCGCGACCATGCAGCAGGTGTCAGCGTTTCATGAGCGGCAGACGTTCGGACAAGTCACCTTTCCCGACAATCAGCTCGACATCGTTCCGGGCACGCTCACGATTCCTTACACCCAAGCGCAAATCGAAGATGGCAGTACGCCTGGTGCGCCGTCGAGTGCACCTTCCGGACTGCACGATCCGGCGCGCGCGATGGCGGCGGCATTGGGCTAAAACGTCGATAGCTACGATCACGTCACCGTCATTCATCCGTCGCTCGGCGGTCGCGTCGGTTGGTACGGGCTCGCGAGCGTTCCCGGTCGCTATCACTGGGAGAATGCGAATCTCAGCGTCGATGCTTGGTCGCATGAGTTCGGGCACAACTTCGGTGCGTCGCATTCCGGTGCGCTCAATCCCAATGACGTCTATGCGGTCATCAGCGATCCGGAAGATGCCACTCAGATTGAAGGCGGCACGGGGCTCGACGTAATGGGCGGCGGCGGAACGAGTCCTTCCGGTGACGAGTTCGGAAAATGGAAGACGCGCGCCGGATGGTTCGATGTCGGCACCGAGTTGATTAACGTCACGGCGAACTCGGGCACGTACCGGTTGCATGCAACGGACGACGGCGGGTCGATCGTCAGCGGTCGACACTACGGACTGCGGATTCGTCGCAACGACATCCAAGATTACTGGATCGACTATCGCGCGCGGACCAACGATGCCTATCTCGATAACGGCGCGGTCTTCGTCACGAGCAACTTCAGCGACGCGGCTTCGAAGCTCGGATTTACAAGCGCGCCGCGCGCGCTTGATCTGACTCCCGAATCAATTCCCGGTGCTTATCAAGATGGAGACGGAACGGACGGGACGTTGCTCGTCGGTCGCACTTACTCGGACTTTGATGCGCAACTGCATTTCACCGTCGTCGCTCGGCACGAAGAGGCTGGCAACAACTATCTCGACATCGAGATCAACAAGGGCTCGCTCCCCGGCAACAACGGTCCTGTAACGACTCTTGCAGCCGACATTGTCAACGCGACGATCGGGCAAACGATCTCATTCACCGGCACGGCCTCGGATGCGGACAACGATCCGCTCTCGACCTTCTGGGACTTCGGCGACAAGAGCTTCACGGCGAACACGCTTGCTCCGACGCATAGCTACAGCGCGGCGGGCGAGTACGTCGTCAGTTTCGAGGCGAGCGATCGCAAAGGCGGCAGTGCGACGCGCAAGGTCGTCATCAAAGTTGCGGCTCCGACTTTGCAAGGAGTGCATGAAGGAGCTGCAACGCTCAATACCTATACGACGTCGGATCAAAACGAACCCGCGATTGCCTCGAATGGCTACGACAAGTTCGTTGCCGTTTGGACGAGCAGCGGGCAAGACGGGGCGAGCAATGGTGTCTATGGGCAACGCCTCGATGCGAACGGCGTTGCGGCGGGCTCTGAGTTTCAGGTGAGCACAACGACGGCCGGCAGTCAGGCGACGTCCGACGTGGCGATGGCGGCGGATGGCAGCTTCATCGTCGTTTGGGAAGGGCAAGGCGCAAGCGGGCAAGACGATCACGGCATCTTCGCGCAACGCTTCAATGCCAACGGCACCGCAGCGGGCTCTGAGTTTCCGATTAACAACGACGCTTACGCGTTTCAGATTCGCCCGCAGGTGAAGATGAATAAGGCGACCGGCGACTTCGTTGTTGTGTGGGCGACGAACATCGGTGGCACAGCAGTTCGCATGAGGCGCTTCTCGGCGAATGGCACGGCGCTCGATGCGAACGATGTCTCGCTGCCCGGCGGAAGACATTTCAGTGATGTCGATGTCGCGATCGCCTCTGATGGCAAGTTCGTCGTTGTGTGGGACAACGATACTCATAGCGAAGGCGGGACGGACACCAGTGGCTTCGGCGTCTTCGGGCAGCGCTACAACGCCAATGGCACGACGGCGGGCAGTGCGTTTCAAGTCAATTCGACCGAGACCAATTCGCAACAACGACCGCGCGTTGAATACGACTCGACGGGCAAATTCACCGTCGTGTGGCAGAGCTACGGGCAAGAGAACAATGACGGCGCAGTCATCATGCGGACCTTCAACGGTGACGGTACGGCGTTCTCCAATGAAGTGGTCGTGAACTCGACAACAAGCGGCGAGCAACACTTTCCGGAACTCACGATCGACAGCAGCGATCGACGGCTCGTGGCCTGGCGCAACTATGGCGGCGGATTCAGTGGGGTCGACTTCGCGGCGCGATTCATGTCCGCAGACGGCAGTGCGTTGAGCAACGAGTTCTCACGCGATGTCAGTACCAACTTCTTTGAAGGCCCCGACATTGCGGTTGCTGGTTCGCAGATCGTCGTCGTCAATCCCGAGAGGAACAGTGCGGTCGGCGTCGACGTGCGGGCTCATCGGTTCAAACTGGCAACAATTCCTACAGCCGTTGCGGACTCGGCCAAAACCGGAATGGGTAAAGCGGTCACGATCAACGCGCTGGCCAATGATTCGAATGCGGGCGGCGGGAGTCTCACGCTTTCGATTCCGCGTCCTCCGCAGCACGGTTCGGCGATGATCAACAACAACGCCACGCCTTCTGATCCGAGCGACGATCGGATCGTCTTCACTCCCGACAGTCGCTTCATCGGGACGGAAACTTTTTCTTACACACTGACGAACGCAGCGGGCGCTTCGGCGGCGGGACTCGTTGCAGTCACGATCGACGGCACGGGCAATCGTCCGCCGAACGATCTCGCGCTCAGCACGCTCGCGGTCTCGCAGTCCTCAACGGCCGGTGTGCCGCTGGCGACCATCAGCGGCTCTGATCCGAATAGCGATGCGCTCACTTACAGCCTCGTGAATGATGCGGGCGGACGATTCACGATCAGCGGCAATTGGCTGCTCTCAACAAGCACGCCGCTCAATGTGAGCGACATCTCGCAACGCATCACCGTCCGCGCGACCGATCCTTCGGGAGCGACTTACGACGAGCAGTTCCGTGTCTTCATCATCGACACTCCGGTTGATGGCTCGATCGCGAACAACGCGATTGACTCACCGATCGGCTCGCAGATTCATGGCGAGATCACGGGTGATTACTCGGGGCGGTCGTTGCGCGTGATCGGCGACATCAACGGCGACGGTTACGACGACATTGCGATCGGAGCGCGCGACGTAGACGTCTCGGGACTGACCGATGCGGGCAAAGCCTATGTCGTCTTCGGTTCGGCGAACGGCATTGCGAATCCTCTGAGCCTCGCGAATCTCGACGGCACAACCGGCTTCACGATCAGCGGCCTCGCGACGAACGATCAACTCGGTCGCGGCCTCGCGGGCGGTGACGTCAATGGCGACGAACTGGCGGATCTCATCGTTTCGGCTCCTGGCACAACGAACGGCGCGGGCAAAGTCTTCGTCATCTTCGGCAAGACGACGGCGTTCTCGGCGACGTTCGATACGTCGACGCTCAATGGTTCGAACGGCGTCACGATTCAATCGCTGCCGGGCAACAGCGGTCCGCTCGGGCAAGACGTTGCCGCGGGCGACATCAATGCCGACGGCCTACAAGACGTCGTCATTCGCTCGTCGGGTGATGTCTATGTTGTCTTCGGCCAAACAACATTCAGCGGCGCGACCGTGACTTCGCTCGGCAGTGGCGCGGCGGGCATTCGCTTCGACAACACGAATGTCGACAACATCGGCGAACCCGCTGACGTCAACGGCGACGGCTACGACGATCTCTTGCTAGGTAATATTTCTGCCACTGGCGAAGCATGGGTCTTCTTCGGAGCGGCGTCGTTCCCGAGCGAAACGCCGACGTTCAACTTCAGCACGCCGAGCACTTCCGCCGGCTTCCGCATGACCGCAACCGGGTCAACGCGTTTCGGCACGATCGGCAGCGTCGGTGATGTGAATGGCGACGGCTTCGCGGATGTTGGTGTCGGCGACTACTCCGCCGGTTCGAGCAAAGGTCGGAGTTACGTGCTCTTTGGGAGCGCGACGCCCGCAGCGAGCAACATCGACCTAAGCACGCTCAATGGCACGACGGGCTTCAGCTTCACAAACACAAGCGGCCCGGCAGCGTCACTCGGCGAGACCGTTGGCACTGCGGGTGACTTCAATGGCGACGGCTTCGACGACGTCATGATCGGCGGAACGGATACGGTCTACGATCAGCGCGTCGCGGTGCTCTTCGGCGGCTCAAGCTTCAGCTCGTCGATCGATCTTAGTGCCCTGAATGGCTCGAACGGCTTCTTCATCGACGGCGGTAGTTTTTATGGCAACTTCGGCTGCGCTCTTGGAGCGGGCGACATTAATGGTGACGGCTTCGATGACGCCGTGAACGGTGCTCGTACCGAAGATGGCAACGGCCAGCATGACTCCGGCATCACTTACGTTCTTTACGGCAACGACTTCAAAGGCGACCGAGTCACGCATCTCGGCGATGCCAATGCAAACTCGCTGACGGGGACGAGCGGTGCGAACGCCGTTGTTGCGGGACAAGCGAACGACACCGTGACGGGCGCGGGCGGAGCGGACTCATTCCGAGGCGGGCAAGGCGACGATCAGTTTGAGATCGCAGATGTTGCGTTCCAAAGAATCGTTGGCGGAACCGGCAGCGACACCGTGCGACTCAACAACGCAGGCGGCTTGAGCCTCAATCTCTCAACACTCAAAGACAATCGCATGCTCGGCATTGAGCAGATTGATCTGCGTTCGGGCGGAGCGGACACGCTGACGCTCACCGCGCGCGACGTGCTGAATCTGTCGGACTCGTCGAACACGTTGCTCGTGCAACGCGGCTCTTACGACACCGTCAACAAAGGCAGCGGATGGACGACGCAAGCCAACGAAGTCATGGGCGGCTTGACCTACAACGTCTTCACTCAAGGCAACGCGACGTTGAAGGTGCAAGAGCCGACCGTCGATCAGAACCTCGTCGTCACGACGCTCACTGACGAAGACAACGGCTCGGCAAATCCGCTGCTTGGCACGGGAGTCAGCCTGCGAGAAGCCCTCTCCATCGCAAACGCGAATCCCGGTCCCGCGACGATCACGTTCGCCGATGGCCTGACTGGCACCCTGCGACTCAACGGCAGCGAAATTACGATCGCTTCAGAAGTCACCATCGTCGGTCCGGGTTCCGCAGTGATCTCGATCAACGCCGACAGTAATAACGATGACAGCGGCGACTCGCGGATCTTCAACATTGATGACGGCAGCAGCGGCACGCAGTCCGTTGTTGCGATCTCCGGTCTCACACTGACTCGAGGCTCTGCCGCGAACGACACTGGTGGTGCGATTCGTAACCTCGAAGATCTCACGCTGAGCAACGTCACCATTTCTAACAGCATCGCAACGGGCAGCGGCGAAGGCGGCGGGATCTACAACGAAGAGCATCTCATCATCAGCAACGGGAAGCTGCTGAGTAACTCCGGGAACAATGGTGGCGCCCTTTCGAATGTCGGAGCGACTGCCACTGCCGAGATTTCCCTGTCACTCATTGATAGCAATTCGGCGACACTGGCTGGCGCAGGGCTCTATTCTTTCAATGGCATCCTGCAACTGGCTGACTTAACGCTTCAGAACAATCACACGTTGCACGGCAGCGGAGTACTCGGGATCGCAGGGGCTCAAGTCACGATCGATCGCACTTCGTTCGTCGACAACATCGCGGATACCGACGGGGCAGGGCTGTATCTCTACAGCGCGAGTGGCTCAATTCGAGATTCCGTTTTCACTCGGAACGACGCCATCGGCACCGGGCCGGGTGTCGCTGGTGGCGGCGCGATTAAGAATGATCAAGACAGCGTGCTGGTCATCGAGCGATCCTCGTTCAACGACAACTCCTCGACCGTTGGCGGAGGTATTGAAAACTACAACAGCACGCTGACCGTCATTAACAGCACGTTCTTCGACAACTCCGCGACGGGAGCTGGTGGAGCAATCCATATGGTCGGTGGGACGGTGCTCTCGCGATCGAACACCTTTACGCAGAACTCAGCGAGCAGTGGCGGAGCGATCTCTCCCAGCGGCACGTTCTCGTCCGCAAACACCATCTTCGAAAACAACTCAGCGACAATCGGTCCCGATATCAGCGGCGCATTGAATTCGCTCGGGCACAATTTCATCTCCAGCGTGGCTGGGATGAGTGGCAATATCTCTTCCGACAAGACGGGCGCCGGAGCGCGGCTCGGCGGCGTGCAAGTCTTTAGCAACGGCACGTCAGGCTTCCCGCTGCTTAGTAGCAGTTTGGCGATTGATGCCGGCAGCAATACCGAAGCTGTGGATGCGACCGGTGCTGCTCTGGCAACGGATCAACGCGGGGCAGGTTTCGCCCGGATCGTCGATGGCAATTCCGACACGACTGTGACCGTCGACATCGGCGCGGTTGAATTCAACTCGGTCTTGTCGGACACGGTCACTGTGAAGCTCGCTCCGACATCCGCGACAGAAGACGGGGCCAACGATCTGGTCTTCACGTTTGAACGAGGTTCCTCATCAGGCTCGTTGACCGTCAACTTCAACGTCAGTGGCACTGCGGTCTTTGGCACGGACTACACACAAACGGGAGCAGACAGTTTCTCGACCACCGCCGGGAGCGTGACGTTTGCGGACGGCGTTTTGTCGATCATGGTTGTGGTCGTTCCCGCGATCGAATCGACACCAGAGCTTGATGAGACCGTCGTTCTCACGCTGGTGACCGACGCGGGCTACACGGCGGGTTCGCCGGGCACTCAAACCGGAACGATCCTCAACGACGATGGCGCGACCACCGTTTATGTCGACGACGATTGGGCGGGGCTGGCGATCGGAGTGGATCCCGATGGTGCCGGACCGGCGACTGCGATTGGGGTCGACGCGTTCGCCACGATTCAAGCGGGCGTCAATGCGGTGGCATCAATCGGGACCGTCAACGTCTATGCGGGTCTTTATGCCGAGAACGTCAGCATCACGAAGAGCGTCTCGGTGGTTGGTGTCACGGGGGCAGCGACCGGCGGTGAGCCCGATGTTGTCATCATCGATCCCGTGGGCGGCACTGGAATCTCGATTGATTCGCCTGCCTCGATTGTCGGACTCACGAATCTCACCGTCACCGGCGCGACGAATGGTGTTAGCGCTGCGGGAGCAGTTGCTCTCACTTTGACCAACATGCAACTGACGAATCACACCAGCAGCGGTCTGACTTCGACCAGCTCTGGCGACATGACTCTGAATGGCGGCACGTATGACGGCATCAATGTCTCGAACGCGGATGATGTAATAATTGGCACAAGCGGGTTCATCGCCACGGACAACATCGTCATCGGTGCTCAGAACTCGCTGACGATTAACGGTGCTGTGGCTGCTGGATCTAGCACGGTGACACTTGCGGCCAACTCCGATCACGCCGGAAGCGACAGCTTTTTGATGTCTGCGACGGGGTCGATCACGACCACGAATGACACGGCGAGTGCGGTGACGATTACGGTCAACTCGCTGCTCGGTGGGACGGGGAACGCGACCATTACCAGCATCTCAGCCGGTACGACTTCTGGCGTCGTGACGATTAACGCGTATGCCGGAGCGGTGATCGATGGGAACTCGGCCTCTACGAATATCACGGCGTTTGATGCTGAGATCTCCGGTAGTGGCGGAGTTGGTTCGGCGTCGAATGCGATCGAGACTTCGGTGGCTCGCTTGGAGGGGGCAGGAGGATCGGGCGGTATCTATGTCGTCGATTCCGATGACCTCACGTTGGGTGGAGTGAGTGCGACCGTCGGTCTGACCGCGACATCTGGGGACATCGATGTGCGTACCGACGGTGGTGCGTTGATCGTTTCGGAGAACGTCACTGCCAGTAGCGGTGACATCTCGTTGACGGCCGCTGCGGGGGCAACGCAGGAGCTTGATGTCGCGGGCCAAGATCTGACGGTGAGTAACTCGGCGGCGATTCGCACCACGACCGGCGATGTCATTCTGGAAGCCGCAGACAACATCACGCTGCAGAGCGGCTCCATCATTTCGGCAGCTAAAGGTTCGGTAGAGGTGCTTGGCGATCAAGACGGCGAACTCGATCCAAATACCGGCGCGGTGATCACGGTGGCGTCGCAAGTGGTTTCCCAAACCGGAACGACACTCAGCGGTGGCTTGAGTAGCGACAGTTACCTCTTCAGCTATCCCACCAACGGTCAGAACTCTGGCACCATCACCATTTCTGATGAGGCTGGGAGCAACGACACGCTCGCCATCAACGGGACTCCAGGAGCGGACTCGTTCTTCCTGACCAACGTCAGCGCGGGTTATCAGGTTGGTCTCGGGACTGTTGCCGGTCAGCCCGTCGTGATTGATGGAGGCATTGAATCGGTCTCGCTGTTGTCAGGTTCGGGCGGCGATACGGTCAGTGTTGAGCCCACAACTTTGTTCCCACTGACGCTCGATGGTGGCGATCCCACTGCGGCTCCGGGCGACACGTTGACACTCAACGCACTCGGTCAGGCGTATCAGGTGCAGGGCGGCAATACGGTCGTCTTCACCGGGCCGGAAGGGTCTCGCTCGATTCAGTTTTTCAACTTTGAATCGGCCAACCTCAATGGTGGTGGTGGCGGTGGAGATGAAGGCTCGACGTTGAGTTTCGACTTCAATGGTCGTTCCGTGGTGAATGGCGAGTACGTGCAGTCGCCGACTCAAGCTGGGTTTACGGGAGTGACGGCGGACACGACCTACAACGCGACTCGCGGCTATGGCTGGAACGTGCCGCTGGTGGCTGTGACTGGAGGCTCAAGCACCAGCAGTATTGCCGCGTTGATCAATGACGCTCACGTCTACACCACAGCGACCTCGAGCGATTTGCCAACCTTCCGAGCGAATGTGCCCAACGGTCCGACGACTGTGAATGTTGTGATTGGTCATCCGACCTTAGCGATGGATGGCATTCGTCTGCGTAATGCCGACAACGGTGATTTCATTGTCGAGAACCTCGCGACCGAGGCCGGTGAATCGCTGAGCTACACCTTCACGGTCAACGTCACCGACGGCACGCTCGATCTGCGATTCGAAGACGTGTTGCGTAGTCGCATGATTGCGATCAACGGTCTCGCGATCGTCAGTGGCAATGCGAGTCCGCTGGTCATCACCAACTTGCCCAATACGTCTCTGCCAGCCGATGGCCTGTCGAGCGACACGTTCTTGATGTCCGGCGGGACTCCGAATTCGCTGGTCACAATTGCTACATCTCTCGGCACGTTGATTGGCACGGATGCGGATTCGCATCTGCAAGGCTTCCAAGTTGCGACGGATTCCAGCGGCGGTGCATCGATCGTGATTCAACGACCAAGCCTCATCGGAACGGCGACGATCACGATGTCGTCGGTCATCGGTGGAGCGACGGGGACGGCGGCGGTTTCTTACTCGCAACCTGCTGTGAAGAAGTACGACTTCGACGCGTTCCCCACCAATACGCAAGCCGGGTATGTCAGCGTTCTGACATCCAGCTTGTACTCGTCGGCGATTGGTTATGGTTGGCTGGCTGCACCGAACAACTTCCGCGTGACCACTCCGACAGAGAGCACGCTGGCGAGTCTCGTCAACGACGGACATCGCGGCAGCACGCCCGGCACGTTCCGCGTGAACTTGGAGAACGGCACTTACGACGTGCATCTCTCGATGGGCGACCGTGCTGATCACAGCGGCTTCAATGTGGCGGCTAATGGAGTCGTGGCGATCGCCAACCAAAGTCTGAGCCGCGATACGGTCTTCGAAAAGTCGTTCACAACGACGGTCACGAACGGCGTGCTCGACCTGACGTTGAGCCAAAGCGGCGCGACAGTTCTCGATCCGTATTGGGTGCTCAACGGTCTGGAAATTCGACCGAGTGCATCCGTTGGCACGATCAGTCCGACCAACGTCGGCAGCGTTCCGGCAGACGGTTCGACAATGACGGCGGTCAATGCGACGTCGTCCTTGGCGATGGGCACGGTGGTGACAGTTAGCTCCACCTTGGGCACCATCACGACCAGCGATGCGGATAGCAGAGTGGCTGGAACTCAGGTTGTGGTTGGCGCCGGCGGCGCGATCACCTTCAGTCTGCGATCGCCGAGCATGGCAGGGACACCGACCGTCGAATGGCGAACGCTCGATGGGTCACATCGAAAGACCGTCACGGACTCCGCGTTCTTGGCGTTCAACAACGCGGCCTCGAGGTACTTCGATTTCAATCGAGGTTTCAACGACGCCTCGATGAGTGCCACGGCTCCGGGGTATGTAGGAGTTCGTACCAACCACAATCCGTCGCTCGATGGCTTCGGCTGGACTTCAGCACCGACTGCGTTCACGTCTCCGGGCGATCCTCCAAACGTGACTCCGACGGCGCTCTACCAAGACGGACACATGGGTGCTCCCGGCGAGGCTCGTGAGTTCCGTTTCAGTGCGACCAGCGGAGCGAGCTATAGCCTCGTGGCTTATGTCGGTCGTTACGGGCTCGCGCTCGATCAAGTTCGGATCACTGCCGAAGGCGCGACGGCGCGAATCGCTCCGTCGACGAACTGGGATCAATTCACAACGGTCGCCATCACCGGAGCGCTGGACGTCAATCACGACGGTTTCATCAGCGTGACTTTCGAAGACTCCACGACTCGCATCGACGCCACTCGAGGCGGACTGCTCACGGGTTGGGCGGTCGTCGGCCTGGATGTGTTGGAGAGCGCCGAGAATCTGCAAGCTGCTTTCGAAGCTTCATCAGAAGGGAGCAGCTCGGTCCGACACCTTCTTTCTTCGGACGAAGCCGATACTTATCTCGCTCTGGCCAAGACGTTCATCGCGGCGACGACTCCCAACTTGAGCGCCGCTGATCGAGCAACCTTAAACGCGGTGACGGTGAAGATCGTGGATCTTTCTGGCACCGGGCTGCTGGGTATGACGAACGGTCGTCAGATCTATCTCGACGACAACGGAGCCGGCCTCGGCTGGTCATTGGCCGACGGCAAGCAGACTAACGCCACCGAGTACGACCTCTTCACCGCATTGGCTCACGAGCTAGGACACACCATCGGTCACCCCCACACCGACTCGGGCCTGATGCTTCCAACCCTAACCCCCGGCCTCCGAGCCCAAGCCATCGACGACTTCTTCGCAAATTTCGAAGGCTGATGTCACTCGATTCTTAATGCTGGCTGTGCCTGACGGATGGTTCGGGCTCAGCAAGCAAACTGCCAGCAGGGCAGCAATCAAGACGCTGGGGAGCTCGTCCCGTGTCGTCGAAGCGCGTGGTGCTTCGGCTTCAAGAAATGACACTCGCGACAGTCCCGGCATGCTCGGCATCAAGGACTTGCACGACCATCCTAAGACCTCGCGGTACTATCGATTGAAAGAAACGCACAGTTAGTCGGGGACATGGGCTTCATTAGGAGTGCGGAAATTCGCAGACGACCACGACAACCAGTTGGAACGAGAATTGTTGCCAAAATGCTGAGTGGAACGAGTGTCTGTCGACATCCGCCGCATTCGGACACGCGGAACAGTTCTGGCAATTGATGGAACTGCTTAGTGCAACTCTCGAGTGAGACCGCAGAGACACTGTCGGACCTCTGATCGTAAATGAGTGACAAGTTCAGTCGCCCGATTGGAATGGCTCTGAATGTGTTCTTCGCGGTCCGACTTCATAGCATGCCCTGCAAACTGACGAATCCCTGTAATCACAAGCCAGCGGTTAATCCATGGGTAGAACACTTTTCACGGGAGTCCAGATTCTCGACTGCACGGGGGCAGAACCTTATCCCGGTGAAGTGTTGATTGAAGGGGCACGCATCGTCGCAATCGCTCGTGAAACGCAACGCTTGTCTCGGGAAAACGTGGATGTGATCGACGGTGGTGGCGCGACCTTGATGCCGGGACTGATCGAGTCGCACGCGCACCTGAGCATCGAGAATGCGGCGGATCTCGTGCAAATCGGAATGATCCCTCCGGAAGAGACGATGCTCATCGCGGTGCGGAATGCGAAGCTGTACCTCGACTGCGGCATTACGAGTTGCATCAGTGCGTCGTCAGCGAAGCCTCGCACCGATGTGGTTCTTCGGAACGCGATCAACAAAGGCGAGTTCCCCGGACCAAGGTTGCTTGCGGCTAGTCCCTGGCTGACTGTGACCGGCGGACTGGGCGACATGCGGACGCTACACATGCCGCATATGTCGTCGATGGCGATCACGGTCGATGGAGCCGAGAACATGCGGAGACTTACTCGCGAGCTGATTCGCGAAGGAGTCGACATTATCAAGCTTGTCATCTCCGGCGACACATTCGTGCCTCATGCTCCATCGCACAGCACGGTGATGAGCGAAGCGGAAGTCGCCGCAGCCGCCGAAGTCGTCCACGCTCACGGCAAGCGGATGAGTTGTCATGCTCGGAGTGCTGGTTCGGTCAAGTTGGCGGTGAAGTACGGCGTGAAGGTGATCTATCACGCCAATTTCGCGGACAAGGATGCAATCGACTTGCTGGAAGCCAACAAGGATTGGGTCTTTGTCAGTCCAAACATCGGCTTCACTGCGACCGCATCTTACGAAGGAGAGAAGTGGTTCACCGAAGAGCAGGTCGTCGAGTTCGGCTTCCGCGACGAACTGGCCGGCGCGGCAAAGGGACTCAAAGAGTTGCAGAAGCGAGGTATTCGAATTCTCGGTGGTGGCGACTACGGCTTCTTCGTAACGCCTCACGGCGAGAACGCACGCGATCTCGATCATCTGATTCGATATTGCGATTTCACTCCAATGGAAGCGCTGCTCACGATGACCAAGCACGGCGGAGCGGCGATGGACTTGCCGAACGAACTCGGCCAGATTCAGCCGGGATTCTTAGCCGATATATTGCTTGTGAACGGCGACCCGCTGGCCGATCCAAAGGTGCTGCTCGACCGTAATAACTTGCTTGCCGTCATGAAGAATGGGGAGTTTCATCGTCGCTCGACGGCGGCCTCGCGTTGATTGCTCGCGACAAGATTTCTTTCAACGCGGCGCCACTAAGTTCTCGATCCCGAAGTTGACCAGCAAAGCTTAGAACGTGTTCGACTACCACCTCGTGCGAGATGCCGGCCGAGTGGATGTTTGAGTTGAGGATTCGTCACGCAACAGAGTCTTCGACGAGAAGAGACCCAACAATCGAAGCACGCGCCCCGCGGGAGTTTTCCGTGACACCATCGAAGAAAGTGCGGCATCACTACTGGCTTCAGCCAGACTGAAACGATGCATGGCAAAGTTCAGTTAATGCTCGACGTCGATGGGGACAAGTAGTTGTTAGACGCTAAGCAGTGCATTCAACGTGTAACCACGCCTGCGCAATATCCCGATCGAAGAGAGGATCTCCTCGTCGATCGTCAGTTGTCGGGTCTCCAAAAGAAAAAGCCGTCGTTGACGAACGATGTCAACCACGGCTTTTTGAGTGGAGGATAGGGGACTTGAACCCCTGACCTCTTGAATGCCATTCAAGCGCTCTCCCAACTGAGCTAATCCCCCATGACTATGTCAAACGCACCGAGGGTATCGGCTGTTTGATTTCCATCTCTTAACTAGGACTTAGGTCTTTTGACGAGTCGTTGGGTTACGCCGTCCTGGCGATTCCTGAATCCGAGTTCGCGTCGCGTTAGATGCCGCTTAACGATGCCCAGACTGGGCTATTTTTGCGGCAGCTTCTGCGAAGCGGGCGGGAACTTAACGGGGCTCGATGAACCATGCAAGTTGTCTGGCGGGTGGAGTTTAGCTGTCCGTCAGAAGCTCCGTTTTCAGCGTCTTCAAGATGTTGGCTGCTCTCGGGCCGAGGGCTCGGATGTTGAAGGTCCGAGCTGTTTCACCGATCGCGTTGATCTGGATTTCGAGGCGGTCTTGAGGCAAGGCGTCTATGACTCGTTCGGCCCATTCAATGAAGCAGACGCCATCACCGTGCATATATTCGTCAGCGCCGAGTTCGTGGAACTCGTCCAAGTCTTTGAGCCGATAGGTGTCGAAGTGGTAGACGGGGACTCGACCCAAGTACTCGTGAATTAGGACGAAGGTCGGGCTGTTGACGGTTTGGGATGAGACTTCTAACCCCTCAGCGGCAGCTCTCACGAAGCGCGTTTTTCCGGCTCCGAGGTTGCCGGACAAGGCCACGACCGTACGAGGTTGCAGGCACTTGCCGAGGAACATCCCCAGCCGGTGTGTTTCGGATTCGTCGTGACATTCGACGGAGAGCGAGTCGAGTGAGGTCATAAAGTCTTGAAGTCGTTGGGCTGAGATACGCGGTTCGATTGCCAACGTGACACTATTTGGTTGATACGAAATCGGCCTCGTAGCGTCGCAGCAATGCAGGAATGTTGTTGGGAACGATGTAGATCTTGCCGTGGATTTGTTTCTTCTCTCCAGCTTGCAGGCCACCTAACCGGAAGTCGGAGTGCAAGCAGCGGGCGACTCCTTGAAAGAGTTCTTGATACGGAGCCCAAGCAGTCGCGAAGACCAGTTTTTCGTCGCCACTGAAGCAGCCAATCAAGCCATGACTGGGAACCAAGGGACTCAGCGGACGAGGATTCACATCGGTTCGTGGCACGTTAATTGGACACCACACTTGGCCTGGTGTGTAGCGAGCCGTTTTCGTCCAATCGCGCGTCGGCATGCGGGTGAGTTGACCGTCGAGAAAGATGAAACACTTCGGCAAGTAATCGTCGAGATCTTTGCCTTTGGGATCGAAGCCCGTGAAGTCGTGAAGCCTGACACACGGCTGAGCCCAATGAGCTTCCGACCTCTTGTTAGTGGGATTATGAGCGGTCAATTGAAAGTCGACTTCGTCGTCTTTCGCTGTGATGAGATGTTCGACCACGAGTCCGTCAGCCAGAGTGTCTTTAAGTCGCAGAACCTTCCGATCGTCGCTGAGGGTGATGTCGGAAATCTCATGCTTGATGACGGTGTGCTTCACCCAGTCAGCGTCGGTTGAACCAGCTCGGCAATACGCTTCGAGGTAGTTAATCCGGATCTCTCCACCTGGGATCTGAGGACCATGAATGACCAGATAATGTGGCGGAGGGTAAGAGAGCGTGAGCGTGGCTTTTTCAGCTGCTTTGGTCGAAACCGCGACGACGCAAATCATGAGCGCGATGAGTTGTCGGAGCATGGATGACTTCTGTTGGTTTGAGGAAAGAGGTTGCATTGCTGGCGTGTAAGGCAAGCAGCGAGCGATTCTAGGCTGCTTCGGTTTCGATTTGCTTGTGAGGCTGGTTTGCTTTCGAGTGAGGCTCGACACTGCCTCTCGATTTATGGCGATCGTTGAGAGCCAAGCGGACGCACGAATTTGAGGACGAATGCAATGTCTTATTCGAACTTGAGCGACGACTTACCTCGTTACCAGACATCTCAGACTTACGCTTGGAACTACGATCACGCACCGGATCCGGTGTGTGTGGAAAATCCTACAATTCCTGGAGCGTGGACGTTTTGCGGTCGACTTGTTGATTCTCCGCTTGGCGTTCCGGCTGGTCCGCTGCTCAATGGAAAATGGGTGTTGTACTACGCGTCGTTGGGGTTCGATGTGCTGACCTATAAGACGGTCCGCAGCGGTGCTCGTGAGTGTTTCCCAATGCCCAACATAGTGCCGGTTGATGCTCTGCAACTGACCGGTGCTGAAGCTTCTGTGCCGATGAGCGAATCTGTTGCCGGGAGCTGGGCAGTCGGCTTCGGGATGCCCTCGGTTACTCCTGATGTGTGGCGACGTGACATTGAGTGGACACGATCGCGATTGGCTGCCAACAAAGTTTTGTCGGTGTCGGTGGTGGGCTCAGTGCAGCCGCATTGGACGATTGAAGAACTGGCCGCCGACTACGCTCGTTGTGCAGCTTGGGCGGCAGGGGCCGGGGCTGATGTTGTTGAAGTCAACTTCTCGTGCCCCAATGTCTCGACCTGCGATGGTCAGCTCTATCAACACGTCAATGATGCCGCTTACGTGGCGTCTGTGGTGAAGGATGCTATTCAGCAAGTGCCGTTGATCATCAAAGTTGGGCATGTGCGCGAACGAGCTGAAGCCGAGGCTCTGGTGGCCGCACTGGAACCATCTGCGGCATCGCTTGCGATGACCAATACGATCGCAGTTCCCATCTTAGGGGTTGATGGAAAGGCGATGTTTGGCGGCCAGCGACGAGGTATCTGCGGGACCGCAATTCGTGACGCGTCAATCTTTCAAACACAGTTGTTTGGTGATGTGGTCAAAGATCGCGGCAGTCGGGTGAAGCTGATAGGAGTGGGCGGGGCGAGCCACTGGAGTGACGTATTGCGTTACTTGCAGGCAGGGGCCGAGGCCGTGCATGTCGCGACTGCTGCGATGCTCGATCCGCTGGTCGCGATCCGCATGCGACGAGCTGCTGCAGAAAGCTGATTCGTTAAGTTCGTGGGTCGACTTTCTCATGAGAACTACGCCGACCCATCGTCTGAAGAACGCCGGACCTCAGGCGTTGATCGCGAGTGATTGAGAGCTATCGCTCGTGCCTTGTTGCTCCACTTTGGACCCGTCATATCGTGGCTGTGATGGCTGCTAGTGCTGATGAGCACTTCACAGTTCGACTTTCGGGGCGGTTGGTGTTGCTTGCAAAGGATGGCTGAATGTCTTCGGTACTTGATCCGCTTCGCATGTCGCTCGCTGGAGTTCATTCCATCAATGCCAGTGCCGGGACGGGGAAGACCTACACCATCACCACGCTCTATCTGCGTTACTTGCTCGAAGCGCGTTGTTCGGTCGACGACATCTTGGTGACGACATTTACGGAAGCGGCCACGGCTGAGTTGAAGGAGCGTTTGCGTAAACGGCTGCGGGCCGCGTTTGGCACGTTGCGGAATCACGGAACCGCTAAGGATGCGTTGGCCTCGGGGGCCGATCAGCAATTGGTTGGAGTCTTGCTCAACGCTGGTGGCTTCCAGTCGGACTCTCGTGATCGCTGCATCGAGCGACTGGAAGATGCGTTACTTAGCTTCGATCAAGCACCTGTCTTCACCATTCACGGATTTTGCAATCAAGTGTTGCAGCAGCTCGTCTTTGAGACCGGTGGTCGCTTTCAGTTTGAATTACTGACTTCGCAAGAAACCTTGATTGACGACGCACTGCAAGACTTTGTGGCCCGTTGGTGGACCGCTCCTGGATCGCCGATGGCTCAATGGTTGCCGCTCAAGAATGAGTTGTGGGACCAATTGAAAGATGTGGCGAAGAAGGCGGTCGACAATCCCGCTGATCGCATCGTGCCGGAAAGTCCGGGCAATCACGGGTTGCCTCAAGAGTCTGAGATCAGCGATTTCGAACGGCAGGCTCGTGAGTTCGGCCAGTTGTGGTCAGAGAGCTTGGCTGAGATCGAATCGTTGTTTGTCGACGCCAGCCGGAACGATGTTCTGAAGCAGACTTCGCATAAGCCCGAGCAAATCGCGCGAGCGATTGAGTTCATCAATGAATTCGTCAGCTCGCCGTCGCCGTTCGTCTTTAAGTGGGATGACGAAGGCAAGCTCGACAGCACTCATGAGCGACTGACAAAGAGCCGGTTGGCGGCAGCTACGAAGAAAGGCAAAGACGGTTGCGAGCCTCAGCATCGTTGTTTTGAGATGTATGAAGAGCTACTCGATCTGGCGCGGGCGATTCAACAGAAGGCCGAAGGCGTCCGAGTGGTGATGTTTAGCAAGCTGGCCGATTTCGTCCGGCAGCATGTCACGCAACATAAGGACGAGCATGGAATGCTCACCTTTTCGGACATGCTGCATTTGGTCGATGAAGCCTTAGGTCGACCGGATCGACAATCGCTGCGCACGAGTTTGCGGGAGCGCTATCGAGTTGCGATGGTCGACGAGTTTCAAGACACCGACCCAGTTCAGTTTCGGATCTTTCGTCGCATCTTTCTGGATGATGCCCTTTTCGATTCCACTGCGGTTCAAGAACCCGGCAATGAGTCGATTTCGAGTTCCGTGGCAAATCGACCGTCGATCGAAAGTGACGACGGATTCTCCGATGACTCGGAGAGTTCAGACAACGTCCCGGACTTCGACCCATTCCGCGATGTCTCATCGTTTTATGACGATGCGCCGGAAGAGACGTCGTCGTTCTATTCCGACCTTGAGAATGAACTCGATGCGGGCGACGTTGAGTCGACCGCTGACGTGACCAGTAAGGACTTCCGAGCGTTTGTGATGATCGGCGATCCGAAGCAGTCGATCTATAAGTTCCGAGGTGCGGATCTCAATGCGTACTTTAGTGCGATCGCTGGTGTGCCGGACGAGCGGCGGCATCAGATGGACTGCAATTGGCGCTCAGATGATTCACTGGTGAGAGCGGTGCAATCATTCTTCCAGTCGATTTCCAATCCCTTCGTTCGCAGCGAAATTGAACTGCCGCCGGTGTCGGCTCATTACCCCGACCGGTTTAACGCCGGACCCGCATTTGAAGTGCGTGTAGTCCCGCGTCACGAGTACGAACAAGGCAAGCCGCTGACGAAAGACGCCGCAACGAAGCGAGTCTTGCAAGAAGTTGCCGCCGATATCGTGCGCAAGATCAATGGCAAGCTTCCAATGCCGGATGGGGCGCGAACGCGACCGGCAGAACCAGGCGACATCGCTGTCTTGTGTCGCACTCGGATGCAATTGGTCGAGATGCAACAAGAGCTTGCTGATCGTGGCGTGCCAGCAGTTTTGCACGTGGATGAGTCGGTCTACGAGACGAACGAAGCTCTGGAAGTCAGCCAAATGTTGCAGGCCATCTTGCAAGCGAGCGGCGGGCGATATCTCGCGACGGCCCTGCGAACGGCCTTCTGTGGGATGACCGCGAGTGAAATCGAGCATGCACTGCACGATGACGAGACGTTGGCGGTGTGGTCCGAGCGATTGCGAGATTGGAATTCAATCTGGCTTCGAGATGGATTCATCGTCATGTGGCGTCGATTGCTGGATGAGCAACGTGTCGTTCCTCGTTTAGCGGGGCAGCTAGGCGGCGAAAGGCAGATCACCAACTTCTTGCACGTGGGTGAGTTGTTACATGAGTACTCGGTGCAGCAGCACGCTGGTCCCGAGGAGTTGCTGCGTTGGTTCGATCAAATGCGAACGGACTCAGATGACAAGAACGAGGCCGCGCAGTTGCGGCTCGAAACCGACTCGGAAGCGGTGCAGCTCGTCACGATTCATAAGTCGAAGGGGCTGGAGTACCCGGTCGTCTATTGCCCGATGTTGTGGGCCGAGCGAGATGTCGACAAAGACAAACGCAAAGTGCAGACGCTGTCTTCGAGACTCGGTTCGAATCGGGTTGAGTTGGATGTGCCCGAGCTTGATGTTGGCTCTGATTTGCTGCCTGACCGACGCGATTGGGACGCTGAGGAGCAGTTCGCTGAGCAGCGGCGTTTGTTGTATGTCGCGCTGACTCGGGCGAGGCATCAATGTGTGCTTCATTGGATTGCCGGAAATGGCATGTCGAACTCGGCGGCGAGCCAGTTCATGTGTCCTGGCTGGGACGAAAAGGCCACCGATGCCGAGCTCTCTCAGGCGATAGTCGATTGGGCGAACGGACGCTCTTTGGGGGCTCGCATGCGAGTGGTCACAGCCGGTGAGATCGATGCGCTTCAAGATCCGGGAAGGAGTACCTGGACCGCGATTCGTAAGAAGCGTCTCACGCATCGAGCCGCCTTTCGTCCCGATCTACCGGCAAAGCGACAGACGAGTTACTCGGCTCTCGTGCGGATGTTGCCGATTCACGCTCAGCACGATTGGATGGACCGCGACGAAGTGACTGCTGGAGCGGACAACGTGATCGTGCCAACGCCGATTGGTGAGCGAACTCCCTTGGCCGATATGCCTGGCGGAACGCGAGTCGGTGATGTGGTGCATCGCGTGCTGGAGAAGGTGCTCCTTGATCGACCGGAACAGCAACGACTCGCCGCGGTCATGCAACAAGAACTCAGTCGCGAGTTGCGTCGCGCGGCATTGGATGCTCGTTGGCTGGAACCGTTGGCCGCGACCATGACGACGACGTTGCTCGGGCGACTGGCTGCTCTTGATCCTGCTGGCTGTTTGTTGGACGTACCCCGCGAGGGCCTCACGTGTGAAATGCCGTTCGTGTTGAGGCTAGGGCAGGGCGGGCGCGAGGTCGTGGCAACGGATTTCGATCTCGCGCAATTGGCCGAATGCTTCGCGGCGTCTGACGAAGCATTCATTCGCGAATATGCCCAACGCGTTCGAGGGTTAGATCGAGGTCGGATCTCCGGCTTGCTGGTGGGCTTTATCGACGTGGTCTTCCGTTGGCAGGGGCGTTGGTATGTCGTGGACTACAAGACGACAAACCTCGGACCGCGATTCAGCGATTACTCGCCGGAGCGACTGACGGCTGCGATGGCCGAGCATGACTACATCTTGCAGTACCACCTCTATGCCGTGGCTGTGACTCAGTTCTTGTCGCAGCGTCTGTCTGACTTTGACTTCGCGCGCGACTTTGGCGGAGTTCTGTACTTCTTCTTACGAGGAACCGCTCCGGGCAGTCGTAGTCTCGGTGGTGTCTATTATCACCGCCCCGAAGAGCGGCTGATTCGCGAGCTGACTGGCTTGATGCTTAACGGAAGTGGGAAGTGAATTGAGTTGTCGCGGCTTTAGAGTCGCCGCTGCTGGATTTAGACTCGTGGCCTCGCCTGACGTCTCCATCAGCCAGCCTCACTCATCTCACCTCATCCTCAACAATGAGCAATCACGGTTTCGGTCTTATGAATTTGATTCGAATACAGACAGCCTTGGTCGCGGGCATGTTGATGCTGGCGACGTCACTGCGTGCTGCCGATGCTCCGATTGCTCGGCTTGATGAGAAGCATCGCGAGTTCTTTAAGAGCTACTGCGTCTCGTGCCACAACGGGGAGAAGCAGGAAGGCAAGCTGCGGTTGGATGACATTGGGTTTGTCATCAACTCGATCGAGAGCGCTGATCGCTGGCAGAAGATTTTGAATCAGCTCAACTCGGGCGACATGCCGCCCGAAGACGCGCAGCAACCCGATCGCTCAGCAAAGACTGAGTTCTTGGACGAACTCGCGAAGCTGCTCGTGACCGCTCGGCGCACGCTGAATGACGGCGGCGGCACGATCTCGATGCGGCGGCTCAATCGGCGCGAGTACAAGAACACGATTCGTGATTTGCTCGGCGTTGACATCAATGTGAGAGAACTCCCGGCGGATGGCGGCGCGGGGACGTTCGATACCGTTGGCTCGTCGCTCTTCATGTCGAGCGATCAGTTCGAGCAGTACCTCGCGCTCGGACGGCAAGCCATCGACGAATCTTTCGCACGGTATGCACCCTCGCAACCGGTGCGACGGATGCATGTCGAAGTTGAAGAGAAGAACGCCAAAATCGCGAAGGGGTTAGAGCAGCGTTTGGATGCTCGCGACCGTTATGTGAAGTGGACGGCAGCGGTCGATGACGCTGCGAAGAAGCCGGAAAACGCTGACGTCGTGGCGGCCATTCGAGCGGAGAAAAAAGGCAACGACACGCATCTATATTCCGCTTGGAAGCGAGTCCCCGGTGCTCCGTCGCCGGCCGATTTCAAATTCGTGGACGACGTCGAGGCTGATCATCAAGGCCGCCGAGATTGGCTGCACTATGTGCCGTATCACCGGTCGTATCTCGAACAACCCGGAATCAAGACCGGCACGTATCTGTCGATCGAAGACGTTTGGATCAATCCCTATCAGCCATTTCGCTTGCCGGGCGATTGGCCCGTCGGGGACTACGTCGTTCGAGTCCGCATCGCTGCAACAGAAAATACACCGGCAGCTCGACACTTTGTGGAGTTCGGGTCGCAGCACGACAGCGGCGTTCGCGCGGTTGCCAGTGCTCACCAAGTGACGGGCACCCTGAGCAAGCCGCAGGTGCTCGAGATCCCGATCAAGTTTTCTCCGGCCAACGGTCTCGGCTTCTTCTTTCAAGAGAAGGGCACCTTCGAATCTGAAGGCGACGCACGCCGTGTCTTCAGTGACGCAAAGCAACGCAATGGCGTCGGCCCTGAGTTCGCTCTGTGGCTTGATTGGATCGAAGTCGAGAGCGTCGATGGGCAAACGACTTCGCCGTTAGGCAACGCATCGCCAAATAACTCGTCGACAAGTTCGTCAGTCACCATCAAGCAGCGGCGCGAAGTCGAACTGCATGCCAACGCAATGGTTGGCGGCACGTACAACGGGTACTTCAAAGGCGGCTACGAGGCAGCCAAGAAGTTCCTCGAAACCGGCGAGCCACAGAAGGGCATTCCTGACGAGCAGGAAGCGAAGTTCCGCGTGAAGGTGTTTGAAGAGCACGGCCCGACGTTTCGCAGATACCTCGACGACCCGCTTACGAAGACCGGTGCGTATCTCACGATCTTCAACGTGCATCCCGAAGAGGTCATCACGCTGCCGCCCGATCAACCTTCGGGATGGCTCAAGACGAAGCATGAAATCGAAAACGCACCGTCGGGCGAATACGTCTTGCGCTTCCGCATCGGAGCCGTGAAAGGCACGCCCAAAGAGCGGCACTTCGTGACGCTCGGCAGCCGCATGAAGCCCGGAGAGAAAGAAGACTTCACGCTGCTGCAGACCTTTCAGATCAGTGGCACGACCGACGAACCGCAAGTCATCGAAGTGCCAGTCAGCATCATTGCGGGCGGTCCTCGCTCGTTCGTCCTGCGCGAGAAGCGAGACGTGAAGCTGGACCACGAGATCTACACGGTTGCTCGCAAAGAGACCGGCGTTGGTCCCGTCTCCGCTCTGTGGATTGACTGGGTCGAGTGGGAAGGACCGCGCAATAAGACCGTCGAGAGAACTCAGTTAGAACCAGTGTTGTTCGCAAACTCGCAAGAACTGAGCGAGCGCGATCATGCGCGAGCAATCCTCGAACGCTTCGCCCTGCGAGCCTTTCGCGACAGCCAGCCGAAGCCCGAGTACATCGCCAAGCTCGTGAAGCTGTTCGAGACGCGCCAGCAAGCTGGCGACAAGTTTGACGTCGCCATTCGAGAACCGCTGAGCGTCATCTTGGCCTCGCCGAGGTTCCTATATCTTTCAGAGCCAACCTCATTCGTCTCATCGGTCCCATTAGTCCCATCAAAAGGCGATGGGACACAAGCGACGAAGGGGACGAACGAAAATGCTGGCGTTAATTCGAAGTCGTTGCGGGGTTCGCGCAGCAAGCTGACTCCGCGCGAGGTGGCTGTCCGGCTGAGCTACTTCCTTTGGAGCGCACCACCGGACGAGGAGTTGCTGGCACTCGCTCGCAGCGGCAACTTGCAGAAGCCGGAGGTACTCGCAGCGGAGGTCGATCGCCTGCTGTCGCATGACAAGTCGCGCGAGTTTGTGCAGGGCTTTGTGCCTCAATGGCTCAGCATGGAGCGGCTCGACTTCTTCCAATTCAACACACAGCTCTATCGCGACTTTGACGAGAGCATGCGCTCCGCCGCGCGTCGCGAGGTCTATGAAACGATAGCCTTCCTGCTCCGTGAGAATGGCAGCGTGCGCGATCTACTGAAGTCCGACTATGTGATAGTCAACGGCCTGCTCGCGAACTTCTATGGCCTGGAAGGCGTAAGCGGCGACGAGTACCGCAAGGTCTCATTACCAGCCGATTCACCGCGCGGAGGCTTGCTCGGCATGTCCGCGATCATGGCGATGGGCAGTAACGGCGAAGTGAGCAGTCCCGTCGAACGTGGTGCCTGGGTGCTGAGAAAACTCTTACACGACCCGCCGCCGCCCGCTCCGCCAAACGTCCCGCAACTAACTCGACTGGAAGGCAAGTTACTCACAACGCGCGAACGCATCTTGGCTCATCAAGAACAGCCGCAGTGCGCGAGCTGTCATCGCAAGATCGACCCAATCGGCTTTGGCCTCGAAAACTTCGACGCTGTCGGCAAGTGGCGCACCGAAGACCGTTACGAGAAGAAAGGCGTCGGCAAGAAGGGCTGGCCGATCGACCCAGCCGGAGCCTTGCACAAAGGCCCGTCCTTCAAGACCTACTTTGAATTGCGAGACATCATCGCCTCGCGTCCCGAGCAATTCTCACGCGGCCTTGCCGAAGCGCTGATCGAGTACTCCCTCGGTCGCCCGTACGGCTTCAATGACGATGCGCTTGCCGCCAGTATCGTGAGTCGGGCGAAGGAGAAAAACTTTGCCATTCGCGAACTGTTACTTGGCGTCATTGTGAGTGAAGCGTTTCAGCAGAAATGAATCTGCATCGGACGACGACAGTGAGAGACCTTGCGCGCATTCATCAGCCTTCGACGAGGATGTCACCTTCCAGATGGCATTTCGGTCGTTTCGGAATACGTAGCGAGTCTCTGCCGTGAGCTTGAGATTGCGTGACGACTATGAAGTTCATGACAGCCTCTCATTGAGAACTTCACTGCTTCTCGTACCGATCACGACAAGGCTCAAGCCCGTTGCCAACTTTGCAACAATGGCGTCGTCATCCTCAACAGCGATGGCGATGCGAAAGATTGTCACGCGCGACTCGCGATACTGAGGCCAGTTCAGTGATTCGACTCAATCTCTATGAGTAGCACTGGAACTCGGGCGCTGGATTTTGATGGAGAGCTACTCATGAGCGTCTCTCTTCGAGTCGCGGACAAAGGCGGCTCTTGAACGCGATCAGCTGTATGCAACTCGGACGTGCCGCACTCTTTGTTATCACGGAACCGACTTTGCATCTCGCTCTGATGCACATCTCCCGACGGATGATGCGCTTCGCGTTCGAGTGCTGCTTTTGTTGGACCGCCTGTTGGAGACTCTGCATGAAGCTGTTGGCATGGCTGGAGCGTTTTGCATGTGGCCGCTGCGAAATGATTCACTCCTGCCGGGCGAGACGCCGCAGGCCAACCAGCCGGAACATGGAGGCACTCGAACCCCGCGTCGTGCTGTCGGTGACGAACCTCTCTGCCGTTGCTGACTCGCACGTACGCGGTGGTTCGAGCTATCTCAACACAAACTTTGGAGCTGACTCGACAGTCAACGTTCGCAATCATGCCACGGCGAGCAACGACTACGAAGGTTATTTTCGGTTCGATACCTCAACCATTAGCGGCACCATCCAAAGCGCGGTGCTCAAGCTCACTCCAAGTAGCTTCGGCAACGACATCAAGACGTATGGTTTCCGCGTGCGACTCTTGCAAGACGCGGATGACAATTGGGTCGAAGGCAACGGCGGCACTGACAACAACCCCGTGAATGAAATTCGATGGGGCAATAAGCCGACCGGAACCGGGCTCTCTCTGAATGTCGTACCGTCGACAATCGCAAACGGTTCGCCGCTGTCGATTGATGTGACTTCGATGCTCGCGCAGAGCATCAACACGAATCAGCTCGCGTCATTTAATCTCGACGTGACCGGCGAATCGACCAATCGCTACGTCTTCTTTCACTCGCGCACGGCGACGACGACGGCCTATCGACCGGTACTCGTCATCACGACGGCCGATAGCACCAATACCGCGCCGGTTGCCGTCCATGATTCTGCCTCATCGAACGAGGACACCGCGACGACCATTAGCGTCCGCGCGAACGACTCGGATGCGAACAGCGATCCGCTTACGATCACGAGTGTGACCAACGGAGCGAAAGGCAGCGTTGTCATCAATGCCGGCAGCACGGTGACTTACACACCGAACGCCAATATGAATGGCAGCGACTCCTTCACTTACACAATTTCGGATGGAAAAGGCGGCACAGCGACGGCAACGGTGAGCGTCACCATCAACCCGGTGAATGATCTGCCGGTTGCAGTGAACGATACGGCGACAACCAATGAAGACATCGCAGCGACGATCAGCGTCAAAGCGAATGACAGCGATGTCGATGGCGACGCGCTCACGATTTCGAGCGTGACGCAGGGAGTTAAGGGCAAAGTCGTCATCAACTCCGGCAGTAGTGTGACTTACACACCGAACTCGAATGTGAATGGCACGGACTCCTTCACTTACACGATCTCGGATGGCAAAGGTGGTACGGCAACGGCTTCCGTCAGCGTCACGATTGCGGCGGTGAATGATGCGCCGCTCGCGGTCGCGGACTCGGCGACGACCGCGAAGAACACGGCGACGACTATCAGCGTGCTGAGCAATGACTCGGACGTTGAAGGCTCGGCTCTGTCGCTGACAGCAGTGACCGTTCCGGCTCACGGCACCGCGACGAAGAATGCAAACGGTACGATTATTTACACCCCGAGCACCGATTACGTCGGAGCGGACTCGTTCTCCTACACCGTCAGCGACGGGGCTTTGACATCGAACGCGACGGTCACGATCACCGTGACGAGCCCGACGGCTCCGAGCGTTTGGCCGTATCGCGTTGCTTCGGCGTATGTCGACCTCACTGCTTGGCCGCCCTTTGACTTCAACGCGATGGCGACTGCCTCGGGGCTGAACTACTTCAATCTCGGCTTCGTTGTGGCCGATGCTTCGAATCAGCCGAGCTGGGGAACATATTACACAACCGCGTCGGCTTACCGACTGGCCGACATTCAAACGCTGCGTGCCAACGGCGGCGATGTGATGGCCAGCTTCGGCGGTGCTGCGAACAACGAACTCGCGACCGTCATCACCGACGTCACCGCGCTGACGACCGCCTATCAGTCCGTCATCACAACGTATGACTTGCACGCGATCGACTTCGACATCGAAGGCGCGGCGATGACGAACTCTGCTGCCAATACGCGTCGAGCGCAGGCCATCAAGAACTTGCAGACGACAGCCACCGCGAGCGGACGACAGCTTGAGGTCTGGCTCACATTGCCTGT
This sequence comes from Planctomycetaceae bacterium, assembly GCA_900299185.1. GTDB lineage: Bacteria > Planctomycetota > Planctomycetia > Planctomycetales > Planctomycetaceae > AM-0621. Next base: position 100,505 of record OMIV01000178.1, read on the forward strand.
GCTGCCGACGGGGCTCGATAACAACGGGCTTGCCGTGCTGACGTCGGTTGTGAATGCCGGAGTGAATCTGACCGGCGTCAACATCATGGCGATGGACTACGGCGGGTCGACGAGCACCGACATGGGTCAAGCTGCCATTCAAGCGGGTACTAGCACCTTCGGGCAGCTCAAGTCGCTCTATCAATCGAAGGGCATCGCGAAGACCGACGCGCAGTTGTGGCACATGGTTGGCGTCACTCCGATGATCGGCGTCAACGACACGGGTGAGAAGTTTTACACAAGCGACGCGACTGAGCTTCTCACTTGGGCTCAGCAGCAGAACATCGGCTTGCTCGCGTACTGGTCGGCCAATCGAGACTCGCAAGGCACGCTCAACGTTCTCTCGGGAAGTTCGAGCGGCGTGGCTCAGACGCCCAACCAATTCGCGACGACCTTTGATCCCTTCACGCAACTGACAGCGGGGCCGGTCACTCCGAGCTTGAGCATTGCTGATGCGTCCGTCGTGGAAGGCAATCCAACATCGGGCGGCATGACCTATCTGAGCACGAGCGGCAGTCAGATCGTCGATGCCAATGGCAACAACGTGAAGATCGCGGGCGTGAATTGGTTCGGCATGGAGACGTCGAACTTCGCTCCGCACGGGCTGTGGTCGCGCGGCTACAAGTCGATGATGGATCAAATGAAGCAGCAGGGCTTCAACATGATTCGCTTGCCGTTCTCGAATCAGCTGTTTGACGCAGGCAGTACGCCCAACGGCATCGACTTCACATTGAACCCCGATCTGCAAGGTCTCTCTGGCCTGCAAATCATGGACAAGATCGTGGCCTACGCCGGGCAGATTGGCCTGCGGATCATGCTCGATCATCATCGCTCGGACGCCGGCGCGGGACCGAATGGAAACGGCCTCTGGTACATCGACGCCAACAACAACGGGAACATCAACGACGATCCGTTTGGCGAGCAGCGTTTCATCAGCGATTGGGCGATGCTCGCGACGCGCTACGCCAACAACCCGACGGTCATCGGTGCTGACCTGCATAACGAACCGCACGGCGCGGCGACCTGGGGTTCGGGCAGCGCGACGACGGATTGGAGACTGGCTGCTCAGCGCGCCGGCAATGCAATTCTGGCGGCGAACTCGAATTGGCTGATCGTCGTTGAGGGTATCGAATCTTACAGCGGCTCGAGCTATTGGTGGGGCGGCAACCTCGCGGGAGCGGGCGCGAACCCGGTCACGCTGAGCACTGCGAATCGCGTCGTCTACTCGCCTCACGATTACCCGGCGTCGGTCTATCCGCAGTCCTGGTTTAGCGCGGCAAACTATTCCAACAACTTGCCCGGCGTTTGGGATGCGACCTGGGGATACCTCTTCAAAAACAACATCGCCCCGGTGCTGCTTGGCGAGTTCGGGACGAAGCTGCAAACGACTTCGGATCAACAATGGTACGACGCGATCACGAAGTATCTTGGCGGCGACTTTGATCTGAATGGCACGAGCGATCTCGCCGCCGGCAAGCAGGGACTCAGTTGGACATACTGGAGTTGGAACCCGAACTCGGGCGATACCGGCGGCATCCTCGCGGACGATTGGCAGTCGGTGCAGACTGCAAAAGTCACGAAGCTGACACCGATCGAATTCACGTTCCCGACGACGGGTGGAACAACGGTGACACCGCTGACTTTCACCGTCACGCTCTCGCCCGCAGCCACGAGTCCCGTGACTGTGAACTACGCAACGAGCGGTGGCACAGCAACGAGCGGCACTGACTTCGCGGCTGCTTCCGGTTCTCTGACCTTCGCTGCCGGTGAGACTTCGAATACGGTCACGATCAACGTGACTCGCGAAACAGTGGCCGAAGCGAACGAGACTTTCTCCGTCGCGCTGTCCTCGGCAAGCGGAGCAACGATCGCTCGCACAACAGCAACCGGAACGATCACTGACGATGACACTGCCGCTCCGCCGCCGACTCCGAGTTTGTCGATCAACGACGTGAGCGTGGCCGAAGGCAACTCGGGTACGACGACCGCGACCTTCACGGTCACGCTTTCAGCTGCTGCGACGGGGAGCGTCACCGTGAGCTACGCCACTGCCGCTGGCACAACAAACCCGGCCACAAGCGGCACTGACTTCATAGCTGCCAGCGGCTCGCTGACGTTCGCGGCGGGTGAGACGTCAAAGACGATCGCCGTGACGGTCAACGGCGACACGACGGTCGAGCCGAATGAGACGTTCGTCGTGAATCTCTCCTCTCCGAGCGGAGCAACGCTCGCTGACCCGCAAGGTCTCGGCACGATCACGAACGACGACAGTGCTCCGACTGGCGACACGACGGTCGCGTTCCGTATCGACACCGATTGGGGCACCGCGTTTCAAGGAGCGTTGACGATTACCAACGGCAACAGTTCGCCGATCGTGAATTGGCGACTGGAGTTCGACTGGGACCGCAACATCTATCAAATCTGGGACGCGGTCATCGTGAGCAAAGTCGGCACGCACTACGTCATTGAAGGTGCCGCCTACAACCGCGACATCGCCGCGAACTCGCCCTTGAGCTTCGGCTTCCTCGCCGACCCCGGCAACGTCGTGAACGGCCCGTCGAACTTCAAACTCAACGGCGTCACTCTGTAATCCCGATGACACGACGAGGCACGCCGTCTAGCAGCGTGCCTTGTCACCGGTACGTGAACCGCGCCAAAGAGAAGAGTCTCGCGAAGCGCCAACTGGCGTGTTTCGAGCCGATCAGGAATCAGTTGCAAACCGGTCAACACTCTGGGGACTCCAGCTGTCAGCGAACCAGTCGCTGGGAGCGCCGTGCTTACCGGTCTCGTGTTTTCAAAGATGTCCTTCGTGATCGGTGCGGGAATTGCCGAGCCGGCGTCGTTCGAGACAACCGGTTGCTGGCGCATTGCCACAGAACGCCGGGATCCCAATGCCATCAATGCCGCTGTGACGATGGCATCAGTGGCATCGCCTTCGGAAGACAGCACGCTCATCCTCTGTCTGCACTCTTCAGGTCTTCAACTTCAATGCCCTGCGCATCTTCTTTCGTCTGAGCACGCAACTGATTCCAAGTAGCGGCTCATGCAGCCAAGGCCATCAGACCCACGCAGTCAAACTTCGCTGACAAAACGAGCCGCGAAGTCCTCTCCGAGGAGATGAGTTTGGGAAAGTAGAGTGGGTTGATTAATCCGATATTTGCTTCTCGTTTGGGCTCGTCGATCAAGGGGCGACCGTTCGAGTTGTGAGACGTCTTGCGTCTAGGCCTCGTGGTTCTCGAAGGGCATGCCCGATGCGTTAAGCTCATGAGGCATCGATGGCTTTAAAGATGAGAGGCGGGATACGACCATCCTGCAGCAAGTCTCCAATCAAAAGTTTGTTCTCCGTGGAGTCATTCAACGGATCGTTCCAAGCAGATGGTTCCACACCAAGTGAGTCGATCATGAGTCGCAATCAATCGCGCCGTTGCTTTCTGCGATGTGCCAGTTCTCTCATTGCCTTGCCGGCGCTGGAGTCGTTTGGCTTTCGGCGCTTCGCTTCAGCGGCAGATTCTGCTGGGGCTTCAAGGCCGAAGCGGGCGGTGTTTCTCAACTTTGGTTGGGGAGTCACTAACGAAACTTGGTTTCCCGACGTGAATCAGACTGGAGCCGATTACAAGCTCCCTCTGGGGCTGGCTCCGTTGGCTCGACATAAGGCTGACTTCACCATCATCCAAGGTCTCTCGAACAAGTTTGCCAATGAAGCCCACTGGGGCAGCACGTTCTGGCTGACGGGAGCGAACCGCTATGCCGAGCCCGGTCAGAGTTTTCACAACAGCATCTCGGTCGATCAGGTCATCGCAGCGCATCTTGGTCGAGAAACCCGCTTCGCGTCGCTGCAGCTCAATAGTCCCGATGTGCCCAACTCGGGGCACGGGCCGGGGCTGTCGCTGGCTTGGGATCTGCGAGGTAAACCAGTGGCCGGGCTAGAGAATCCGGTGCTGGCTTTTCATCGGTTGTTCTCGGCGGAGACGACTTCGTTGGCTGAGCGACAAGCGATGCTCGCACAGAAACGTAGCGTGCTGGATGCCGTGTTGACCGACGCCGGTGATCTGCAACGCGGGCTCAACAAGACTGACAATGACAAGCTTGATGAGTACTTTCAGAGCATCCGCGACATTGAAACGCGGCTTGGAAAAGACGAGCAATGGTTGAATGTCGCGAAGCCCAAAGCTGCGTTGCCAGAACCAAAGCCGGGCTTGTCGGGACGCGACGAGATTCAAGTGATGTATGACTTGATGGTCGCCGCGCTGCAGACGGACAGCACGCGCGTCATCACGTATCGGCAACCGGTTGGGACGTTGCTGACGAGCATCGGAGTCAAAGTCGCACCGCATGACATGAGCCACTACACACCGGGCGATCGGATGGAGGCCTCGCAGAAGCGAGACGCCGTGCAGAGCGAATTGTTGGCGGGCTTTATCGACAAACTGAAAGCCACCAAAGAGCCCGACGGCACGAGCCTCTTCGACCACACCGTGCTGACCTACGGCAGCAACATTCGCACGATCCACTACCTGGATAACTGCCCGACGCTGATCGCCGGCGGCGGAGCCGGCTTGAAGCTCGGCCAACATCTGGTCGCGCCGAAGAACACTCCGCTGTGCAACCTGTGGCTGTCGCTCATCAATGGCCTGGGCATCAAAGCCGATCGTCACGGCGACAGTACCGGCGTGATGACAGAGGTCGTGACGTAACTCTTGGAGACCAGCCAAACCGTCACGACCGATGGCAAGTAAGTCATTCGAGGTGACGTGCAGTTCTTGTTACGTCGAGGCGGTAAACGCTGACGGGACATCGCCTGCGAGTCCGTAAAGGAAATCGCTCCGCAATGGCTCTTCGTAACTGAAGAGGCAACACTTGGAACGTCGCGAGTTGTGCCTTTTGGAACTCGCTCGATGTTGTGGATCTAACACGCAGCCTTGATGGGGCAATTGATGTATCGCTGGCTCAAACTGTTGTTGAACTCTTTGACTGTAATGACTTTGTCATGCGGGATGACGCGAGCTGAAGACGTTCCGCGAGTGGCGATGTCGGAGAAGTATCGGTCGTTGTTCGCTAACTATTGCGTGTCGTGTCACGGACCAGAGAAGCAAAACGGGAAGGTCCGCTTGGACGAACTGTCGTTCCAACTCAACACCGTCGAGACGGCAGAGAAGTGGCAAAAAATACTCAACGTGATGAACTCGGGCGACATGCCTCCTTCGGATGAGAAGCAGCTACCGAGCACGTTGAAAACTGATTTCTTGGAAGAGCTTTCGAATGTGATGGTGTCGGCTCGCCGAGTACTGAGCGATCAACGTGGCGTCATCACGATGCGGCGATTGAATCGGCGCGAGTACAAGAACACGTTGCGCGAGTTGTTGGGTGTCGAGATCAACGTGGCTGAACTCCCGGGTGATACAGGGACGGGTGGCTTCGACACGTTCGGCTCGAATCTTTTCATGTCGGCCAATCAGATTGAGCAGTACCAGTCGCTTGGTCGCCAGGCCTTAGACGAAGCTTTCACGCGGTTTGCTGTGGCCGATGAAGAACGCAGCCTGCACGTTGAGGTGGAAGAAAATAACCAGCGCATTCGCAAGAACTATGCAGAGGCATTGGACGCCTTGGAACGTGCTGCGAAGTGGGCCAAGGCTGTCGATGAGGCCGCTGCTAAGTCAGAGAACGCCGATGTGGTTGCAGAGATTCGTCGTCAAACAAAGGACGAGAACATGCTGCGTCGCGAATGGTCCAAGATCAAAGGAGCGCCTGCTCCTGAAGAGTTCGGTTTCAAAACGACGGAGAACAATGCCGACAAAGCGAATCGAGCGTTGGGGTACGGCACGAAGATGGGCATCGGCTACATGCGCCCGTACCACGAGCTTTACTTGCAGCAATCGCACCTCGACACCGGAGCGTTTCTCACGGTCAGTGCGGGGGATCTTGGTAATGACAACTTCGCGATCATGATTCCTTACAAGTGGCCGGTGGGTGAATACGTTGTTCGTGTTTGCATGGGGCACACTCCGCAATCAATGCCCGAGCGGCGGTATGTCGAGTTCGGGACAAATCCTCGCAACGGGCAGCCGCTCAGCACGCATGCGGTTGCCGGTACTATTGAGAAGCCGGAAGTCATCGAGATTCCATTCACTCTGACCAAAGAGCATGCGACCAATCAGGACCGCACCATCTTCATCCGCGAGAAAGGCACCAACGACCATTATCTGCGGACTCGTGAGATCTTCGGGGCTGCCAAAGCCAAGAATGGCATCGGACCGGAGCTTTCCATCTGGGTTGATTGGATTGAGATCGAACGGAAGACCGCTCATTCGAAAACCAAAGTACCTGCCGCTGTGAAGTTCGGCATCGGGGATAATCGGCAGGTTGGCAGCGTGTCGGCGAAGGGGGTGAATAAGGTTCGTTACGAGTGCGAAGCGGCTAATGAGAAAGTTTCTAAGTACGTGGCAGAGCAGATCGATGCTCGCCAGCGAGCCAATGCGTGGGTGAAGGCTGTGAATGAAGCGGCCGCGAAACCTGAGAACGCTGATGTCGTCGCTGAGTTGCGCAAGACCTCCAAGAACGAAAGCATCTTTCGCCGCTCGTGGGAAAAGATCTCGGGCGCTCCTTCGCCGGAGAGCTTTGGTTTTCGAACGACCGAGAACAACGCCGACAAAGAGAATGACGCTCTTGGTGAAGGCTGGCAGAAGTATCACGAGTACTACCTCAGTCGCCCGCATCTCGACCAAGGGGCTTATCTCGGTACTCCGACCAAGCATCCAGCGGTGATGGCTTTGGGCTTCTTGCAACTTCCGGTTCCCGGTGACTGGATCAGCGGAGACTTCGTGTTGCGAGTCCGCCTCGCAGCGACCAGCGAGGCACGACCAGAGCAACGCTTTCTTGAAGTCGGCATGCATCCTCGCAACGGGATGGTGCGGGCTACCTACGAGATCTCTGGCACGATCGAGAAGCCGCAGATTGTCGAGTTCCCGTTTTCGCTCGCGAAGACCATCACCGACAGCGGCGATCGAACTCTCTTCATCCGTGAGAAAGGTGCTTGGGACAACAACGATGAAGGCGGACGCAAACGCAGCGAAGCCGTGAAACGCAACGGCATTGGTCCTGAGGCTGTTCTCTGGATCGACTACATGGAGATTGAACGCGTTAGCGAGCCGACCGGTGCTGCGCGAGGAATCGCTGCTCTCAATATTCCTCTGGATGACTCGGGCACTGTTACCGATGTGAAATCCGCCTTACATCGCTTTTGTGGGGCGGCGCATCGCGGGGCAGAACCGCCAGAGAGTTTCGTGAGTAAGTTGGTCGAGATTTACGAAGCTCAAAAACAAAGCGGTGCAAAGCACAGTGCGGCTCTTAAGGAGACGCTGTCGGTGGTGCTGGCATCGCCCATGTTTCTGTATCTCGCCGAGCCAGTGACCGACGGAAAGCAACGTGCTTTGACTGGGGCTGAGTTGGCGAATCGACTTTCGTATTTCATTTGGGGATCGCCGCCGGACGACGCGCTGCTAGCACTGGGAAAGAATGGCGACTTGCTCAAGGCCGATGTCTTGCGGCAACAGACCACCCGATTGCTCGATGACGAACGCTCGAACGATTTCGTGCAGGGCTTCGTGCAGCAGTGGCTGGGGATGGAGCGACTCGATTTCTTTGAAGTCAATCGTTCGATGTATCCGCGCTTTGATGACAGCACGAAGCTCAACGCACGCAATGAAGTCTTTGCGACGTTCGGGCATCAGTTAAAGAACAACGCACCCGTCTCTGACTTGCTGAAGGCTGACTATGTTGTCGTGAATCATCTGCTGGCCGACTTTTATGGAATTGAGGGCGTCAGTGGAGACGCCTTTCAACGAGTCTCGCTACCGAAAGACTCACCGCGCGGCGGCTTGCTGGGCATGGCGGCCATTCATTTCATGGGCGGCAATGGCGAACGAACCAGTCCTGTTGAACGAGGAGCGTGGGTGTTGCGCAAGCTCTTGAATGATCCGCCACCACCCGCGCCGGCGAACGTGCCGCAGATTGCTCGACTGGCGGGCCAAGTTCTGACAACGCGCGAACGGTTAGTCGCTCATCAAGAGAGTGCTCAATGCGCGAGCTGCCATCGCAAGATTGATCCCATCGGCATGGGCTTGGAGAACTTCGACGCAGTGGGGCAGTGGCGCACTCAAGACTCGTACCAAGTTAAAGACCAAAACGGCAAACCCGTGAAGGGGGCGAACAAGACTTGGAACATCGATGTGGCATCAAAGTTACATAACGGTCCCGAGTTCAAAGACTTCTTTGAATTGCGAGAGATCATTGCTGCTCGCTCGGATGACTTTTCCCATGGCTTTAGTACCGCATTGTTGGAGTACGCTCTGGGACGCAAAGCGAGCTTCCGTGACGATCCCGCGATTGTCGACATTCTTGCTCGTGCAAAGTCGGAGAAGTTGGGAGTTCGATCTTTCATTCACGCTGTTGTCGCTAGCCCCGAGTTCCGTACAAAGTAGCCTTGTTCCAAACCTCTCGAACTAGGTCGAGTCCATGAATAACCGCCGTCACTTTCTGCAGTCTGCAACTTCCATCATTGCTTTGCCGGTGCTCGAGTCGTTGGGCTTTCATCGCTTTGCATCGGCTGCTCCGACTGCCACACCGCCGAAGCGATTGATCTTCTTAGGTTTCGGTTGGGGCATCACCGAGACAACATGGTATCCCGATATCACTAAGCCCGGAACGGAATACGAATTGCCCTTGGGACTGAAACCACTGGAGCGTCACAAGGCTGACTTCAGCGTCGTGCAAGGGCTTTGGAACAAGTACAGCAACGAAGGCCATTGGGGCAGCACGATGTGGCTGACGGGAGCCAATCGTTACGCGCAGCCGGGGCAGAGTTTTCACAACAGCATTAGTGCGGATCAGGTCGCGGCAGGGCAGCTTGGTTTGCAGACGCGCTTTGAATCGCTGCAGTTCAACAGCAGCGAAAGTGGTGACATGAGCGGGCATGGTCCGGGGCTTTCGATGGCGTGGGACGTCAGTGGGAAACCTGTGGGAGGCCAGAACGGACCGGTGGCTGCTTTTCATCGATTGTTCGCGAAGGACACGACGCCGCTTTCTCAGCAGAAAGCCATGCTGGCGCAGAAGCGAAGCGTGCTCGATGCCGTTCTGGACAATGCGAAGTCTCTGCAACGAGGCTTGGGAAAGAACGACAACGCCAAGCTCGACGAATACTTCGAAGGCATTCGAGACATCGAAACGCGGCTGTCCAAAGAAGAGCAATGGCTGGAGGTACCTCGGCCCAAGGCGCCGATCGCAGAGCCTCAGCCGGGGGTGAATGGCAAGGAAGAGATCAGGTTGATTTACGACATCATGATCGCGGCCATGCAGACTGATAGCACTCGCGTCATGACCTTCCGCCAGCCGGTCGCCACGTTGCTAACGGCGATGGATATCAAGGTACATCCGCACGACATGAGCCACTACCACACCACACTTGGCGAGAAGTTGGACGCATCGCAGCGGCGCGACATCGCTCAGAGTGAGTTACTGGCCGGATTCTTTGACAAGCTGAAGGCAACCAAGGACGCGGATGGCACAAGCCTCTTCGATCACATTGCCTTGGCATATGGCAGCAACATTCGCACGGGCCACGAACTGAGCAACTGCCCGACCATCATCACGGGACGCGGCGTAGGGCTGAAACTCGGGCACAACATCGTCGCTTCGAAGGGGACGCCGTTGTGCAATGCGTGGCTCACTCTGCTGCATCAAGTTGGAGTGCAAGCCGAACGTCACGGAGACAGCACGGGCGAACTCAAAGAGATCTTGGCCTGATATGGCTGCTAGAGTCGCCGTGATTTTGTGTTGTCGTGCTCAGAAAGCACCGCGACTGGGGCGGAAGTCACTTCGCTTTGGGTATGCCGCTACGAAGTGATGATGAGCTAGTAGCGGTACTCCAGACCGATGGCTCCGGCGTTGTAGATTAGGCTGCTGCCGAACTCGTGCCCGGTGTTGGTACCGGGGTTGGTGTGAGAGAGTTGCGCCGGACCTTCGGCCACTCGATAGAGCATCAACGATTCGGCGCTCATCACCAATGACCAACGCTTGGCGAACGCGTAGCGGCCCATGATGCCGATCTCACCCATAAAGGATGCATGAGCTTGGCTCTCTCCGGTCGAGAACGCATTGGTGCCGTCATACGTGGTGATTGCTACTGACTGGTTCCATAAGGCACCAACCTTGCCGGTCACGTCGAGGCAGAATCGTTGTGATCTCCAGAACGCCATGTTGGCTCCAACTTGTGGACCCCACATGCGGTTGGATGTGTGAGCCTGATAGTTGAAGGACGCCCCGCCCCCAGGATCGACGAAGGTAGCACTCAGATCGTCATTCAACGAGACGTATCGCGCGCCCCATAACGTGGTCCACCAACCGTTCTCTTTCTCGTGACGCACATTGATTTCGCCGGTGTAGAAGTCCGACGTCAACGTGCTGGCAACATTGAAATCCCCGACCTGTGTGATCGTTGGGAATGTGTTGAGCTGAGTGTTGGGGCCGGCCAGTAATGCGGCTTGATTGGCTTGAGACTGAAGCAAGTAAACCAGCCGCAGTTCGAGGTCGTATTCAGTGACTTCGCTGGGCCAGAAGTCATGCAGGATCAACTGGGCATCAACACCGTCGTGATTGATGTCGAAGTTGCTGGCAGACAAGCCTTGGCCGGCGACGCCTGGATTTTGAAAGAGTGTGCCTCCATCAATCCCTGAGCGGCTCCATCGAGTGGCCAAGGTCCGCGCTGTCCATGCTCGACCACGGTCAGGCCATAGCCAAGCGTTGGGATCGCAGTCTCCATATTGATTGCGATCAAACATCGGCGCGAGCGATTGCCACCACGGGGTTTCGCAATCATCGACATGTGCCATCCCAGGTGGGCACTGCGACGTCATGATGGGATCCAGCACGACGGCTGATTGGCAATCGTCTTGGAAGAACGGCTCGTCAACGAAGACCGGACGTGGCTTCAGAGCAGCTCGCAGGTCTTCATCGGAAGCTGCGATCTTGTCTTCTTCAAAGATCGGGACGGGCGGAGCGCCAACGACCGAGCCGGCCAAGGTCAGCAGTAGGGCGGCAATGGTGAGGTCGGTGAATCGCATCGCAGAACATCCCGCGAAGCCAGAGGGAGTGAGTGGGCTAACGAAGATGCTCGACGACTGAAGGTGATTGGTTCGAATGACGAACAGTCACATTCACGGCGAGCTGTGTAAGCCGAACGACACTCGGACCACGCTGGTCCGAGGGAAGTGTTTCATCAGTCACGTCGCGGCGGCTTGAAGTCGGGGCCTTCCGCAAGCAATCCCTTGGCGCCGGATGCCTTGAGCCAGCTCATGCTATCTTCGCGTCCTCTGCGTCAGCCGTGGTGCAGGCTGCGAAGTGATGTTTTGAAGAAGGCAAGTTGCTGGGCGCAAGATTGATCCGGTTCAGGTATCGGTCGGATCGAGCTGATTGATTGGCTCGCCCAAACGGTGCCGGGCAATCGGCGGAAAGCTGATGTCACGGGGCAGTCGTCGGCGGTGCAATGCGTGCCGCTGGCAGGCTCTGCGTCGTCCGGTCAGCCGTCAAAGTTTCCGGGATCGGGACAGCCCGCAACAAACTCTCGGTTGATGGCCATGGCTAATACATCTGCCCGAAGTCGACGGCTTCGAACGCATTGACGAAGTGAGTAATGACTGGCGGTTGAGCTTCGTCGGGCCAGACGATCGCCACGACATCGAAACGACTGCGATGTCCGAGTTGACCGTGGCTTTTCAGGAAGGCGAGTGCTGCCTTCGTGGAGTGCTCGCGCTTGGTTCGGTCGACTCGCTCTTCAGGACGTCCGCCTTCAGAGGACCGCCGAGTTTTCACTTCCACAAACACGAGCGTGTCACCGTCGAGCATGATCAGGTCAATCTCGCCCCACTTGGTTGCATACTGCCGCGCGACGACTTTCATGCCCTTGGCCTTCAGGAACTTGGCCGCGGCCCGTTCTCCCTTATTGCCAAATAGTCGTCGCAAGAAGCCGTTCATCGTCGAGCCAATCGAGTAATGGCAGGGCGGGAAGTTGTGGGTGGCGTTGAACTCGATCAGAGAACCAATGAGTTACAACTTCTTCGCGTGCTTAATCACGAAGTCGACCAGCTCTTGAGATTGGAAGAAGCCCGGCCACATGTTGTGACCTTGGTCCTTGGGGACGATGAGTTGCATCTCGCCACCAAACGACTGGTAGCGTTTATGGGCTTCCCCCGAGTTGGCTTCCAGCGGCACGACTTTGTCGATGTCGCCGTGGATCGCGAAGAGCGGCACTTTGGCTTTCGCGAGCGATTCCAACTTGTCGAGTGGATTGTGTTCGGGCAATCGCGCGGTCAATTCATCGGGAGTGAGTTTGTAAGCGCCGGCGGCACGCGCGATTCCGGGATAGCTGGCGATGTTGCAGACCGGATAGACGCCCGCGAATCCGCCAACCTTGTTCGGGTTCTCAACAGCCCAACCCAGCGTCATCAATCCGCCTCGGCTGCGACCTAACAAAACGGGCTTGGGTGAGTAACCGCGTTTCTCGGTCAGTTCTTGATGAAGTGCCGAAAACTGCTTGCGACCATCGGGACTCCCAAATGACTCGCCGACATCAATGCCTGCGATGGAGATGCCCGCCTTTAAGAATCGCTCGAACATCCAACGCTCTTCAACGCCCGGCAACCTTGGCAGCGTGGGCGCATACCAGACCCACGGCTTCGCGGTATCGGACTTGGTCTCTGCAGCGATCAAGAAAGCTACGCGACCTTCAACTAAGAAAGTTGTTCCGGGCAGCGGCAGCTCCTTTTGGGGCGGAGTGTTGGCTTCCTGAGCTGAAGCATGTGTATTGAGAAAACCAACGATGCAGAACGAGCACAACAGCACGAGTCGCAGCATGACAGCCTTTCCAAGTGATGAATGACGAGCCTGACTGTCAGCGGTTCTATCAGTCAGCAGTCAATCCGACGAGCGACCGATGACCGAGTAATGAGAGAGAGCCATTCACGATTTAGACGCAGAGCCGCTCAATGTCCTGCGCGAGCATTTGAGTTGCGATGCTCTCGAACTTCGACACAGTTCAATGCTCGTCGAAAGGTCGAAGATCGGTGTCAGTTAAGGCGATTCAATATGGCGCAAGGCATGAATGTGGCTCGGTTCGTGTTGAGTTGTTTGGTCTATCTAGCGAGCAGCGTCTGGGCGATCGCTCAAGAAAGTAAGCCGAACGTGCTCATCATTCTTGCCGACGACTTGGGGTATTCGGATTTGGGTTGTTATGGCGGCGAGATTGAGACACCCAACCTGGATCGGCTGGCGGAGCGAGGACTGCGTTTCAGTCAGTTCTATAACACGGCTCGCTGTTGGCCGTCGCGCGCGGCGTTGCTGAGTGGTTACTACGCGCAGCAGGTGAATCGCGACCCGCAAGGCGAACGACCGAAGTGGGCAGTCCTGCTTCCAGAGCTGCTGAAGTCTGCGAGCTATCGGGCGTATCACGCGGGCAAGTGGCATGTGGACGGGCCGGTGTTGAATGCTGGTTTTGATCGGTCGTACCTGGTCGTTGATCAGGACCGACATTTCTCCCCGCGAAACCATCAACTCAACGACCAACCGTTGCCTCAGCCCAGCTTGAGCGACGGCTATTACGCGACGACGGCGATTGCTCAGCATGCAGCTCGTTGGCTGGCGGAACATCAGGCCGAGTATCGCTCTCAGCCGTTCTTCTTGTACCTCGCCTTCACGAGTCCGCATTTTCCATTACACGCACCTGCCGAAGATGTGGCTCGCTACAAGGGACGTTTTCGTGATGGCTGGGATGCGCTCCGCGTGCGTCGTCATCAGCGGCTACGGCGGATGGGGCTTGTGAATTGCGAGCTATCAGACCGTCATCCTGATGTGCCCGCTTGGGCGAGTCTTTCAGCAGAAGAGCAGGCCGCTTGGCAAGGTCGCATGGAAGTTCATGCGGCCATGATCGATCGCATGGATCGAGAGATTGGTCGAGTCTTTGAACAACTCAAGGCGACCGGTCAGTGGGACAACACATTGGTCCTTTTCATGAGCGACAACGGTGCGAGTGCCGAGCGATTGGTTCGAGGAGACGGGCACGATGCGACTGCGGACTTAGGCTCTGCGAAGACTTATCAATGTCTCGAACCAACTTGGGCTAACTTGGCGAATACACCACTGCGGAAGTCCAAGATCTTCGTGCACGAAGGCGGGATCTCGACGCCGTTGATCGTTCATTGGCCCGCTGGGATTCATGCCGAAGGTGAATTGAGGCACTCGCCAGCGCACTTGATCGACGTGGTTCCAACACTCCTGCAAGTTGCCGAATTGAAAGCTCCGTCGGTTGCCAACGGCGAGGCTCGACCAGACTTGCCCGGCAAGTCACTCATGCCTGCGTTTGCCAGAGATGAGCCGATTGAACGCGAGTGCTTGTTCTTCAAGCACGAAGGAAACCGCGCACTGCGTGTTGGTGATTGGAAGATCGTTGCGTCCGGCGCGAACTCAAACTGGGAGTTGTACGACCTGAGCACGGACCGCTCAGAGTCCCTGGACTTGGCGAATCAGCATCCTGAGCGCGTCAAGAAACTCGCGCAGTTGTGGACCGAGCGGGATGCAGAGTTTGCTCGGCAAGGCGCAACAGGAGCGCCGTTGCCGAGAGCTAAAAAATGAGTTGCAGAGCTACTTCGAGGTGAGTTCGAAATCGAAGGTCGTCTTGCCTTCGGCGACTTCCGCGTTGAGCGTCGATTGAACGTGAAACTTCGGCGGGATGGCTTCCATCACTTCGTCCTTGGTGCCACCCATATCGGTATCGACGATCTTTTTGCCGGTCGGGCGATACCAATGGATCTCAACACGATGAGGTCCGGTGTGAGCCCCCTTGGCTTCGGGGACTTTGTACTCACCTTTAACGATGTCGCCGCCCGAGACCTTCTTCTTGGGATTTGCCGGAATAAACGAGATCGAGCCACCATCAACTGGCTGGCCATCGAGCGTCACTTTTCCCGACAAGGAGAGACGTTTCTCTCCTTCATAGGCCGCGCCTCCGCCGCAACCAGAAGCTGCCGCGGCGAGACCCAACATGGACAGGAACAAAAACTGACGGCGCGCGTAGGACAAAACTGCGGTCAAAGACATTGGGCTGAAATCTCCACGATGAAATGAGTGCGCGGGGGAATGAGTTGGTGATAGACGTACCAAGACGCCGCGTTACTCGATCGTGGTCTGTTGACCGTCGTCCAAGAAGAACAAGTTTTGGAGCACATAGCCCTGACCAGCCATGGTACTGGTCATGCCTAAGCAGGTTGTGGTGCTTCCCGCTGCCGGATTGCAGGCGATGTTTTCATTCATGAAGGTGACGCTGCCATCGCACATCACGACGTGAGCGCCGCCCGCGTGCAAGCTGCTGATTTGGTGACGGTAACACCCATTGTCAGCGGCGATGGAGCTGTTGGATGTGGTCGGGTTGTAGATGTTGATTGGAAAGTTGACTCGGAAGCGGCTGCCAGCGTCGGTGACATTGCTGCGCCCCCAGACGATAGCTCCCGTGTAGCGTTGACCGGCGGGATCTCGCCGTAGAGCGCGTTCAGCAACCAGCATGGTGTTGCTCGTACCATCGACGATATCGCGGATACGGACGCGCGAGTTATTGCCGCCGATCATCTCGTTGATGCAGTAATTGTTCTTGGTGTAGCCCTGCATGAAGATATTGGTCGAATCTCCCACGTCTGTTGGGCATACAAAGCCGGGCAGAGGCTGCTGCAGATAGACCTTGCCGTCCGGATACACGTTGTTGGGGGCAGGCATGTTGCAGCCATCGGGAGCCAGCTTCTCATAGAGTGGCAGTTGGTCCACATAAGGCAGAATCGACGTGCCCCAGCCCCAGTTTTGGTTGTTGTTAGCAACCAAGCAGGTGGCAGGAATCACCAATCCTGGTGGGTAAGCAGTGAAGGTGTCGTGGTAGTCGCTGAGTGCCACACCGAATTGCTTCAAGTTGTTCTTACATTGAGAGCGGCGAGCAGCTTCCCGAGCTTGTTGAACAGCGGGCAGCAAAAGGGCAACCAGCACAGCAATAATGGCGATGACAACCAAGAGCTCGATGAGCGTGAACCCGCGACGACGACCCGACATGAACGACTCCAAGGAAACAATCCAAAGAGATTGAAGTGGGAAAAAGAGTACCGACGTAGCGCGGGAATCTTTACGGAAACAGTGACGGTCGCAAGTCACGTAAACTCGCCAGATAAACCATGATTTTGATGCGATTTTCGCATCGGTTCGATGTTGTCATTGAAGAGTCACAGATACCGTCATTGGGTTGTTTAGGCTCTTGTTCTATTGCTGAATTCGTCGAACCTCGGCGAAGTAGGCGCCGCATTGGTCTTGTCCCGATGCATCCTGAAACCAGGACTGCAATTGGAATCTTCCCGGCTGCAACACCAGTTTGAACGTGACTGATTGAGCTTGGTCTGATGCCGTCTCACTAAGTTGCTGACTGCCGATGGTGAGCTGGGCTCGCGCGATGGGGAATGACTTGCTCTTCTCATCGTACTTGCCGCTCAATGGAGTGCTCGTTTCCTTTGGCCAACGACGAACCGTGATCTCGTACTGCCCGGCGCGTTCCACTTGCACATTCCAATGTCCGCCGCGTGGTCCACCCACTCCTTGTCGGATGTGGTTGGAGTTGTCGGCGTAGATGTTCTCCCAGTCCGAGCTGGTGAGTTCGACGACGGGTTGTTTCTCGGACCCTAGCGAAGTCATCACGAAGTCGTTGGTGAGCGGTTCGACGCCACGCCACCAATGCTCGTAGTACTCGCGCATTCGCGAGATGACCGAGGGATGATCGTCGGCGACGTTGCGCTCTTGAGCGGGATCAGCGTGGATGTCGTAAAGCTCGGTGCCTTTCACGAGCCGCCATTGGTTCCAGATGACGCAGCTCTCGAACTTGTTGACCTGTTGGCCGTATTGCACGACGAGCAATCGATCTCCCATGCCTTTGCCTTTGAGCAGCGGCATCAAACTATCGCCATCGAACTTGGCATCGGTTGGTCTGGTGATGCCGCATAGTTCGAGCAGTGTCGGAAGGATGTCTTGGTTCTGAGTGGGATAGGCGATGTCGCGCGGCTTGCCGATCGCTCCGCCCGGCCAACGGACCCAACACGGGACTCGATGACCGCCGTCGTAATAGGTTGTCTTGCCGGCCCGCATGCCCGCGTTGAATGTCTTCACGCCCGCTGTGCCACCGTTGTCCGTCATGAAGATCACAATGGTGTTTTCGATCAATCCCGATGACCGCAAGAATTCTTCCAGGCGTCCGATGTTCTCATCAATCTGGGCGATCATGCCAAAGAACTTGGCGGCAGGGTGATCGCCATAAAGCTGGAAGTACTTGTCAGCGACGTCATGCGGCGCATGAGGTGCGTTGGTCGGCAGATAGCACAAGAACGGCTCATGCTTGGCCTGTCGCGCCTGCATCCATTGCTGGGCTTGTTCGAACCAAAAGTCGGTACAATGACCCGCGAACTTCCGAGGTTGGCCGTTGTGGAAGTAGCGACCATCGAAGAGCGAATTGGAGAACTCGGGAGCGGCCGTAATGCCCCAACCCAAATGGTACATGGCCTCGTGAAAGCCACGGTCATTGGGGCGATGCGGGTAGTTGTCACCGAGGTGCCATTTACCAAACAGGCCAGTGCGATAACCCGCTTGCGAGAAGATCTCCGGCATCATCGGAATGCCGGGGCGGACAAAATCTCGGCCCGCAGTCACTGACGTCGCGCCGTTCCTTACGGCATCGATTCCAGTCATGAGTTGGCCGCGCGTGGGAGTACACATTGGGGCCACGTGGAAGTCGGTGAAACGCACGCTTTCAGATCGCAGCTTGTCGAGATGCGGTGTCTTCAAGACGGGATTGCCATGCGCCGAGAAGTCTCCGTAACCCTGATCGTCGGTCATCACGATCAACACATTGGGGCGCTCGGCTGCTGAGGTCGAAGAGGCGAACAGAGCCAAGAACAACGCCAGAAGAATTCTTCGTCGGAGATTTCGAGGTGGCATGTGATGATCCTCATCAGAGTGCTTGTGATGCGATGTCTCGTTGCTGGCTCAGTAGCCGGAGAGGCGATTGAGTCTCTTGAATGAACTGACAGAGATCTTACAGGCTCATCGGCCAGCCATTCGCTCGGCTTTGCGTACAGCGACAATGAGTTCGTCGAGTTTCGCGAGGAAGCGCGAGCGATCTTTGTCGGACCGTGGGGCAGGGCCACCCGTGATGACTCCAGTTTGACGGAGTTCGTCGAGCAGATTGCGCATGGCGAGCGTGTCGCCAATGTCGTGACGAGTGAACTCGCGACCTTTGACATCGATCACTCGGCTGTGCTTTTCAATACATCGAGCCGCCAGCGGGATGTCTGCGGTGACCACGATGTCGCCTCGCCCGACATGCTCGAAGATCCAGTTATCAACGATGTCCAGACCCACTTCGCGACACACGACCAACTCAATCTGTGGATCGGTTGGCACTCGCAGGGGCGTATTGGCAACGACGACGACTCGCCACGCATAACGCTTGGCGACTCGATAGATCTCGTCTTTGACCGGACACGCATCGGCATCCACGTAAATCATCTGCATGACTTCCACTCGTTGAGGAACCGATCAGGCCAAAACTTCGGCGAGCGATACCAGTCGACTCTTTTCTTGCATGGATTTGGCCCCGGCATAAAGCATGGCCGTGACTTCCAGAATCTCTTCGTGCGGCACAGGCTCGATCCCGGTCTTGATCATCCCGCGAAAGGCGTTGGCCATGTTGAACATCTCGTAGTGATGGCCAACGGTGAAACTGCCTTCGATCGCCGGAGTGAACTCGAAGCGATCCTTTTGAAACGCGACCAACGTCCGACAGTAATCCTTAGCGATGTCCGGTCGACCGTACCAAATCTCGGCAGGCATACGATCGGGATAAGTAACGAGAGCATGGCACGAATTGTTGCGGGCATAAGCGCTGACGGCTTCGACACCATGACCGCAGATGGTTTCCACCATCCACGCCGGATGTTGGCCGTAAACAAACCAGCCTTCGGGTGAGTACCCGCCATACATGCTCGCGATCACATACAGCAGCTCGCCGAATTCGCCGGATGTCTTACGACGCAAGGCTTCCTCGGTGCCCCATTCGTGACGAAACAGACTCGACGACATCAACGGTGCTTTGTGCTGCTTGGCGAAGTTCAAGATCTTGCGGACGCCAGCAATGGTCTCGCCGATCGGCTTGTCGCAGAACGTCGGTAAGCCGCGCTCCAGCGCCGGAGCGATCATGTCGAAGTGGTCTTCGCCGAAACCTGATGCGTCGCCGAGCCACACTGCATCGACATTCTTGGCCAGCTCTTCAGGTGTCTTTGCCACTTCGACACCGGGGAACACGTCGGCAAACTTTTGAGCAATCGCCGGATCGGGTTCGTAGTAGTGAGTGATCTGGGTGTCTCGAAACGGCAGCACCCCGAAGCTGTTCCGTGGATCGCGCGAGAGCTTGTAGTAGCTCACCACATGCGGCGTGGAATGTTTCAGCGCGGCTTCGTAATTGATCGTTGGATGGAAGTATTGAGCGAAGTGCCAAGTGTGCCCGTTCAACGGCTGAGGCTTGCCTCGAATGCGAGCCGAGAGCACTCCAATCCGGAAGACCTTGGCACCGTCTCGCTTCTGATCGGCAGGCGGACTTGCGGACGCGAATTGCGTGCCCAGCGCCGCCATGCCAGCTGTTCCCAACGTGCCGAGTAACTCGCGTCGCGTTTGCATGAGTCGCCTTTCAAAAGTAGTTGCTGGTGGCTCGCATACTGTCGGCGAGTCCTGATCCGGTTAATGACTGGTGATTGGCACTTTGTCACGCACAGCGACTGGTGATTGACGTTTCGGCGCGGACCATGCGGTGAATGAGCAAGGCAACCGTCGCATCAAGTTCTCTGTGGGAGCATCAAACAGCAACTCACTTCGCATGGCTTAAGGCTGAGGCATCGTCAGCAAGCTCTCGCAAATACGACGTGGATATTCGCAGTCGTAACCGAGCCCAGTCGCGCACCAAAACGCCGAGTCAATCACTTTGGGAAAGTGCTTGGGTTGGTTGAGCTGCGAGAGAACCTTGGCTCGTCCCGCTACTGTGAGTTCGATCAAGAATGGATAGAGCAGGTAGCACGTCAGCTCGCCCGTCTTGGGACTGACTAGTCGAGTCACGTGCTCGTTGCTGTATCGCTCTGGCTCGACGACCGAACGCTGCTCGTCACGTGGCATCGGTATCGGACGCAGCGAAGCGATGTCGCTGTCTTCGAGTGCTAGTTCCTCAAAGCACTCGCGTCGCACGGCCACTTCGGGTGTCTCGCCGTATTCCAACTTGCCGCCTGGCAGTCGAGTGCTTTCATCATGGCGCTGGCGAGTGACGACTAACTTCCAGTCAGTCGGACTCTGGCGGTCAAATTGAATGATGGCGTGAGCAACTCCGCGCACCGCCAATCGCGAATTGCGCGGGTTGACGGCGATGCGAACAACATCAACTGGCAGCGGTGAGTGCCACAACGTCAGCGGGTTATGGCAGACGTAAGGACGACATTGACGCACTCCGCAGATCAGCGTCAGGCCAGTTAACGTGGCAGCGATCTCTGGATGTTGCGTGTGCCATTCGCTGAGGAACTCGGCATAGGACTCACCGACGGCGACGGCATCTTGAATGACTGCGGAAACTCCGATGCGTTGGCCTGTGCGAGGCGTCTCGATGATCAGCGGCAATGATTCGTCAGCTGTCTCACGCACAATGATCTCGGGACTCACACCATCCATTGGCAACGGGTTAGTCGTGTTTATCACACCGACGACGTCTGCAAAGTGACTCCGCACAAAGGTTGTGAAGTCTGCCACCAACTCAGACGCGGACATGCCACCCGCCAGATTCCTCGATCCGGCATGCGCAGCTTGTTGATACAGCCGCACGAGCATCAACGCCGCGTCGCTGCGCTGCTGACGAACAAAGGCGGATGAAGCGTCTTGCAGTTGTTTCGCGAAGTTCGTTTGGTCGGCATCAACTTCCGAAGGGCCCGGCGACTTAAGTTCGTCGAGGCGGCACCATTCGACGATGGTCTGCTGAAACGGGCCTTTGGACTCTGCTCCGACATAGGGCAAGTCGCACGCTGGCACGATTGCTCCTGGCGCGCATCGCGCCAGCCGAACATGCCAGACGAATCTCAAGCGTTCGCTCAGCGGATCTCGAAAATCGAAGGCCACCGAAGCCAGCCGACTTTCATGCTCGACAACCGGCAACAACACCCGATCGCCAATCACGCTGCTCACGGCGTGTGGTGCCAATCGTATCCGGTCGAGACGAATGGCCGACGACGAGAACTGCAACGCACCCGCAGCCGGGCCGCGCAGTTCGTGTCGGCGGTTCACGGGCAGTGCTCGACGAGCCACCAAAATCTGCTTGCTAGTTGGCTCGCCCAGACCGTCCGTGATGACGCAGCTCGCTTCGATGAAGAGTCCCTGCTTGCGCTGAGTCTGAAGAAAACGGCGCCATTGGCCGCACTGCGCGAGACGTTCGAAGTCCCAATGCTCAGGCCGAAACTCGATGAGTCCGTGTTGAGTGTCGGCGCCCGCGTGTTCGGCAATCAGTGCTCGCAAGGCCGAGCGGTGTTCGGGGGCGGTGATACAAAAACGATCTTCGAAACTATGCGCGGCGATCGGAGCACCGGCAGAGATCGGCTCGCCAAAATATGAAAAGATGTCGTCGTGAGCGTGCGGCATGCGTTGCTTCGCGAAGATGTGACTCGATGTTTCCCGTAGAGTAGGGAGCAGCGGCAATCTCACCTAGATCACTCACCCAATTCGACGACGCTCACTTCGAGGGCGTCTTGGGGTGATCAGCCAGCAATGCGATCGTTCGGCAAATGTCTTAAACAACCCGATCTCAGCGCACCGCAATCGCTCAGCGGAATAATGGCTTCAGAGACTTTCCGGACGATCTTCTCGACTCGGCGCGAGAGGATGTCTTCAGCTCGGAATGATGAGTTCGGGGCGCGAACGATCTCTAACGCGACCGACAGAATGGGCAGGCAGGTTCGCCTCGCGAGCTGGCGGATGCGATCGATGTAGCACCGCGCGCGACGGTCAAGACTCCCATCAACATCAGACACACTGCGGCCAGTCTCAGGAGTCGGGTGCGGGCAGTGAGGCTCAGCAGCGAAGCTCCACATCCCGTCGCGATCATCATTGGCATGGTGCCAGCAGCGAAAGTGGCCATGACAGCCGCTCCGTGTAGGGCATGCCCAGTGGCTCCGGCGAGTGCGAGAACTCCGTAGACCAACCCGCATGGCAAGAAGCCTGTTAGCACTCCTGCGATTAACACGTTGGATCGCTGAGGAGACCGCAGCAAGGCTCGAAATTGTTCGGCAGCCGGGCACGCACTGGCTCGCGCGATCCAACTCCAGCGCAGCGGCAGCCAGCCGGAACTGGCCAACCCCGCCAAGAGCAGCAGCACTCCAGCCAATATCGACAGAACGCCTTGGCTCGATCCCAACCACGGTGCTTTCAATGTCAGTCGTTGTCCGACGAAGCCGACAGTCGCACCCAGAAAGACGTAAGTCGTCGCTCGACCGAAGCTGAAAATTGCCTGTCGAATGAAGTTGTCCGCCGGACTGCGGCAGTTCCAACCGATCGCAACGGCGAACGCTCCGCACATGCCGATGCAATGCCCCGAACCGAGCAGTCCGCTAACAAAGATCAGAGGCAACTCGAACATGATTCCTCGGCCAATACTGACTGGCTCGGACTCCTAGGCCGTGTGGACATTAGAGAGGAGTATGGGATAGAGGTCGGTTTTCCACTCCTGCCACGGAAGGCTCAACATGTTGTCTCGCCACGCGATTTCGGATGTCGACTGGTTTCTTATCGC
>OMIV01000179.1 GCA_900299185.1 Planctomycetaceae bacterium
AAACGCTTGAGCGGACATTCTGGGACTCCGTTGAAGTTGCGACTTGAGAACTCACAACCCCAGCTGAACCAGTCTGTCCGCTCTTTACCAGTTACCCCCACGGTTTTGCGATGAGCCGAAAAAACTTGGCTAATTGACGACTATTG
The DNA here is from genome assembly GCA_900299185.1 of Planctomycetaceae bacterium. Classification (GTDB taxonomy): domain Bacteria; phylum Planctomycetota; class Planctomycetia; order Planctomycetales; family Planctomycetaceae; genus AM-0621. Next base: position 147 of record OMIV01000179.1, read on the forward strand.
TAGCGATCGGTTGGGACAGAATGCATAATAATCGGTTCGTTCGAGGTCGCGGATCGTGCGATTTTCAAAATCAAAGGTGATTGGCTACATCCCAGTTAATCGCGTCATTGGACGCGGTGATATGAACCGCAAATGACTGATTACAGCCTTGGGGGCTGTTGCTCTTGTTGGGTTGATATCATGTTTATACAATAGAGAGCGTTTCTGGTCATGCGTTCCACAGAACGCTGCGACGCATGTTGCTATCAGAAAAAGCAATGGTTTTCCGCAGCCCGACAAAGTGAGGTGTCGGTTGATCAACACTTTGAATACGGATGTGTTGCTGATTCCGATTGATCGTGAGGGCACCGCACGTGGATATTCAGGTACGCTGCCTGAAATGGCTATCGAAGTGTCACGTGCGACTGCCGAACTCTACGCTAGGGATGGTTTCGACGAACCTTGGATCGGTTATTTTGCATTCGCGGATGATACTCTTGTGGGCACATGTGCGTACAAGGCAAAGCCACACAACGGACGAGTTGAAATAGCCTATTTCACTTTTCCAGAGTTTGAAGGTCGTGGTTATGCATCAGCAATGGCCGCACGACTCGTGGCAATCGCACGACAACATAGTTCGTCTCTGACTGTGGCAGCCCAGACACTCCCGGTGCGCAATGCGTCACATAGAGTGCTCGAGAAGTTAGGTTTTCAGCACGTTGACACAATCGATCATCCCGATGACGGAGTTGTTTGGGAGTGGCAACTGAAAGATGAGATCAGTGCGTAATGAGATTCGTGCGTGCGACAGTTCGGCGGTGCATTTTGGCTAAGCCCGGCGCTGCTGCCGCGTCATGCAATTCGTTGAGGTCATCTAATCATCGATCAGATTGAGCCACCCAATTAGTCCGTAGATGCACATCCAGGAACAAGTAATTCAGCGATCCAGAGATGGAGGCAAGACTTTGGACGCAGCCCGCGATTAAGTTCGCTCGTGAAGGCAAACCAAACTGAAAGTCTTAGCTGGGCGAGCCGCATTCAAGATTGGCATTGATCAATCGCAATCGCGGCTATGGAAGTCTGCCATTGGTGTGATGCCTGAGTCTGAATTCCGGATGAGTCGCCGCATCCCGCAAGAATTCACTGACTAGCTCCTTAGGCATGATCGCCCTGGTTTAGCGGGTTCAATGTGGCTCACAATCCCTATCGTCACGTCGTTGAGATCGATGCTGTTGAATGTCGCCGCCGCGTGGTCGAATCATGGTCCTAGCTGCTGAAGATTGGCGACAAACTTGGGGCTGCTTCATTGGATTGGCAGAGCCGAGTGGATGTTGCCAGCATCTCCTCGTTTGATGACTCGCCGCTGCGCTGGTTTTTGGCCGATCCCTGATTTCGGCGGGCTAGATGACCAATCGCCGCGAGGCTTGCTTGCGACACCGGCATCGTCATCTCTCACGTTTCCATCCTTGAGACTGAGCTTAAATGTGAAGCGACTCTCTCTGCCTTTGCGACATCGTTATCTCGTCCGGTTCTCGCCCAAGAGTGTGCCGCATGTCTTCACCGACGTGCTCATCATTGGTGGTGGAGTTGCTGGGGCACGCGCGGCGTTGGCGATCGCTCCAAGCCTGCAAGCCATCATTGTCACGAAAGACGTGTTGGCTTTGTCGAACAGCTCGTGGGCTCAAGGTGGCATCGCGGGCGTGTTGGATCCTCTCGATGACATCGCCAATCACGTCGCTGACACGATCGCTGCCGGCAAAGGGCTTTGCGATCAAGCTGTGGTCGAGATGGTGGTTCAAGAAGCACCGCAGCGCATTCGAGAACTCATTGGGTTTGGTGCTCAGTTCGATACCGAGAATGGTCAGATCGCGCTGACTCAAGAGGGCGGCCATAGTCATCGTCGAGTGGTGCACGCACTTGGCGATGCCACCGGCAAGGAGATTATGCGAGCGATGATTGATCGAGTGCGTTCGGCTCCCAATGTGGACGCTTGGGAGAAGACATTCACGATTGATTTGCTGACTCAAGACGGAGTTTGTGTGGGGGCTCTCGTTTGGAACGAGCGGCACGGCAAAACGATCGTTTGGGCCAAGCAAGTTGTTTTGGCGACAGGCGGAGCAGGCCGGCTTTATCGCGAAACGACGAACCCTGATATCGCGACGGCGGATGGGCATGCGATTGCATTTAGAGCCGGAGCCGAATTGCGCGACATGGAGTTCATGCAGTTCCACCCGACCGTGCTGTACATCGCGGGTAGTTCGCGACACCTGATTTCCGAGGCTGTGCGCGGAGAAGGTGCGTTTCTGCTGGACTGCACCGGTCGTCGATTCATGCACGATTACAGTCCGGCCGGTGAGTTAGCGCCGCGCGATGTCGTCAGCCAGTCGATCACAGCACAGATGGCCAAGACTCAGCATCCTTGTGTGTATCTCGACCTGTCACACATCAATCCGCAACTCGTGGCCGAACGATTCCCGCACATCACTCAAGTCTGCGCCAAGTTTGGTTTGGAGTTGGCTCGCGATCGCATCCCGGTCCGTCCCGGTGCCCATTACATGATTGGCGGAATCACGGTGACGCTGGATGGTGAGTCTACTTTGAAGGGGCTGTTAGGTGCTGGCGAAGTCACAGCTTCTGGTCTGCACGGAGCGAATCGTTTGGGATCAAACAGCTTGCTCGAAGGGCTGGTCTTCGGGCTTCGAGCGGGGCGGTTGGCTTCAGTACGAGCATTGGAAATCAAGGACACGTTTCAAGCTTTGCCGTTGGTGTCGGACTGGGCGCGGCCAGAAGTTGAAGACGAACTGAATCTCACCGACATCGAGAACTCGCTTAACAGTCTGATGTGGCGCAACGTAGGTATTCGTCGCGAAGAGCAAGGGCTCGAACAGGCTGCCTCCCAATTGGAATTCTGGGATCGGTATGTCTCACGGCGTGAGTTCGATCAGCCAAAAGGTTGGGAACTGCAAAACCAGTTGTTGATTGCGAGGTTGATGGTCGCTGCGGCGATTGAGCGGAAAGAAAGTCGCGGAGTTCATCTGCGAATCGACTTTCCGAATACCGATCCGCAGCAGGCTGAGCACATTGCGATTCGACCTGATGCCCGGCATGACTGAGGATCTTTCATGAACTCTGATGACTTCAATCGCCACTCAATAAGTTCGATGGATGAGCATCGTCCTGTGGGATTGCGCCGATTGGTTTTGCTGGTAATTGGAATCGGCGTGGTCGTGCTGGGCGTGTCCTTGCTTGGTCCTCATTCTCTGCAATGGCCCAAGGTCAGGAACAATGTTGGCGTTGTTGATTCGAAATCATCGACTGTGATGTCGACAGCTTCCTCAAGCCGATCCGCTGATGACGCAGAGTCGAATGGTTTTCGCGCGGCGGGTGCTCATCGAATCGAACCACTCTCTGCCAGTCAGCACCGCGTACATTGGTCGAATCCGTCTGACTCATTACTCTGGCAATCAACGGGTTGGACATTTGAGGATGCCTCAATGTCTTCGTCATCAACCGAGGCATCGAGCGCCACGTTCCGCCAGCCGTTCACTGCAGTGTCGGCTGCGACGAGTTTCGCATGGAACTTACCCGTAACAGAGAGTGATGCTCCATCGGCTTCATCAATTCTGAAGATCGTCCTGGTGGATCAGCCGGGGCGACCCCAGCTTGGAATTGATCTTACAACAGATCAAGCGACTTTGGGCCTTGATCTTGCAGATGAAGCCAACCGTGTAGTGGTCCGAGAGGTGCCTGTGACCCTTGCATTTGGGAATGGATACGTGCGACTCGTGCTGACTCGCGACCGATTTCTGACGTTTCTCGATGAGAGAGTTCTTTGGAACGTGGCCCGCCCAGAGCCACTCATGAACCACCCATGCTTCCTAAGATTTGAGACCTCGCAAAGGTCGGTCACTCTCAGTGAACTGCGATTCGACAGCGTGGAATAATCACTTGCTGCGTTGCCATGGTGTTTAACCCTCTTGCAGTTTCTCCAAACGCTTGAGCGTGTCCTTGTAGCCGTAGTCGACCGCTAGAACTTCGCTGTAGTGCGCTTCGGCGTTTTCGTTGTCCTTCGCGTGCTCGCACAAACGCCCCAGCATGTAGTGCACTTCGAGGAACAAGTCCTTCGATTCGTGCGCGCTGAGCTTCGGAACTGCTTTCTCCAACTGGCGACGAGCTAGTGGCAGTTTCTTCTCTTCGATGAAGCACTTACCCATTCGATGCAGGCATAGCGTTTCAAGTCGATTGTCTTGGCTGGCTTGTTGGAACAACGGAATTGCTTCGGCCCACTTGCTTTCCTTGTAGTAGCACTCGGCCAACTGAAACTTCAGTTGCAGATTCTGTGGTTGCCGCAAGATGCGTGCGTTGAGGACTTCCATCTCCCTCAAACGCGCCTCGCGAGCCAGAGCCGCGTAGTTTTGTTTGCTTTGCTCATCGTCGCTTCGGTCAGCTTTTGCCTTCGCCAGCTCGACGTTTTTCTTCATGAGGTCGAGTTCGCAATCTTCAACTTGTTCGCGAATGCCGACGTCGCCGCCTGAGATGTCCAGAGCCTGACTCAGAATCTTGCGGGCATCTTCGAGCTTGCCACTCTTGCGATAGAAGTGACCAAGCCTGAGATAATGGTCTTTGTTGTCGGGCTCTTTACGAATGGCTCGCTGCAGATCGGCTTCTTCGGACATCCCGGGACCATCGGCATTGGCCGCAGCCGATTCGGCTTGGCGAATTCGCTTTTCGATCTCGTGTGAAGCCATGACTCCCTTGGAGTTTTCTGCTTCGTCGTAGCCACCTCGGTCGATGACGTGCTTCGTCGCCGCTTGATTGGCCCGAGTTCGAGCATGTCCGTCATGTGGATCGATCTTGCAAATGCGATCCCACAACACACCGGCTTGCGTGTACTCGCCGCGTTCTTCGAGCAGTTCGGCGAGAGTTTGAATGTACTCTTTATTCTTCGGATCTTGGTCGACTGCTTTGGCATATCCAAAGAGTGCCGAGACATCCTTGTAACCCAAATTACGTGTCGCCTCGCCAAGGTCAGCCAGCAATCCTGCATCCCACGGGTTGACCTGCAGACCTTCCATCGCCGCTGCGTCGACCGACGCCCAGTCTTTCTGCATGCGGCACTTCTTGATGCGCCCCTTAGGACCCATCAGCCGCATCGAAGCCATCTTCGCTCCGGTCTTGTTGTCACCGTACATCTTGGTGCAAGCACCCCAAAACGTCTGGCGATAGACGAGGTTGTCCGGCACAAACAAGCAGCACTTGGAATACATCTCAACGGCATAGGCCCAGTTCTGCTTACTCATGGCCTCAGTACCGGCTTTCCAACACTGCGCTGCGAGGCTCTTCTTATCTGCGGACATGCTCAAACCCTTGATGGGCGGGTCTCCAGGCCCATCCCATTTGATTCATTAAATCATCTCAAACACGGGACTGCAGACCCGGTTTGCGAACGATCGCCATGACATTCACGCAGCCATCAAAATGGAGTGAGTGTCATTTCGGAGACGATGGTCGCGCTGACGTAGATTCAACGCCGCGAACCGTAACAAGCACAACAGCCGAGCCACAAGCAGCCTCGTCAGACTCCGTCCAAGTAGGGGTCAAGTCCCATCTGAGTTAACTGGTGGATTTGCTGACGAGTTTGGCTAACGAGCAGTCGACGTTCCTCACGGTGCTTCTGCTCGAGTTCGTGTTGTGCCTTGAGAAATCTGTTGATCAAGGCCTGGGAGATCGGGATCTTGACGTTCTTTCTGATCTCTTCGGCGGCTTCAGAACCCAACCCTTCACTCAGAATGTCATCTTCAAGCGACATAAATCTTTGACTCGAACCTGGGTCACCTTGCCGCGCGCATCTTCCCGCCAACTGAGTGTCAATTCGAACTGATGGGTACAACTCAGAAATAATGACATGCAGCCCGCCGTTTTCCGCTGCGTCGCCTTGTAACCGAATGTCGGTGCCCCGGCCCGCCATATTGGTGGCGACCGTCACGCAACCAGGTCGACCTGCTTCGGCGACAATTTCGGCTTCCTTGGCGTGGTTGCGAGCGTTGAGAACTTGATGCTCGATGTTGGCTGCTGTTAGACGTCGAGACAGCAGTTCGGATTGCTCAATCGTGCGAGTTCCAATCAGTACGGGACGGCCTGCTGCTCGTTTCTCGATCACGTCTGCAACGATGGCATCCCAACGCTCTTGGGATGTTACGAAGGCGCGGTCCTCTAGGTACAACCGTTGCGGGAACTTGTGGGTCTGCACGATGTTCACTGGGGTATCGTAGACGCGCCAGAACTCGAGAGATGCAGACTGGGCCGAGCCTGTCATTCCTGAGAATCGATCATACTGCGAAACCAGCTCTTGAACTGTGATTCGTGCGGCATGTTGCGTGAACGGAGATAGTTTGAGTTGCTCACGAGCTTCGACTGCCTGATGAATGCCGTTTCGCCATTTGCGTCCCTCGGCAATTCGGCCCGTATACTCGTCAACGATAAGTACCTCTCCGTCCCGCACCACGTAGTGCTGATCTCGCTGCAAGGTTTCGGCAACATGCACAGCACGGACAACGGCGTCAGCCAGTTCCGACATTGGAACATCGTTGAGGTTTGCCGGTTTGCTTAACGCACGAATGTGTCGGAATCCCGCTGGTGAAAGTTCACGCTGTCCGGTGGGCTCGTCGCAATCAATGAACTCTGAGGATCGAAATTCATTCGCCACTAAAGCACACCATCGAAATAGCGCTTCAACGGACTCATTGTCTGCCGCTTGCGAACTGATAATGAGTGGAGTTCGGGCTTCGTCGATCAAGAGGCTGTCTGCTTCATCCACGAGCAAATAGTGCAAGGGGTGGCGCTGGACTGTCACCGTCTCTTGAGAAGATCCATTAGGCGGCGCTTGATGCCCGGCATCTATTTGGAGTTGTTCGGCAAACAGGGGAGTCGGACTTTTTCCACTCGTTCGCAATGCAAGACGATCTCGCAAGAAGTCGAATCCAAACTCGCGAGCCGTCCCATAGGTAATATCGCAAGCGTAGGCCACTCGTCGCTGTGACGGTGACATATCACCCGTGATGGCTCCCACTGATAACCCCAGAAACTCGTAAACGGGTCGCATCCATTCGCAATCTCGCTTGGCGAGGTAATCGTTTGCCGTAGCGAGATGTGCTCCATTTCCGGCTAAGGCATTGAGAAACATCGGCAACGTGGCAATTAATGTTTTGCCTTCACCGGTCTGGATTTCCGCAATGTGACCTTTTTGAAGCGTGATGCCGCCGAGAACCTGAGCGAAGTGATGCTTCATACCTAGTTGGCGTCGCGATGCCTCAATCACAAGTGGAAATACTTCCGGTAGCAATGCTCGGGGCTTCGCTCCGGCAAGTGACTCATACCGAAATGTATTGGCCGCTGAACGCAATTCGGCGTCAGTGTGCGACTCTAATCTTGCGGTTCGTTCGAGGATGTCGAATGCGAGTCGCTTCATCCCGCTAGATGGCCGACGGGGTGTTAGAAACGTGTGAGTGCAAAGCTCAACCGCAAAATCCCAAATCATGCGAGTGCATCTTTATGAATCGATCGTCGCAAGTGCGACTAGCAGAACTTGATGATCGAAGAGTCGAATCACGAGGTCGTTGGTCAATGAGTCTGCGTAAATAACAGCCAGAAGACTGACTTGAAGCGGTATGGGCCCCCCCGCCAATCTCTTCTGGAGAAGAGCGGCGGGAGTGCCCACAGTTATGCAACGAGATCAAGTGTACGATCAACGTTTCGTTGTGTACTAATTATGTACCTTATGGCTTGGCTGTTGCAACGGGCTTCTTGTTGGACTTACTTGCGGCAGCTTTCTTAGCCTCACGATCCATCATCCAGAGGACGACCGGACTGGCAATATAAATCGTGCTATAAACACCAGAGATGCTTCCAACGACCATGCAGAAGGCGAAGCCGTGAATTGATTCGCCGCCGCCAAAATACAGAACCAACAGTGTTACGAAGACAGTCGTCGCAGTCAGAATCGTTCGAGACAACGTTTCGTTGAGGCTGCGATTAAACATATCCAAGGTCACGATCGGATTGCGTCCGCGGACCTCACGAACTCGGTCGAATATCACGATGGTGTCGTTGATTGAGTAGCCAACGATTGTCAAAAGGGCGGCCACGATCTGGAGATTGATCTTGAAGTCTTCGAAACCGAACAC
>OMIV01000180.1 GCA_900299185.1 Planctomycetaceae bacterium
CAGTTCTGCTCAGTGGGAGGGAGGGAAGCGGTTAGACCACTCACCCAGCGACAAAAATGACGCGGTCGGGACCTCGCGCCGGCACCCAGTCGGCCCTCAGGAGGACCCGGCGATTTCTGGCCAGGCGTCTCGCGGGCATTGCTCGGACGTGAGACGGATCTTCGGCGCCGTCCAGCAGCCGCAGGCCATGCACTGGCCACGCTGGTGAGCGTCACACGCGAGGCAGGCCAGCCAGCGTTGCTCCTGCAATTCGACCGACGCCGTTGGTGAGTACGTCGCTTGCGCAACTCTCGTTGCACCGCGCACGGCGGACGCAAATACCCCTTGCCGTTCGAAGAACGCTTCGCGGTAGCGGAGCTGCGTATCGCGCGACATGCTTGGCCTTGTGCCGCGACACATTTCAAACCGAAGTCCGTCGCACCCGGCTTTGCAATCTAATGGCGATTGGCAGTCGCAGAATGGCTCGTTCATTCGGTCACCGTGAGATCTATCGTAATTGCTCCAAGTGAAATAACTGTTCCACCGAACGAGCTGCTTCCGCATTGATAGTACGAGAACAGGTTGCAGCGATTGGCGTCGCCACGATCTTCCAAATTGTCGTTGCAATCGGATCGTTCTCCACGCAATCCAATTTCCAAAGGGCTCAGTGCGTGAACGTTAAAAGACGGGCGCGAATAGAGATTCGTCCAAACCTCGGTCTGAGTGTAAGGAGGGATGAATGGACCGCCGGGATTACTGTAGATGCACGGGCCATTCTCCATGTGAATGACCCCATTCGGAACGCCGCTCGTTTGTTGGGCACGGCAGGGATCAATCACGACCGTCACATCGACTCCGTTGATCGTCTGCATGCTGCCAATCCAACCGCGCGCGTGACCCCATATCGGCCCCCAGTAGGCGTTGGGATCGAAGTTCAGCGCGAAATTCCAACCCTGAGCAGCCGGCGCGTTAGAGCTTCCAGTCGAGCACGTCAGCGTTTCCGGTATCAGGATGTCTCCACAGTGCTGAGCCGGTGGCTCGACGCAAATCATGCAGCGAGTGCCTTGCAGCGGAAATTTTTCGCGAACGCAACGACGGCGAAAGGGAGTCGGGCACGAGCAGCCAAATCGAGGCGCCGCTAGATCGTAAATGATCGTGCCGAAGTAACCTGCAAACCCTGGAGTTACTACGTCCAACGTCAGAGTTGCACCGAGCGAATTAGACAGATCTAAGAGCCAACCGACTTGCAGGGGAACAGTTTGCCCCGAAGGCGGATCTCCGTATTCGACCGGCTCGGATCTCCAGATGCACGCGGAGTTTGGATCTGCTGTCAGAGTTTGCACACCGGTGAAAGGCTCTTCGTCAAACGCTAAATCGCTCCAATAGTCGGACGCCGTGAATTGAAAGCGATTTGGCGCCCCATCGGGGCAAGTCGCACAACTTGGCAAATTCAGATTCGGCGGCAGCCAAAGCGAATTGCAGCCGCAGTCTCCGAACGTCGACAGCGTCCGCTGTGCCACCCAATCATCAGTTGGAAGACGTGCCAAACGCTGATTCATCGGACGAGTCGCAATCATCGGAGTAATCCCTCTTCCATCTGCTCCAATTGCAGAGTCGTCGACTGCTGAGGATTGAACTGCATCGCGATGGCCATCACCTGAGGAAACCGAGGGCTCGCGTCGTTAGCGTAGGCATTGAGACTCAGCGCTCGAGGCTTCACGGATCGCACTAATTGCCCGCGTTGGTACGACCGATGATCGACACCGGCCAACGACACGTCAGCTTTCAGCAGCGCGAAATCTTCCTGAGCCTGCATCTGCTTCACGTACTCTTCAAGTCGATAGAGGCAGTCGCTTTCATCCGTGTTGAAACCACACCATGCGATTGGATCGGTCCCTTGCGCCTGCCCGGTCTCGATCGCTTCCTGAATCGTGACAACGTCACCGGAGACGCTTTGCACGGTGTAAGTGCCCTCGAACCTGCTCTTCACCGAATCATCCCGCAGCTTGTTGGCGTTGCGACTGAGGACCGCGATTCGGTAACCCTCCTTCAAATCATCTTCGACTTCACGATGAAACTTGAACGTGGCATTGCCCGCCGTCCCAGCGACAACTTCCAGCAAATGAGCATGCCGCGCCCAATAGTTCCGTGACGATCCCGAATCACCGCCTTCGACCAGCTTGCGTCCGAACTTGTGACTGAGGTCCACGGGCATCACGACTTCATCACCGTTCGGCGACTTGTCACGACGATCCGCGCGGAACGTGACACGATGCTCGATCTCTATCGTGGCGGTGAGCGACATCGACGCGCCGCCAGCTTGCGCCCTCGTCCACAACCAGTAAGGCAGCGTGCCCTCGATCATGATCCCCATCTCATGTTCAAGCACTGAGAAGCCGAATTGCGCAACGACCTCATCGCCTTCCGCAGTTTGTTGGCACCACAACACGAAGCCGTTCGCTCCCGTCGCCTGCATGTCGGGATCCAGAGTCAGACACGGCAGCAACTTCCTCCGCCGTGCCAAATGCTTGATCGTCGACAAGTGCAATAAGTTGCCATCGCTGTCGATCTCGCTTTGCAGATGATTCACATCACCGGCCTCGTTCACGACCCACTTGCGGCCCACCTCACGAGGCACGTCGATCGAGTTGATCTGTTCCCAGGAGAAGTTGTTGTAAGAATTCTCCCAAGCCGGTGTCAGAGTCCACGTGTTTTCAATCAGCGTCGGAGCCGAATACCCAACGATCACATTCGGCTTCGCGACGATGTCCCATTGCAGATCGAGTTCCGCCGCGTTCGTCTTGTTGCCGTCTAGGTTCTCTCCCAAGCGTTGTAAGAACAAATCTGTCTCGGCGCCGTGACCCAAACGAATGACTTTGATCATCGTGGTGACATCCCCCAACCCGCCGCTGTAACTCAGATGCCACGTGTATCCGCAGGGCTTCAAGATCGCGTCGAGCGCTTCCGGTAACGTTGCATCCAACGCGATCTTCACGTTGCGAAACAACGCATCCGAACCGCTGTCGATGGCTTGATCTAAATCGTTCATCGTGGGGTTGTCGAACCACGTTTGATCGGGGTTATTCGACCAACACACTCGATAAACCGCTTGAGAGATCGTCCAAGGATGACGCGTCCCACTATTCGCCGCCTGCGCCTGCTGAGCGCCCTTCGTGCGGAACGACTCGGGATGAGCAAAGCAGAACGCGAAGTGATCGGCTTGCTGATGCGATGACCGGTTGCCTTCAGTTAGATCATCGACCTGAGGATTGAAAACCCAACCCTCATGAGCGTCGATGATCTGATTCTTGATTCCGTCAAAGTGTGGAACGGTTCCGAATCCCTCGCCCCGCAACAAAGAACGAGGGCTCGCGGTGAACTGCAATGTCTCATTCGTCCCGTTCAAGCGTTGCCGTTGAGCTTCCAGCTTGCCCCAGCAAACCAGATCTCCGATGTCTCCGTTGGACTTGATGCGCCGCAGCTCGACGATGCGTTGATGCCCGATCGGCGTCTGAACGTCCTGCATTCGCCAGCCGGAGGCATACAGATCGACCTCGAACGTGATCGCATCAATGCCGGTTGCACCGCATCCAAGCTGACACGAGCTCGGCAGCAATGCCGTAGTGATATCCGCCACTCCCTGAGGAAACGCGCCGGAATCATCACCCATAAAGACGGCAAATTGAGCCGCATTCCGTTTCAGCGGATGCAGAGTTGTCGTCGATGCTGCCGTCATGCTGCCCTCCGCAGTTCCCGGCCGTCGTCGCCATCTTCGGCGGCACTGCCGGCGGTATCCGGTATCAAACACGGCGTATCGCGGTCGATCAAATCGAACGCTCCGGCAGCGCACTGAGTGAAGTAACCCTTGAACCAGAAATAGTTGCGGACCTCGTTCGACACGTTCAGCAACCGGATCTCAGCATTCGTCTCGATGCGATGCCTGACCAGAAACCCGAAAAAACCACTAACGAGCGAAACATGTCCATCAAGATCAATCGCAATTTGTCGATGACTCGAAGCTAGAGACTTGAAGCACTCAATGATCAGACAAAGATCGGATCCGTCGCAATATGACGACATGCGAATCACGGCCCAACCGTTCTCGGTCGTGATACGGGCCGCGTTGTCCCGCCGTTGAATCACTGCGAGCTCGCTCACGTTTCCTCCTCCACGGTTCCGACCAACGTGACTGCGGGGCCAGAGCCATCAGCGACGAATTCCACGGTTGCCAACAGCAACTCGGACTCGCCACGCACTCCGAACAGTTTCAGGCGGTAAGTCTCACCGTCCGAAAACCCCGTCATAGTCGCCGTGTAGTAGTCGCTACCCGCTTCGAAGGTCACGATCAGATCATCGGGCACATCTCCGCTGCCGTCAGTCTCAGCGCGCCACTCGAACGACGTCGGATCAACACCCGCAGCGAGATCACGGAACCATTGCCACTCCAGCAACACTCCCGCATTCGCCAACAACTGACGCCGGAGAATCAACACCCGACCGGCAATCGGGAACACGACGGAACCATCAACCGCAATCTCAACACGCTGAGCCGCCGCCAACGTGTCCAACTCCAAGCCGCCCTCAAACGGTCGAACCTGAATCCAGCACGAACACCCGTAGTAGTCCGCCGGGACAGTCCAATTGATGCTGGTCGCCGGATACTCCACCCGAGCCACCCCAGCATCGCTCCGCAGATACGCCTCGGCATCGAGTTCCTCATCGATCACCAGCAACCGCCGCCCCAACGGTCTGAAGCGGTCGAAGACGATCTCTTCGCGCGAGCCATTCGGCGGAGACACGTACAACGTCGCCCCGTGCCCGTCGAAGTGCGAGTCGATTGGCAGCAGCGCAGCAGAGCACGGCAGCATGTCGCAATTCCTACGCGCCAAAGAATGGGAACGTTCGCTCTAACAACGGTGTCGACCCGGACTGACGATACGTGACCGTGATCCAATACAGCCGACCCTTCTCGTAACCCGGAGTCTCATAGGTCAGATACCAACTGCCATCGTTGCGAATCGTGCTGTCCTCAACCGTCAACAGATCGCTCGATGCCCCCTCTTTTCGCACTGTCACGGCGATGATGTGATTGCCGCTGACTCCCGTCAGATTCACCGGATCGTCGTTCACATGCAGCTTCACCCAGAACGTCGCGAGCTTCGGAGTCAGGTCACTGCGATAACCCGGCTCGCACAGCAGCTCCATGCGCGGCAGATCACTCGGACCAATTCCGCGACGACCAAACGCCACGCACAACGACTGCTCGGCCAAAATCTGATCGGTCGCCGGATTCGCGACGCCACCGGCTTGCAGGTAGTACCGCACCACAACGTTGCGGCCCATGTTTCGAGCAAGCAACGTCGGGCACAGCTTCGCGAGGTCGAACCCATCGGAGAAAATTTCGTACTGCGAAACGTCTGCTCGTCCGATCGACTTCTCGAACAGCTCTTGCACGTAGTTCGACCACGTTCCCGAGTTCGGCAAGCCCCAAGCTCCCGTGCTCGGATTGCACGCTTCCACGTCGCGCCAGAACACGACGTAGATCGTCTCACCCGGTGGCCTCAAAACTCCGAATTGCTCTAATCGACCAGTCATCGCAAATCCTTTGCTGCTACTTCGTCGGCACAACCTTCAGCGGAAACGCCTTCTCCAACCGCCGCTCGACGTCGTCAGCCAAGGGGCGAAACACGTCGATGCCGACCGGCCGCTCGAACTCATCCACGCCAACCGCGAACAACGTGAAGTCCGTCGTCTCTAAGTCGTCGTTCGGCACGATCCACGCTTCGACAAAAAGTTCATCGCCAAGTTGCATCAGGATTGCCTTGGCAAAGTGAGTCGGCACCCACACCTGATTGCGACCGATGACGTCGATCACAATTCGCCCTTCGTTGTTAGGACGATAAGCCGGAGCTGTCACAACAATCACACCGTCAGCATCGAGCGCCCGCTTTTGCACGTAGGCTTCCAGCATCCGCCAACAACCCTCATTGCATTTCTTCGCCTGAGGAGCTGCGTTGCTCAACAAGAATGTCGCCGCTTGAATCACGTTCGACGTCTTATGGTTGTCTGCCGCTGCCAGATGTCCGCGATCAAGCGGACGAAACGGCGACTTGTAATCCGCATCGACCGCCTGAAACTCCGGCGGCACATCAGGATCGGCCTTAAAACCGGACGCTCGCTCCACGGCCTTCGTTAGCGAATTCCGATCCAACACTTCGAGAGTCCACAACGCCGAGCGTTTCTGACCATCAGTCGCCAACCAGAAGTCACCGACGCGACGCCCATCGCGAGTCGGCAACCACTCCGCCTCGATCTGCTTCACGCCCAATTTCGAGATCGTGGTTTTGGTCGGATCAAAGTCAGCGCCGCAACTCCAGCGAGCACACAACGACACCCAAAACGCAATCAGCAAACCTGCCAACAACTTCTTCAAACACATGACGATTCCTTCCGTCAGTAACGCCGCCATCCCCGGCGGCACTCGATCGAGATATCCACAACCGACTTACCACTTCGGCAACCTGACCCATCGAAACCCGAGCCCGTCGTGAAAGTCCGTCAGCACCCACTCGGAACCGACAGGCTGAAGTCCGTAGGGCGTGTGTCGGAACAATATGCCAGGATTGGCGTAGAACTGTTGACTCTGCGGGACTGTGGTTCGGAACGGCTCGTGGTAGAAATTCGTGACCCGGCCATCGGTAGCGACATCAACCCGGTAAGGACGAGTGATTGGCTGTAGGTAGTATTCCTGCGCGGCTGCGACTGAGCCCAGCAGCGACGCGATGACTGCGATGAGTGTTTTCATCATGGCAAGTTCCCCGCTCTAACCGTCACGTCGACAAACTGTGTCGATCCAGTGTTGTAGAACACGGTTTGCGTCGTATCTGTGAATCTGGCTTCCCAGCCAGTCTTCTTGTCGCCGTATATGTAGGTCGGAGTACACGCAGCGGCTGGCAATGATCCGCTAAAACCGGTAGTCCATTGAGCAAGGCCAACCTGCAAACAAATCTCATCGAGAGCACCAGTAAACCCGTTTGTCGCGCCGTTATTCGCGCCGATCCTGATTGTCGACGGCACTGCATAATTGCTCGAATCAGCCCACGTACCCTGAGAAACTCCGTCGAGGTAAAGCGTCGTTGTTCCCAAATTTCGAACAACGGCGAAATGGTGCCATGTATTTGTTGTCACAGTAGTGCCGCCGGTGATTCTGGCGGCTGAGTTCGTGTGGTAGACCAGAGCGCCGCCAGCAGCGATATAGACCAACGGGTAGAAACCATTGGTCCCAGTTGGCCGAAAGTCGATGATCGTTGATTGAGCGGCTACTGTCGTTGGCCGAAACCAACCATCGAGCGTGAAGGCAGATGAGCCTATCCAGGCGGTCGAAAACGTGGCGCTCG
>OMIV01000181.1 GCA_900299185.1 Planctomycetaceae bacterium
AAAACGCTTGAGCGGACATTCTGGGACTCCGTTGAAGTTGCGACTTGAGAACTCACAACCCCAGCTGAACCAGTCTGTCCGCTCTTTACCAGTTACCCCCCACGGTTTTGCGATGAGCCGTAAAGTTAGTACTCGCGTGCTTAATGCGAGCAAGCGCCTTCCTGATTCGAGATTCCTAGTGATTTGAGACGAACTCGACTCGCCTCTTGGTTGGTAAACCTAGTTCCCTGAGTGGAAGCCGCTCGGAATTCTTCGTTCAAGGTCGATGGCAAGAGGCGATGTAGAAGTACTACTTGGCGCGGGCGAGCGTTAGTCACCGAATTCGACTATCTGAGAGCGGGCCTTTGTCGACTGTGGTGTATTCAGACCTGATTCTACGATCTTGGGCATGGTTGCTGAGTTGAAGGGAAACGGGGCAGAGTTCGATTAGCTTATGGAACAGGACAACCTTTAGGTCGTGGCTTGGCTTCGACTCCCTCGTTTTCTGAAGACGTTTCTCATGCCTACTCGCGACGACCTAGCTGCGGCTTACTTCGAACAACTTCCGTATGCGCCATACCCCGTTCAAGAAGAGGCGATGCTGAGTTGGTTTACGGCAGAGCAAGGAGTCTTGGTCTGCGCGCCGACCGGCACTGGGAAGACGTTGATTGCTCAGGCTGCCTTGTTTGAAGCACTGCACACAGGCAAAACGGCGTACTACACGACGCCGCTGATCGCGCTGACCGATCAAAAGTTTCAAGAGATGCAGGCGGCTGCGGTGCGTTGGGGGTTTCGGCCGGAAGACGTGGGTTTGGTGACCGGCAATCGCAAGGTTAACCCGGATGCAAAGGTCTTGGTGGTAGTGGCCGAGATCCTGCTCAACCGGTTGTTGCATGAAGAGTCGGCTGCGGACTTTGAGAATGTTTCCGCGGTCGTGATGGATGAGTTCCATAGCTTTAATGATCCCGAACGCGGCATCGTTTGGGAGCTATCGCTGAGCATGGTGCCCAAACACGTGCGGCTGATGCTGCTGTCGGCGACAGTCGGCAATGCGTTCGACTTTCTAAATTGGTTGAGGCTCTCTCACGGCCGCAGACTGGAGCTCGTTCAAGGCACCGAGCGTAAAGTACCGCTGAAGTACCACTGGGTGCCGGACGAGTTGCTGACTGAGCAGCTCGAAATCATGGCTCGTGGCGACGAGGCCATTCGCAAAACTCCGGCTCTTGTTTTCTGCTTCAATCGCGATGAATGCTGGAATGTTGCTGATGTGCTTCGCGGCAAAGACATGCTGGCGGAAGGGCAACAGAAGGTGCTCGTGAAAGAACTCGAACGCTACGACTGGTCCAAGGGCGTCGGCCCCAAATTGAAGACCCTGCTGCAACGCGGAGTCGGGGTGCATCATGCGGGTGTCTTGCCGCGCTATAAGCGGATTGTGGAAGACTTGTTCCAACGCAAACTGCTAACGATTTGTGTTTGCACGGAGACGCTTTCGGCAGGCATGAATTTGCCCGCGAGATCGGTCCTCATGACTGCGCTGCTGAAGGGGCCACCAGGAAAAAAGACGGTCATTGACCCAAGTATGGCACATCAGATGTTTGGCCGCGCGGGTCGGCCTCAGTTCGATACTCAGGGGCACGTCTTTGCCTTGGCCCATGAAGACGACGTCCAGATCCTGAGATTCAAAGAACGAATGGATCAGATCCCCGAAGACACCAAAGACCCGTTGCTCATCAAGAAGCGGAAAGAGCTCAAGAAGAAGATGCCGACTCGTCGTAAGGGCGAGCAGTATTGGAGTCAGGAGCAATTCGAGAAGTTGATTGCTGCTCCGCCGACGCATCTCCGCAGTCAGGGGCAACTGCCGTGGAGATTGCTCGCGCATTTGTTTTCGATCTCGGCTGACGTTTCGCGCGTGAGGCAAGCAATCAATCGCAGATTGTTTGATGGCAAAAAGGCCGAAGCAGCACTGAGTGAACTCGACCAAATGCTGCTAACTCTGGAAGCAGGCGAGTATGTGATCTTGGCTCCCGAGTCACCGGTTGCGCAGCGACTTCGAGAAGCTGGTGTCGATCAGCCGACACTGCTCGAACAACTGAAAGCGGCGGCGACGAAAGGCGAGTGGGGCGAGACTGCAGGTTGGTCTGGCCAAGCGGCGATGCTCGATGACAGCGGATCTGAAGTCATTGAAGAGGCTGACGAGTTCGGCTTCGGCCTCGATGATGAAGTGTCTGCGGCGCCAGTCGCTCAACCGAGTCCCGATGCCGCTCGTACTGATGTTGAAGAGACGGTCGACGAATCGAACTTTGAACCGACATCTCAACCGGAGAAGCACACTCAAGTTGAGAACACTTCAGGGGAAGTGGCGAAGGTGGAGCACGCTGACACAAAGAATTTGCCAGAGGCCGGCGCGACTCCGGTGGCTACACCGACCAAGCTGAGCGCGACGCTGAAATTCATGTTGGCTGCTCAGGGCGTGAAGTTTGATGGCTCGAAAGGCGCGGGGCCGACTTTGTCTGGGACCGAAGCCATCGTGAAGTACGAGGCGACCAGTGCTTTCGCGACTGAGAAGCTGTCGTCTCTGTTGAGCTTCAAGAGCATCAATCCTCTCTATGGTCAGTTCTTGCTCGATCTGCTGCCGTACGCCGAGTGGTACGAGCGCATTCAAGCACTCGAAAGCGTGTTGGCATTCACTCCATCGCTCACGAAAACCCTGCGAGTACCGAAGGGCGACATCTTGCCTCCAGGACCGATGACGCGCGAGTTCCTCAACATCGAATTGCTGCAGCGCGGCTTGGCGACTCAAGCTGAACTCGCCGCGACCTTGTCTGAGGATCAATGGGAGTTGCCGCCGGAAGAACGAACCTGGCCGCTGACCTTTCCCGACAAACTGTTGCGATTATTCCAGTCAGAGTTTCCGAGCGTTAAAGATGTCCCGATCACGGCGGTTTGGGCTGTGGGAGAAGTGTTACACTCCGAAGACTTCAACTCGGTTGTGACCAGTCGCAAGTTGGCTCGGCAAGAGGGGCTGCTATTCCGGCACTTATTGCGGTTCATCTTGCTGGCTGATGAATTCTTGCCGCACCTAAAGCCTGATTCCGCATGGCATGTCGAGCTAACGGATATCTGCGAACGCCTGACCGACATCTGTCGTAGAGTCGATCCGCAGAGCACCGATCAAATGATCGAGTCGGGGAAGAACGACCTGCTCGCCGATGTTTAGAGAGTGATTGATGGCGTCCTGATGCGGCCATCCTTCGGCGCGATAAATAGCGAAGGCTCCCTCAGAGAGCCGAGGGAGCCTTCAAGATCGGAGGGACGAAGATCCGATCGGGGAATGTTCAAGATAGGCGTGCGACTTCCGTCTGAGTCGCAGTTTGATCGACATCCCACTCCGATCGCAGTGCGTACTAAGAAGCACAATGCTTTGGAGTAGGGAATTGATTCACTAAGCAGAACGATTCGAGTGGTCGTTCGCGGAATCGAATGCGAGTCTTATTTGGAGACTCGGAAGAAGCGGCACTCAAGCAATCGCAGTTGCGTACTGTGTGAGTGGGTCGAGTGACTCGACCCACTCACTGAGCAGCGACGTCTTACTTACGAGACGAGACTTGCGACTTCAGAACTTGCAGAGCCTTAGTCATGTCGGCGTCTTCGGCGTCCTCATTCGAGGTCGGGCGGTAACGAGCGACACGGTCATCAGGAACTTCGACGAGCACATCAGGTTCGATACCAATCTGGCCGTAGGTATGACCATTCGGTGAATAGAACCGAGCCGTCGTCAATCGCAGGCCAGTCGAGCGGCCCACATGGAAGATGCTTTGCACTGACCACTTACCGTATGTCTTGCGGCCTACGATCGTGCCTCGGTGATGATCCTTAACTGCTCCCGCGACAATCTCGCTGGCACTGGCACTGTCGCCATCAGTCAGCAACACCAGCGGCACTTGAGACGCACCATTGTGCTGTGAGCGGTAGGTCCAGTTTTGATCGGTCGATCGACCACGAGTCGACACCAACACTCCGTTGTTGTCGATCAGACGATCCAACAACTCGACCGCAGCAGTCAGCAAGCCACCTGGATTACCTCGCACATCGAGAATGAGAGCTCGCATGCCTTGGCCTTCGAGATTTCGCATCGCAGCTTCGAACTCTTGGCTGGTCGACTTTTGGAAGCCGATCAGCTTGATGTAGCCGATGCCGTTGTCACGATCGACGATCTTCATTTCAGGAATGCTTCGCACCTGAACTTCGCGGCGGATGAGAATCGCATCCCACGACTTGCTCGCCCGAGCAATTTTCAACTTCACGCGGCTACCAATCTCACCTCGCAGCCGTGAAGCCGCGTCATCGATGGTGGCCTTGCGAACGTCGAAGCCGTCGATTGATTGGATGTGATCACCCTTCTTCAAACCGCCGACCGATGCCGGGCTTTCAGGCAACACATTCACCAGCAACATGCCATCGCCTTCAGCTGCCTTCATCTCCACACCGATGCCGACGAACTCGCCATTGATGTTGCTGTTGAGGTCTTGAAAGCGATCAGCCGTCAAGAAGCCGCTGTAGTCATCCAAAGCGTTGCAGCCACCAAACAGGTACTCCATCACTACGGCTGCGGGCTGAATGCCCGTTGTTTGTCGAGCATGATTGGCAACCTCTCGCACCAATTGGCGAGCTTGATCGCGATCTTGCACCGGTCGATTCCAGAAGCGTTCACGCAGCACAGCACGAAGCTGCTTGACGTTCTCTTTACGAGCTTCGCGATCGGCTTCACTGCGAGCTGCCGGCAAGTTGTTCTCCAAGAACTTCGGATTCGCCAACGCGATGTAGAAGCTCTCGGTGCCGTGAGCGACAACCGTCAGATAGCTCAGTGGGTCGACGAAGTTTCGACGAACCTGTGCGAGTAATTCATCGTACAGATCCAACGCCTCAGCTTCCGGCATCGCCAACAGAGACGATTGGAAGCTCTTGTCTGCGTAACGTCGATCAATCTTGAAGTGAGCTTTCGCTCGGCGCTTGCCGTACTTCAGATCTTCGTCGCTCGGGAAGCGCTTCAGCGCTCCGTCGTAATGTTGAACAGCATCGAGCCATTTCCCCGAGCGTTCGAGTTCCTCTCCGATAGAGAGGGCGCTCCGGCTGTCGTCTAAATCGAGCGGAAGTGGCGGAGCGGCGTGCGCAGCCGAACCCCAGACAAGGGATCCGACAAAAATGGTCCACAGCAAACAGTTTCTCAAATGAATCACGAATCGTCCCCCTCGGTGGCGCCGAAACCGCCCGTCGTCGCATTCCCCAACACGACGTCGAGATAACCGGTCTCATTGCCGACAAAAGATGCTCGTCATGGTGTGATGCAAGACGATCTAGAGCCGAGGGGCGAAGTCATCGAGAAGCTGTGGCTTGGTAGGGGCCGCTTCCAGCGAATCATCCCAACCAACTGCCATGCTTGTGACTCAGACCGTGGAAGACAGAGAACTAGCAACAAGCCGATCTCACTGACTGCGGTCCGATCTTCAATGACCATTCCTTGGCGTGCGTCTCACGCTGCCACTGACGCGCAGTCCTTTGCCTTCGCGAGCGACTATGCCCAGCACTGATACCTCAGTCAAACTTTGAATTTCCGAACTTGGTCTCAATGTTTGCCGAGTCGAACCAACCTGACATTCAGCGTCCGGTTGTGCCGGTCAGAGAAACTGTAGGAGTCGCTAAGTTCGTCCGCCGAGCATGAACTCGGCGCCTCAGCTTGTCCTAGCGAAGGCTTGGAACAACGAGGAGTCAGAGGACTCTTCGATGCGCCGCAACAACGTGAGCCGTCGAACGTCTCACGGCCTAAACCTAGGCCGCAGTGAGCGGCGCAACTCCCGGATGTGACTGACGACGCTGAAATGACCCGCCAGGAAATGACGGCTGGGAGAGCGTGACATCAAAGTTCTAAGAGTCGCGTAATTGTGCAGCGGATTTGTCAGGTCAGGAGCACTAAGACTTGCGAGACTGCCGAGCGGTCGGCTCAAAAAGTCTGAGTCGCGGAGCGGCTCAGCTACGTAGCTCAGTCGCTCCGCGACTGAGAATCCTTGTGTGACCGAAGCTGGTCTCTGACTTTCTCTTCTCGCCACGACCATCGCGAGAGGCCCGGCATTCGCAATGCATCAGCCGACGCCTATCGTGGCGCACGCGGCCGATGCGGAATTGCCTCATTCCCAACACCGGTCAGAAACCACGCCCTGCACGCGAGCCGCGTGCTTCACAGAAATAAGGAACCGACTGATGAAGTCACGATTCACTGCTGCGTTCTGTGCGGTTGCTGTTACCAGCGGCGCGCTGTGCGTCACCTTGGCTCAAAGTCAGGACACTCCGCGCGAGCCGGCTGCGTCGAACTCGGCCCCCGCAACAAAGCCCGCCGTGAAGTTCGATGACTCCACTCCGCGAGTTTCCGTCGCTGCCGCTCGCGAGCAAGCCAAGCTGATGCACAACATTTACGAGACCACTTTGGACGTGATTCATCGACGATACTTCCGCTCGGATCGTTCGGTCCTTCCGGCTCGCGCGATGGAGGACGTCTTCAATGAGATCGGTCGAAACACCAACGCTAAGGCCGCTTGGATCTCGGTGAATACCAAGGCGATGAGCATCAATCACGAACCGCAAACGGACTTCGAAAAGGAGGCCGCGCGAACCTTGTCGGGGGACAAGGCCGACTTTGAATTGGTTGAGAACGGTGTCTATCAGCGAGCAGCACGTATCCCGCTCGGCGGCAGTTGCATCAATTGCCATTCGAACTCGTTCTTGCCGCCCTCCAACTTCAAGACCCCACGTTTTGCGGGCTTGGTGATTCGGATTCCTGTCACTGAAGAGCCCAAGACCACTGCCGCTAATTGAAGCAGTAAAGAGCGAGAAAGGTCTCGTTGAGGGCCTCGATCTCATGCGTCATCGAACGTGTCGTCGTTTGTTGACAGCAGATGCATTTCGCGAATGACTTCAGTGCCGATCGCCAACTTCGGACTTCCGGCTTGGCACTTTCATGTGGCGAATCTGTTGATGCAGTTCCTCTGTAAGGGCTCAAGATGACTCGATTGCGATGCTTGCTGGTTGGTTCTGCGCTGGCGTCTGTCTGCTGTGTACTTTCGATTGCAGCGCGAGCGACTTCGCCTGAGTCAGCATCGGCGATTGCGGCGGCCAAACCTTCGGTCGATGAAGCGCGAGGTCGAGCGAAGCTGCTACAGGAAAGCATCACTTCGACGCTGAAGGTCGTTCATCACGAGTACTACCGCGAAGACGAAAAGCTCCCGATTCCAGCTCGAACTTTCCGCAAGGTGTTTCAGGACTTGGCTGAGAAACAGCATGTCGAAGTGCGTTGGTTGGCTATCACCGGCGCGGCGATGAACGTGAATCACAATCCGAAGACCAGCTTCGAGAAAGCTGCGGCAGAAGCCATCGGAGGAGGTGCCGACGAGTACGAAGCCACCGAAG
>OMIV01000182.1 GCA_900299185.1 Planctomycetaceae bacterium
CCAGCAAATCACCGCCGATGGCGTGGAAGTGATCCCCGTTTGGAACAAATCGAATCGCGAGCACACTTTCATTGGCTCCGAGCCGTCTTCGGTTTTGCGGGCTGCACAAGAGGCCGTCGCGGCGTTGAATTGGAAACGCGGATGGCACGTTGATGCCGATCACATCCGGCTCGAAACGGTCGATCGATTCATTCCGCATTCGGACTTCTTCACGATCGACGTCGCGGACTCGATCGGCAAAGCCGCACCAGGCAACAGCGTTGCGGCGTTCATTGATCGACATCCCGAGTTGATCGGCAAGTTGTCGATCGATGGCATCGAGTCTCCTTTCCAGACCACTCGATCCGACATCGAACGCATCGCCGGCAAGTATCTCTTTGCCGTGCAAGAGTCGGCCGTCATCTATCGACACATCGCTGCGAAGAAGGGCGTCGACAACGTCATCACGGAAGTCTCGATGGACGAGACCGACGAGCCTCAAACGCCGCCGCAACTGCTGGTCATCTTGGCCGCGTTGGCTGACGAGCAAGTGCCCGTGCAAACGATCGCTCCTAAGTTCACCGGGCGATTCAACAAGGGCGTCGACTATGTCGGTGACCTCGTGCAATTCGAGCGTGAGTTCCATGACGACCTCGCTGTCGTCGCGCATGCGGTCAAGCAGTACGGTTTGCCGGCGTCGCTGAAGCTCAGCGTGCATAGCGGCAGCGATAAGTTCTCGCTGTATCCAATCATTCGTCGGACGTTGCCGAAGTTTGGAGCGGGTCTGCATATCAAGACCGCTGGCACGACGTGGCTCGAAGAGTTGATCGGACTGGCCGAAGCAGGCGGCGAAGGTCTGGCCTTGGCGAAAGAGATCTACGCCGACGCGATTGATCATGTCGACGAGCTGTGTGCTCCTTATGCCTCGGTCATCGACATCGATCGCGCGAAGCTGCCGAGCGCTGCTGAGGTCGCCTCATGGAGTAGCGATCAATACACCGGCGCGTTGCGGCACGAGCAACAAGATCCGCGCTTCAATTCCAGCTTCCGGCAGTTGCTGCACGTGGGCTTTAAGCTCGCCGCCAAGAAGGGGCAGCGCTATCTCGACCTGCTCAAAGCCAACGAAGCGGTCGTGGCCAAGAACGTGACTTACAACCTCTATCAGCGGCACCTACGCCCGCTGTTTGTGGGTTAGTCATTTTGTTGAGAACGAGTGGGCCTGCGAGACGAGATCACAAGTCTTGTCTCGGCCTAAACGGCAAGACGGATCTCACGCAGAGGCGCGGGGAACGCAGAGATTGAGGATCTTGGGAACTAGGTTTTCTCTGCGTTCCCTGCGCCTCTGTGTGAGACTTTTGACTGGTCGTGCTTATTGATCGTCGCGGCCGCGAATGCCTTTTGTCAGACGGATGGCGCCGGGATCTTGAGCGGGTGCGGGTGTGTCGAATGTTACGGTGTAGGGCAGTTGAGCGTTGCGGTGGTACGCGCCGCCATTCACGCCAGCCGTGAGTTCTTGAGGCACCGAGCCGGACTTATAGGGACCGACTCCGAAGAAGTTCCAAGAGTTCTGATCAGACACAGCCAGCGACACGCCTCCTGAACCGAGGATGCGATGCGTCTTGGCGTCGTATGCCACGATGCCAATCTTGGCTGTTCCCTTCTGTTGAGTGCGGGTCAGCAGCTTCAGTTCTGGCAGACTCAACATGCCGGGCAAGACGATTTCGGGAACGCCGTAGAACATCTCGGAGTTGTCCGTTCCGACAGCACCGCTGCGTGGTTCCAGAATGATCTCTGCTTCTTTGGCGTCTGCGACGACGGTCGCGCCGTAATACGACAGTCGATGCCGAATCGACGACATCAAGTACGACTTGTCGACGCTATCCAGGTACTTGTCTTCGATCGCCACTTTGCTGGCTGCAAATGCGCTGAAGTCGACTTTGTCGAGCGATTGATCAATCGCGTTGGAGATCAATAGCTGTTCGGTACCGGTTCTTGCCGTGTTCGAGGTCACGTTTTTCGAGCAACCGCTGAGAAACACCGAAGCGACAACGAGTCCCAAAACGCCGACGGAATGCGTGCGCATGGAGAAGCACCTTGCAGAGGGGAAGTGGGGATGGTGCTGACGGGACGCTCAGAACGAGCGTGATAAGGAAGGGGCCGAAATCTAAGTCGCATTCTTCCAATCAGAGAAGACCAATTTGGAGCGACCTCGTTCCAACTCGCAGCGATGAGCCACTCTCTGTTGCTAACTGCAAAGCCCAGTTCAAGGCGACGTTCTGCCCGCTGGTTCCCAGGCAGAGCTTAGGAGTCTGTCTGAGTAAGTCGTAGGTTGGGATTCCATCCCGACCGATGTCCGTCGTGACTCCAGTCACGACGTGTGTTCGACATTCAAGACGACTGGTCGGGACAGAGTCCCAGCCTACTTCTCAGACAGACTCCTAGGAACGAGATGCTCAACGCCTGGGTGGTCAAACCCCGCGTTGCTGCGTTTTGTCGATGAGTCCTATAGTCCTGCGGACTGTGGATGCTGGCCGACTTCGCAGGGATGCGCGGCGACCGTCGCTCGTTCGATTTCACTCGACGGCGTTTCGCATCTCAGACCATTCCAAATGAAGAAGAACTCGTTCGTAACGTTGTCGACAAGGATGTCGCTCATGAGTTCGTTACCACTGAAACAAGCCATTCCCTTCGTGCAGTTCGATCAACTGCGTGAAGCTCGTGAGATCATTCGGCAAGAAGCTGATGCTCTTCAGGAACTGTCGAAGCGGCTCGATACCCGCTTTTGCGAAGCTGTGGATCTGATTGCTAAGACCGCTGGTCGAGTCATCGTGACGGGGATCGGCAAGGCCGGTCTGATCGGTCAGAAGATCACGGCGACGCTGAGTTCGACCGGCACTCCCGCGCAGTTCTTACATCCGGCGGAAGCGGTGCATGGTGATTTGGGCTGCGTGACGTCGAGCGATGTCGTGCTGGCGTTTTCGAATAGCGGTGAGACTCAAGAGGTCACGCGCTTGTTGCCCACGATCAAACAACTGGGCGCGACCATCATCGCGATCACTGCCACAACCAATAGTTCGCTCGCCAAACGAGCCGATGTGACGTTGGCCTATGGTCATCTCGAAGAAGCCGGTGTGATGGGGTTAGCTCCATCGACGACCACTGCGGCGATGTTGGCGTTGGGCGACGCTTTGGCATTGGTCGTGAGTCGGCAAAGAGGTTTCACGACGGAGAAGTTTGGGGTCTTCCATCCGGGAGGAAACTTAGGCCGACATCTCACTGCGGTGCGCGATGTCATGCGCGAAGGATCGCAAATTCGGCTCGCCGTTGAAGACGAAACCATTCGCGATGCCTTGCGACGACTCAGCACGACGGGGCGACGGACCGGCGCGATTCTGGTGCTGGACGATCAACAGAAACTCTGCGGAGTCTTTACAGACAGCGATCTGGCCAAGCTGCTGGAGCATCATCGCGACGAGCAACTCGATCGCCCGATTGGCGAAGTCATGACGCCGGCTCCCACCACCATTCGCGTCGATGCGCAACTGGGCGACGCCCTCAGCATCATCAGCAAAAAGAAGATCAGCGAACTGCCCGTCGTCGATCACGACGGCCATCCGGTTGGACTCATCGACATCACCGATGTCATTGGTTTGGCGCCTCGCGCGGCGGTCTAAGCATCTCGGCCTTGGTGTGCCTCTTCGACTGCTTCTGTTCTCGATTTGTCTTTCATCGCACTCTCACTTCGGACCTGGTTCATGCATCGCTTCGCTCTCACCATCGGCATGCTGCTGTTGTTGAGCGGGATGTATTTTCCGTATGCCTGGGGCGTGGGTTTGTTGATACACAGCGGGTCTGCTCCGGTCGCGGTGGATGCGAATGTGGAAGCGATCCCCGTGCATAACGTGGTGCGGGAACCGATCGAAAATGAACGCGTCGCGCGGCAGTACTTTCCCGGCCAAGAGTGGATGCTGGATGCCAAGATCCAACTTCACAGCGGCGGAAATGATCGGCACGAGTCCCGCGCTACGAAGGCTTATGACGACGGAGAGTTGTTCTGCTATTCGACCAAGTTCGAGCAAACGGATTCCAAGACCGAGATCCGCTTCGAGCCCTTCGCACTGGTGACGTTCTCCAAAGAGGGACCGCTGTCGGTGCTTGCTCAATCGGCGGTTGTGAAGTTTGAACGCGAGATCGACATCGCGTCTCCCGCGATTGGACGCATCGTTGAAGCGCGGCTGGAAGGTGAAGTTGTCATTCGAGGTGCCAACAACCTGAATGTTGCTGGTCGCCACTTTGTGTACTCCGCTGAGTCCGCTCGCATCTGGTCGGATCAACCTGTGAAGTTCGCGTTCGATCAACATTCCGGCGAGTCGGATTACGGCATTCAGCTCGACTTGGTGATGGCCGATCTCGCGATCAAGAAGAAGGCGTTGCCGATCGAAGATGTGAAGTCAGTGCACCTCATGCGGCACGTGGTGATGAACTTGGCGATGCCGGAAGGCGATGGCTCGCAAGTCACTCCCGTGCGAATCGAATGTCACAGCAGCTTTCAGTTGGATCGGCGGGATGCCGGCCAAACGGCGTTCGCGGTCTTTGATCGCCAAGTCAGCGTTAAGCGTCGCAGTGCCACAGGCAAGATCGATTCGCTCGATGGTCAAACGCTGGAAGTCACCTTTGCTCGCGACATGACGGCTCAGTCGTCTGCTGGTGCTGAAGGGCATCAAAGCTCGGCACGCAACGTGAAGTTCAAACCTACGTTGCTCGTTGTACGAGGTGCTCCGGCCATCTTTCGATCGGAAGACAAGGACGCGCATGGCCGCATGGCTTTTGCACGTTACGACGCCGTGCAACGTATGCTGGCACTCTCCAGTTACAGCAATAACCCCAGCCAACTGCGACGAGTGGCTCAAACGGAAGCTAGCCCCGTGCATCTGCGGTTGGGGAATTCCGAACTGGAGTCTCAACAGATTGGACTCAAGCACGATGCCGACAATCGCGTGCAAGAAGTCGTTTGCCGAGGTGCTGGTTGGTTGAAGCGGCATACGGTCGAAGACGGTGAAGAAGAGTTGTCCGTCACTTGGAAGGACCAACTGCGTAAGTACCAAGACGCTGGCTCGCCACTGGATGTCATAGATGTGACAGGCAACGTTGTGTTGGAGCAGCCCAAACAGAATGCACGCTTCACCGCTGGCTACGTCAAGTTGTGGATGGATCCACTGAACGTCGCTGCGAGTGCTTCCAACTCCGACGCCGAGCCGCAGTCGCGTCAGCCTGCCATGAACCCGCGCCGCTTACTGGCGGTGCAGAACGTAACCATGACAAGTCCTCGATTAAACGGGACCGCGCATGAGTTGCAGGTCTGGTTTGAGAATGTCGACATCCGAGCGAAGCCGACGAAGAACTCGCAACCACAGATGCTCGATCTCTCGATGGGCAAGTCGAGAATTCAGCCTGTGTCCGGACAAGCC
>OMIV01000183.1 GCA_900299185.1 Planctomycetaceae bacterium
CATGTACTACGGCAACGCGACGACGCTGGCCGGTGAGACTCCAGCCGATGTCTGGTCTCCGAGCGACGTGGCTGTGTTTCACATGAATGGCTCGGCGGCAGATTCGACGAGTTACAGCAACAACAGCGGCGTTTCGAATGTCGTGGTTGGAACAGGACAAGTCGCAGGTGCTGGGGTCTTTGATGGCGCGACCAGCTACATCAATGCGCGTTCCAATTCGTCGCTCGACAACATCTTCGCAGGTGGCGGATCGCTTTCAGCCTGGATCAACCCAGCGGGCTGGGGTGAAGGTGGCTACGGTCGAATTCTCGATAAGGGTGCTTCCACCACGAGTGCCAACGGCTGGGGACTACAGGTCACCGGATCGACTTCAACCAACGGCTATGTGATTCTCGAACATGACTTCACGTTGGGAGTCGGCCGGTGGCGTACGGCGGCAGGTACGTTGTCTCTCAACACTTGGCAGCAAGTCGTAGTCGTATATGACAACACGCTGCTGACCAATGTGCCCAAGGTCTACATCAACGGCGTCGAGGTTTCGGTCACGACTTCGGTCACTCCTGTGGGCATCGCGGATTCAGATGCTGCGCAAGATCTCTTCATCGGTAATCGCAGCGGAGCGACCAATCGCACGTTTGATGGGAACATCGACGAAGTCAGGCTTTCGACGAACATGCTGACGCGCGATCAAATCGTCGCGGACTACATGTCGGGGCGTGGCACCTTCGCGACCGGTGGCCTCTTGGAGTCCGGCCCCGGCAGCGTGTTAAACAATGACACGGATCCAACTGACTTAGCCCTCACCGTCAGCTTGGTTTCGGGGCCGACACATGCGGCTAGCTTCTCACTGAATCCCGATGGTTCGTTCCAATACACCCATGACGGTACCGAGACCAGCAGCGATAGCTTCACGTACCGCATTACTAACGGCACTTCTTCGGATGTGGCCACAGTCACGCTCGCGATCACTCCGGTGAATGATCAAGCGCCGGTCATCACTTCGAATGGTGGCGGTGCGACTGCGAGTGTGTCACTGACCGAAAACACGACTGCCGTAACGACGGTTACAGCGACCGATGCAGACCTGCCCACGCCAACCTTGAGCTACTCCATCAGTGGTGGAGCCGATGCAGCTCGGTTCTCGATCAATAGCACGACAGGAGCGTTGCAGTTCGTCACAGCCCCGGACTTCGATGTACCGACTGATGCGAATGCCAACAACGTTTATGAAGTCATCGTCCAAGCTAGTGACGGAAGTCTTACAGACACTCAGTCGCTGTCTGTGACTGTTACAGGGATTAACGACAGTACTCCGGTCATCACCAGCAATGGTGGCGCGGGTACGGCGGTTGTTGCGGTGCCAGAGAATCAAACGCTGTTACGACAGTCGTAGCGACAGACGCAGATCGTCCCGCTCAAACGCTGACTTACTCGATCATCGGTGGGACAGATGCGTCGCAATTCACAATCAATGCGACAACGGGAGTGTTGCAGTTCATCTCGACTCCCAATTTCGAAGTTCCAACTGACGCCGGCTTGATCAATCGCTTTTCCGTGACCGTTCAAGTCAGTGACGGCACAAACACAGACACTCAAGACATCCGAGTCGATGTCACGGATCTGAATGAAGCACCGACGATGAATGCGGCGAGCTTCACGCTGCCCGAGAACAGTGCGAACGGCACGGTCGTTGGTACCGCGACGTCGAGCGATGTGGATGCTGGTGACACGGCGAGCTACTCGATCATCAACGGCAATGCTGCCGGTGGATTTGCGATAAGCGCCAGCACCGGAGTCATCAGCGTGGCAAATTCCACGGTGCTCGACTTTGAAACTTCGCCGACGTTCAACCTGCAAGTGCGAGTCACCGACAGCGGCGGCTTAACCAGTTCGGCCACCGTGACCGTCAATCTGACCAACGTCAACGACGTCGCACCCGTGGCGGCTGACGATGCCTTTGCCACCACTGAAGACACACCGCTCACCATCGGAGTCGCCGTTGGCATTTTGGAGAATGACTCGGACATCGAAGGTGGAGGCCTAACGGCGGCGTTGGTGAGTGGTCCGGCGCATGGCTCGCTGTCTCTGAACTCGGATGGTTCTTTTAGTTACACATCCACCGCCAATTACTTCGGCAGCGACGCCTTCACTTATCGAGCCAACGACGGTCTTCTGAATTCGAATATTGCTACGGTCACTATCGCGGTGAACGCCGTCAACGACGCACCGACACTGACCGTCGCGAGCTCCGATCTCAGCTACACCGAACAAGCCGCGCCGCTCACGATCGATCCGACGCTCTCGATCGCTGATATTGACAGCATCAACCTCACGGGAGCCACGGTCACTATCTCTAACGGAGTTCTGGCAGGCGCGGACGAGTTACTGGTCACGCTCAGCGGCGGCATCACTGGCTCGTTCAACGCTGCGACTGACACGCTGACGCTCAGCGGTTCGGCCTCAGTGGCGACTTATCAAACGGTTCTGCGCACGGTGCAGTTCCGCAATCTCAGCGACACGCCTGTAGCTTCGACGCGTTCGATCGTCTTTGAAGTCACGGACGGCACGCTGACCGCGACCGACTCTCGCGGTGTGATTGTTACTCCAGTCAACGACGTACCGATCATCAACATTGCTGACACTCCGCAGACGTTTGCTGAAGCGGGGCCAGCGGTGGTCGTTGACCCGGTGCTCATTGTCACCGACGTCGATAGCTCACAACTCGCAGGCGCCAAGATCACGATCAGCAGCAACTTCACGTCGGCTGAAGACTCGTTGATCTTCACGCCGGTTGGCTCCATCACCGGCAACTACAACGCAGCCACAGGAGTGCTGACGCTGTCGGGCTCTGGCACGTTGGCCGAATACCAAACGGCCTTGCGAACGGTGGCTTATCACAACAGCAGTGCCTCACCCAACGCGCTGCCGCGCACGATTCAGTTCGAGATCTATGACGGGGCCGCGACGGGCAGCGACTTGCGAGTGGTTGATATCGCACCCACGAACCAAGCGCCGACGCTCGGCTCCGCGTCGTTCAGCATCAACGAGAACTTGGCCAACGGCACTCGTGTGGGCACTGTGACCGGGCAAGACGCCGATGCTGGTGATTCGCTGACGTACTCGATGGTGGGTGGCAACACCTTCGGAGCGTTTGCGATCAATGCCACCTCGGGCGAGATCACTGTGGCTAACTCGGCGGCACTCGACTTCGAATCGACACCGACCTTTAACCTGACGATCCGCGTCACCGATACCGGCAACCTGACGAGCGATGCGGCCATCACGATCTCGCTGCTGAATCTGAACGAAGCTCCGACATCGGTCGGCTTCAATAGCACCATCAACGAGAACGCGAGCAAGGGTGCGATCATCGGATTCGTTTCGGCCACTGATCCCGACAGCGGGGATGTGCTGAGCTACTCGATCATCGGCGGCAACACGAACGGAGCGTTCTCGATCAACTCCAAGACCGGACGGATTACGGTCTCGAATCCTGCGGCATTGAACTTCGAGACCACGGCCAGCTTCACGCTGGCCGTTCGCACGACAGATTCAGGAAACCTCACCAGCGATGCCACGGTCGCGCTGTCGGTCTCGAATGTGAATGAAACTCCGACGCTGCCAGTGACCAGCTTCACTCTCGCCGAGAACAGTGGACTCGGAACTCTCGTCGGCACCATCACGGGTTCCGATCCCGATGTGGCGGACACGCTGAGCTACTCGGTTGTCAGCGGCAACAAGAACGGCGCTTTCACGATCAACGCCACGACGGGCGAGCTGCTGGTCGCTAATCCGCTAGCACTCGACTTCGAAACAACGCCGACCTTCAACCTCGTCATTCGAGCCACCGACGCAGGCGGTCTGACTGCCGACGCCGCGACGACGGTTTCACTCGTACCGCAGAACGAAGCTCCTACGGTCAGCGCTGCAAGCTTCAGCATCGCTGAGAACTCTGCGAACGGAACGCTCGTTGGTTCGGTGACGGCGGCTGATCCCGATAGCGGCGATGTGTTGAGCTATGCCATCACCGGCGGGAACATCAACGGCGCGTTCGCGATCAACTCCTCGACCGGAGCCATCACTGTCGCGAATCGAGCGGCCGTCGACTTTGAAACGACGCCCACCTTCAACCTGCAAGTGCGAGCAACGGATCGCGGCGGGTTGAGCGGTGATGCTCTCGTCACGATCACGTTGAACGACGTCAACGATGCACCAGTCATTAAGGCTGGCAGCCTGTCTCTAATTGAGAACTCGGCGGTCGGTACTGCCGTCGGCAATGTGACAGCTTCCGATCCAGACGCGGGCGATTCGCGGACTTATGCGATTGCTGGTGGCAACACGAACGGAGCCTTCGCGATTGATGCCGCGACCGGAGCCATCACCGTTGCGAATCGGGCTGCGATCGACTTTGAAACGACTCCGACTTTCAACTTGAGCATTCGAGTATCCGACGCGGCGGGCTTATCGAGCGATGCGGTCACGACCATCTCGCTGACGAATGCGAATGAAGCTCCGACGCTTACTCCGACGACATTCACCATCGCCGAGAACTCTCTCAGCGGTCGCGTGGTTGGCGGAGTGTCGGCGTCTGATCCTGATGTCGGCGATGTGCTGAGCTATGCGATCGTTGGCGGCAACACGAACGGCGCGTTCTCGATGAACTCCACAACCGGAGTGATCACGGTCGCCAAGACGGCGGCTTTGAATTTCGAAACGACGCCGAGCTTCAGTTTGAGTATCCGAACCACCGATGCCGGCGGACTCGTTAGCACCGCGACCGCGACCATCACGCTGACCGACGCTAACGAAGCTCCGACGATGAATGCCGGAGCCTTCACGCTCAGTGAGAGTTCTTCCAATGGCACCGTTGTGGGAGTTGTGTCCGCGACCGATCCTGACGCCGCTGATTCGCTGACGTTCTCGATTCAAGGTGGGAACACCAACGGGGCGTTTGCCATCAATGCCGCGACGGGTGCGATTATGGTCGCGAACCGGGCTGCTTTGAACTTTGAAACCACGCCCACGTTCAGCTTGGTGATTCGAGCGACTGACAGTGGCGGACTGAATCATGTCGCGACAACGACGATCACCCTGACCAACGCCAACGAACCACCGGTCATGAACTCGGGCAGCTTCACGCTCAGCGAGAATTCGCCGAACGCGACCAGTGTAGGCACCGTTACAGCCACTGATCCTGACGCCGGAGATACTCGTACCTTCGCGCTGATCAGCGGCGACACAGATGGCGCCTTCGACATCGATGCAGCCACAGGAGCCATCACGGTGGCGAACTCGGCGGCACTCGACTTTGAGACTACTCCCAGCTTCTCATTGTTGGTTCGAGCTACGGATGCTGGAGGACTCAACAGCGACGCCGTGACGACGATCTCGCTCACGAACCGCAATGAAGCGCCTCAGACGACCGGTCAATCCGATGTCATAACGACCGAAGACTCGGTTGTGCTGATCGACCTACGGACCGTCTTCAGCGATCCAGATGTGCCGACGACTCCGCTGACATTTGGCACCACCATCGGCGACCCGAGCTTGATATCCACGAGCACCGTCAGTGATGGCA
>OMIV01000184.1 GCA_900299185.1 Planctomycetaceae bacterium
TTCGGGGCTGGCGTTGTAGGTGTCGTCGATGACGGTCCAGGCACCGAATTTCTTGATCTCGCAACGACCCACAACGGGCTCGAACCGAGCAAGTCCCGCCGCGATTTCCGCATCGGTCATGCCGAGCTGACGACCAACAGCAATCGCAAACAGCGCGTTGCGAACGAAGTGCGATCCAGCGGCTCGAAACACAAACGGCTGCCAGCCAATGTTGAACTCGATCATGCCGTCTCGGGCGGTGATGTGCTGGGCGGTCAACATTCCCTCGCGATCGGTGGCGTGCGAACTGACGAACGTCACCGGACAAGCGGACTTGGCCGCCAAGAAATCACGCTCGGCATCGTCGAACGGCAGAAACGCTCGACCGTCGGTTGGCAAGCATTCGACGAGTTCCGCTTTGGCGGCGCGTGTCTTTTTTACTCCACCAAAGCTGCCCGAGTGTGCTTGACCAATGCCCGTGATGATGCCGTAGTTGGGCAATGCGACCGAGCACAACCGGCGGATGTCTCCGACGGCTGATGCACCGAGTTCCAACACGGCGACATCGTGTTCGGGCTTCAGACCGAACAGGCACAGCGGCAAGCCGACATCGTTATTGAAGTTCTTGGGGCTTTGAAAAACTCGGAAGCGAGCCGAGAGAACCGCGGAGACCAGTTCGCGAGTGGTCGTCTTGCCGAAGCTACCGGTGATGCCAATGACCGGCGTGCCGAGTCGTAAACGATGCCAACGGGCGAGGTCCACGAGAGCACTCAATGAGTTCTCAACTTCGATGACGCTGCAGCCTTTGGGGATCTCAAGCTGGTGGCCCACTTGAACGACGCACGCTGTGGCGCCGCGTTCAATGGCTTGAGCGACGAAGTCGTGCCCATCGAAGCGTTCGCCCGGTAAAGCCCAGAAGACGCTCGAGCCAGCGACTTGGCGCGAGTCAGTTTCGATCGACAGTGCATCGACGGTCGAGAAGCCTGCTTGAGTCAGGCGGCCATGAGTTGCGGTCAGGATGTCAGAGATCGTGAATGGCATAGAAGGCTCGATGTTAGAAGTGAAGATGAGCGGTGAAGGGAACTGTCGTGCGAGTCGCTGGCACGCTGGGGTTACTGAGTGCGAAGGCTCTCGATCGCTGAGCCACAGATCGCGAAGTGCGGAGACTGAATGGGCGAGGTGTGTTTCGTCGTCGACTTCGCGAGCAGTTGACGCACGACATCTCGGTCGTCGAACGGATGTTTTTCTTTGCCGATGATCTGGTACGGCTCGTGCCCTTTGCCGGCGATCAACACGCAGTCGCCAGGTCGAGCTTCAGTCAACGCCCACTCAATCGCACTACGACGATCGGCATCGACATGGAAGTTCGCGAAGCCTGTGGGCAGGCCGACCAAGATCTCTTCGATGATCGACTGCGGTGATTCAGTCCGCGGATTATCGCTTGTAACAACAACGACATCAGCCAGAGCTGCAGCGGCGGCCATCTTCGGTCGTTTCGTGCGATCGCGATCGCCACCCGCACCAAACACGCAGAACACTCGGCCCGAGCAAACATGTTTGAGGCACGTGACGACGCGACGAATGGCATCATCCGTATGGGCGTAATCCACGAAGACATGAAAGCCTTGCTCGCACTCGACTCGCTCCAAGCGACCCGGCACTGGCGGAGCATGCTCGATGCCCGCTGTGATTTGATCCTGAGTGACACCGAGATGCGAAGCGACGATGGCTGCTGCCAAGCAATTTGAAACGTTGTGACGTGCAGGAATTGGTACACACACTCGAGTTCGAATGGCATTCAAAGTGAATTCGCACGTCGTACCATCTAAGGTCTCTTCGAAAATCTTGGCGCGGACATCGGCGTCATTATCGATGCCGTAGGTCACGCACTTCTTTCCGGCTGATGCACACGCCGCGATGAAGCGATCGGCATGGGGATCATCAGCATTCACGGCCAGCACGCCGCTGGGGGCGACTTCACTCACGATTCGGAGTTTGGCCGCGAGATAGTTTTCGAAGTTACCGTGATAGTCGAAGTGGTCCTGAGTCACATTTGTTACAGCCGCAGCGGCGAGCCGAATGCCGGCGGTGCGGCGTTGATCAAGTGCATGGCTCGAAACTTCAATCGCACAGTGCGAGGAATTGGCGTCGACCATGCGTCGCAACCATTGAGCCAGCGATTTTGAGTCCGGCGTTGTTTGTCCGGCTTCTTCAGTCGTGCGGCCGTCATCGCAAATGATGGTACCGAGCAAACCGCAGTGCCTTCCCGACGCTTCGAGGATGGAGCGCATCCACCAACTGGTTGTCGTCTTGCCGTTAGTGCCAGTTACTCCCACCACCTTTAGATGCCGAGCGGGATGACCAAGCACGGCATCACATAGCTTGGCGTAAGCTTCGCGAGCATCGGGGACGATGCATTGCGGAACTCGGACTGCGGCCAACGGTTGCTCGGTCAAAATGGCTTTGCAGCCTCGACCAACTGCATCGGCCGCGAAGTGAGCACCGTCGACTCGCGTGCCTCGCAGCGCTGCGAATGCCGCTTGAGGATTCGCTAGGCGGCTGTCTTCAGTGACGTCTTGCACGGCGATGTCTCCACAACCAACGAAGCTGGCTTTGGGAAACAAGCGATGCAAACTCACTGAGTGCGGCAATGGCGGCAGCGGCATCTGACGGACCTCCATGTCGGTCATCGGTGTGGAACATGTGCTGAGCGAACTCAATCGACGATGCGTCTTGCAATCGTTGAGTGCTTAATGAGAGGCACGTTCGGGATGGGCTAGTCTTCAATAGAACCAAGCACGCTGGAGTTGTGCGTTGGACTACATCTTCACGGTCGAAATGACGCCGAGAGATCGGCGGTCGCGAACTGTCTGAGCTTCGGCCTGATTGGGTCAATACGAGCCTGAAACTTGCAGATGATCCAATTATCCCAGATTGACAAGATATGCCGCCGGGCTATTCTTCGATTCGTCTCTCTTCTCTCTCTCCTCGGCCATACGTCTCAGCGTTGGTTGAGAAGAAAGTTCGGTCGTCCGTCGCGAACGGACGACCGAACTTTCGGGACCTCAGCTTCGACAACTCGATCATCTGGATGATCTGACTGCGGTCGAATTGGGCTCCGCGCCACACTCGTGATTTCAATCTCTTCATTCGAGTGTGAGGACTGCATGATGCCCGCTGCTCACGTTTCTGCGTCGCCGACTTTGTCTTTGGAATGCGAGCAGGTTGCTCGTCGGCTGTTGTCGGAAGCTCAACGTTTGGAGTCGCTCAAACAATTCGCTGCTGCCGAGTCGGTGCTGCAAGCGACGGTCGCGTGTTCGCCGTGTCCTGAAACGATGTTGGCTCAGGCCGAGTTCTTGGTTCGACGCGAGCGGCTGGAAGATGCACGGGCCGCTTATCGCTTGGTCTGGAATCATGCCGCGCTGTCTGGCGATTCAAAGCTGCTGTCAGTTGTCTTACACAACTTGGCGAGCGTTGAGCGTCAGCTTGGGGATTGGTCTGCCGCTCGCAGTCATCAGTTCCGAGCCTTAGCCGCTGGATACGATGCTGACGACTCTTGTTCGGAAGAGACCGCTGCTGAGCTGACCGGTCGCGGACTCGATGCGATGGCGGAAGGCGACTATGCCCTTGCCGAGAATCTGTTGCTGCGATCGCTTGCGATTGAGCGTTCGTTGGGAGCCCGCGATGGCGAGGCCGCCGATTGCGGCAACCTAGGTGTGCTGGCCGGACTGCGTGGCGATCTGGCGGTCGGCATTCGTTTCTTGGCTCGTGCCTACACCATTCATCGAGCACTCAACGATGAGCACGGACAAGGTTCAGACCTGCTGAACCTCGCCGAGATCTTCATCAACTCGGGTCGTCTGACGT
This sequence comes from Planctomycetaceae bacterium, assembly GCA_900299185.1. Lineage (GTDB taxonomy): Bacteria > Planctomycetota > Planctomycetia > Planctomycetales > Planctomycetaceae > AM-0621. Next base: position 3,847 of record OMIV01000184.1, read on the forward strand.
TGGCCGAGAAATGCCTGCGTCGAGCCGTTCGCAACTTCCGTCGCGCGAATGCCGCGAAGTCTCTCGCCAACGCCGAATCGCGTCTGATCGAAGTGACGCAAGTCATCGGCGTCTTGAAGCGCGATCCGCTGTTGAACTGAGGGCGGAAAGGGCTGACTCGCAATTTCGTATTCGGGAATTCGGCACGGGATCGCTCACCGCAAAGTGACTCTCAAGGTTCGAATCATCTCGAGCCTTGAACGACGCCCAGGAAAATGAGCAGTTCGACGATCACGATGACGAGTCCAAGGATGCCGAAAAGCACGCGAGCCTTAGGTCGTGTGGACGCTGTGTTGCATCGCCTGTGTATTTTCCATTTGAGCAGGATTATGATGGAAGCCAGTTGGACGAAGGCGAGGAAGTTTTGAGCCTTTTTCTCGTAGCGAGTGGCGACTCGGCGGTAATGCTTCAGCTGTGACCAAAAGCGTTCGACCAA
>OMIV01000185.1 GCA_900299185.1 Planctomycetaceae bacterium
ACGCCGAGCTTACGGCTACCGCAACCGCAATCACTTCATCCTGAGAATCGAAACACTTCACACCACCAAAGTCAGACTCGTCGGCTGATACCAGTTACCCCCACGGTTTTGCGATGAGCCAGAAAAAGGCTCAAAACTTCCTCGCCTTCGTCCAACTGGCTTCCATCATAATCCTGCTCAAATAGAAAATACACAGGCGATGCAACACAGCGTCCACACGACCTAGCTTCTCTTCTTTGTCTTGCGTGTCGGATTGGACCGTAGACAGGCTCGCGGATTTAAGCCTCGTACTCGTTGGTAGATGGCAACGCTGTCGTACGCTGCGTCCACGAGCACCTGCTTCTCCGTGCCTGGTTTCAATTACTCCCTCAAGCTTTGTGCGTGCGGAACGTCACCGTGAAGTCCGGCAGTTATCTACAGTTTCAGCAGGCCGGCTCGTCGATCCACGGCGAGATGCAGCTCGGTCGTCAGGCCTCGGCGACCGTGTCCCAGGCTACGCCTGAAATTGGCTGCTTATTTTTTCATAGTCGCGACGACGGCCGGTTGAAGCCACCGGATGAGGCTTGATGCTCGTGTAGTCTAAGTAGCATCCACCAAGTCTGGCAGTCCCTGGGAGCGAGCGATCCGTTCCCAGACGCCATTGGCACACCAGCGATCAAACCACCTCCAGACCGAGTTCGATTTCTCGTATCGAAGTGGAAGGTCTTCACTCGAAATGCCTGTATTCAACACATAGAGCACCACATCCACGAATTGGCAATTGTCGGACGCAGTACGACCAGGATCCCCTTTCTTGCCAGGCAACAAGTCTTTGATCTGACTCCATTGAGCATCGGTCAGTTCATGTCGGCGAACTCATCCTTGAGTTCCCTTACGACTCCTCAATAACGCCATCTGCTGCCAAGAAAATGACGATGCGGACTTGTGCCTGCTCTTGATTGATGCGGATCTCTAAACGGAGGAATCGATACCGAAACCAGCGAGCATCCTCATTACGTCGTTAGTGGCCACGCGAAGGTGAAGGCTTCGTTGATAAGGTCCAGCGCATCGATTGCTATCGTGTCGAGCGCGGAACGTGCTGAGCCGTTTCCGCCGCCAGCCAACGTATCCCGATTCAACGAGCCCGTTACGTCGCCCGTGATTTGATCGTCTCCCGCCTCACCGAGCAGCACGTCGGAGCCCTCTTGTCCCAACAAGGTGTCGTTATCGAGACCACCAAGCAGTGTGTCGTTCCCAACACCGCCCTGAATCTTGTCGTTCCCCGATCCGCCTCGAATGACATCGTTGCCTGCACCACCGTTGATGCCGTCGTTGCCGTCGCCGCCATCAATCGTGTCGTTGCCTGAATCGCCGACGATCAAGTCCGCTCCAGCAAAACCGAGAACGATGTCATCGCCGAAGCCGGCGTTGATTGAATCAGATCCAGACCCGCCGTAGATGGTGTCGTTGCCGCCGCCGCCTGCGAGCGTTGTGATGCCCGTAAAGCCGCGTGCGTCGATGAGATCCGGACTCTCAGAACCGACGAGCACCACTTGCTCTATACCGACGAGCGAGCTGCTGCCCAGTGTTGTGACAAGCTGCGTCGATGACAGAGTTGCGAGGCTTGCGATTGACTCGCGAACGGTATCTGTCGCACCTTGGCCATTGAGCACGTTGACTCCGGCACCGCCAGTGAGCTGATCGTTTCCGGCACCACCTTGAAGAGTATCGTTGTCTGCTCCACCATCGAGGGCGTCATTACCCGCGAAACCACCAAGCAAGTCACGACCGGCTCCGCCAAGCAGCACATCGTCGCCGTCATTGCCAAAGACAGTGTCATTGCCACCTTGACCGTCGATGACATCTCGGAAGGCGCTGCCGTTGATTGAGTCATTGCCGTCACCAGCGTTGACGGTCGGTGGAGTGCCGAAAGTCCATCCAGATAGGTCGATAGTGTCGTTGTCGGCACTGCCGATGATCTCGACGAATTCAACTCCGACAAGATCACTACTGCCGAGCGTCGAAGTGATGCGTTGCGTTGTGACTGTCGAAGAACCGACAACCAATTCGCGAGCGACGTCTGCTGTCGTACCGCCGCCGTTGAGCACGTTCGTACCAGCACCGCCGGTGAGAGTGTCAATACCTGCTCCTCCCAGCAACTGGTCATTGCCGTCACGACCATCAAGCAAGTCATTGCCGTCGGCACCGAGGAGTGTGTCGTTACTCCTACCTCCGAGGAGAGTGTCGGCATCGAGTCCGCCGTCGAGCATCGCTGGAAGAGTGAGACCAGCCAGATCGAGCAGGTCAGTACCCGCTTCACCGGAAATCGTCAGTGACGTTAGAGCTGCTGTCGGGAAGCTTTCGACATGCAAGACATCGCTGCCTTCACCGAGTGCCAATGAAAAGACGCTCGTTGCGGGTCTCGAGTTGAGAGCGATCAACGGACTAGCAATTCGCAAATTGCTAGAGCCGCTGAGAGTGACTTGATCATTCCCTGCTCCGAAGACCGTGCGACGAGTTTCCGCTCGCAATCCATCAACGACTTCTTCAGTTCCGAGAGCGTAAATCGTTCGGTTACCGGCGTTCGAAGAGGCAACGATCTGTGCGGCACTGGCTCTAGCGACGGTAGTTGTCACCAATGAAGCAATTAACGGTCCTTCAAGACGGAGAGTATCCACTCCGTTACTACCGCCACCGTTGAAGACCAATCCATTCGCTGGCATCGGCCATCCATTCACTGTGTCGACAATCAGAGTGTCACCGTTGCCGTCGACTCCGGTGACCGAAAGATCGGTCACGTTCGCGAGAACGTGTTGCTCGCCGATCGGTGTACCGTTCGCATTAGTAACTTTGAGAATGCCATTATCGACGCTAAGTCGAAGCGTACTACTACTGAACGCTGCCGGGCCGATTGTCACGCTCTCTGCAATGTCCGTCAGATTGACGGTGACGTTCACGGACACCGTTCTTGAACCTGATGCTTGCACAATGAGATTAAAGGTCGGTTGAGTTTCGAAATTCAGTGCCGTCGCATTCGCAACTCGAACAATGCCGGTCGATGGATCGACCGAGAACGCACCGTTCGTATTGCCGTTCGTAATGGCATAGGTAATCGACCCGCCGTTGGGATCAATGGCGTCGATATCGGTGATCAGCGTGTTTGCTGCTGATAGCTCGGGCAAAGTCTGTGTCACATTGTTTGATGAGATCAGCAACAAGCCAATGTCGATGTTGATCGTAACCGTGACTGGATCGCTAAAGCTGGTGCCGTCGAAAGTGCGGTAAGTGAAAGAGTCGGTCGTCGTGGTCGTTGCGCCATCATGCTGATACGAGAATGTGCCGTTCGAGTTCAGCACGAACGAACCGACATGATGCGACGGCTCAGATACCAAGAACGCGGTCAATGCTGATTGCTCAGCATCACTGTCGTTGGCGAGCACACTGTTGTTGCCCGGATTTGAATCTGTCCCCGTGGCATCGAGAGCTGCAAGCAGTTCGCCTACAGGAACTCGATAGGTGTCAGGACGTCCGATCGGAGCATCATTCACCGGACTAACTTCGATCGTCAGCGTCTTCGAGTCGAGAAGCTGTGCGCCGAATCCGGTATTCCCAAGATCGTTCACGGTAACTGTGAACAGCGCCGTCCCGAAGAAGTTCGGGTTCGGCTCGAAGTTGAGGTTCGCGAGCGCTGCGTTTGCATCGGCGAGCGAGGCATTGAAGGTGAGTACGCTGTCGGATCTACCGTCGCCCAAAACAAAGTTGAGCTTGCTCAGATTTCCGATCGAGAAGCGGCCTTCTGCAGACGAGAGGGTGACTAGGATCGGCGCCGTACCTGCATCGACGTCATTGATCACAACCGCTTGCGACCCGGTCAATGCCAGCGGAGTATCTTCAATCGTCTGAAGTGGGTCAGTGGGAATCGTAATCGTCGGCGCATCGTTAATCGCGGAGATTGTAATGCCGATTACTGATGTCGCCGTTTGAGCGGCACCACCGATATTGCCGAGATCCGAGACGAGAACGTTCAATGAATCCGTGCCATTGAAGTCGAGATTCGGTCGATAACGCAGTCCGTTGAGCGACGTATTGACTGCTGTCAGCGATCCTTCAATCGTCATCGTTGTCGAGTTGTTGGCACCGCCGACAATTGCGACTGACGCACCGACTGGAAGCTCAAGATGGCCGTTTTGAACGCCCAATGTGACTCGAAGATTGCCGCCTGCATTCGCGATATCGACATCGTCAACTCTTAGTGCGTTTCCACTCGCCGCCGAGAAGACGAGCACTCCGTCTTCGTCGAGTCGTTGCGTTGTCGTTGGAGCAGTTACTACAGGCGCATCATTGGTAGCTGTAACAGAGATCGGGACTGTGACCGTCGTCGTCTTCGCCCCACCCGAACCGTTGTAACCAAGATCGTTTACGGACAGTGTCAGACTCGCAGAGCCGTTGTAATTGGGATTCGGGCGATAGGTCATGCCATTGAGCAGCGCGTTTAACGCTGTCGTGCTGCTGACTCCAAAGTCCATCGTGGTGTCGTCGAGACCATCACCAACACGGAAGGTGACGCCCGAGTCGCGATTGATCGAAACGACTCCCCCAGTGGCGGTCAGAGTGACGCGCAGTACGCCCGAGCCGAGATCAACGTCACGCGTTGTGATCGCGTTGCCGTTGGTGATCGAGAAAACGAGAGCTCCGTCTTCAACAACCGACTGTGTGGCTGACGGAACTGTGATCTCCGGCGCGTCGTTGACTGCAGCAAACGTGATTGTCACGACCTTCTGCACCGTCAGTAGTTCGGTACCGCCATTCGCGTAGCGAGCATCATCAGCTCGAACGGTGAGCGGGATATCGCCAAAGAAGTTTGCTGGCGGAGTTACGCTAAGGCCGTCCAATGCCGCGTTGATCGCTGTCGTAGTGCCGGTCAGTACGATGTCACGCGGCGAGTTCGTTGTGATGCTCAGTCCGCCGGGTTGCGAGCCGAGAGTCAGCGTTCCTGTCGGTGCCGTGAGGCGTACTTTTAATTGCACGCCGGCGGCGGCGTTCGTTGTGATCTGAGTATTGGCTGCAACGCTGAAGACGCAGCTTGTGTCTTCGTCGAGCTGTCGAGTGGTCGCAGCGGTGATTGTCGGGGCTGAATCATCAAGCGTTTGCACCGAGACAATCTGCGGTGATGTGTTATCGAAGGTGTCGTCGGACGCTGCAGCATCGATTGAGATCACGAGGCTTGTCGTTTGAATGCCATCTATGAGCGTATCGTCGATACCGGTCAGTGTGATTGACTGCGGGATGTCCCAATCCAACGGAGTTAAAGTGATGCTCGTCGCACTGACGCCGAATTCAGTCGTATCGATGTTGGAGAGTTGCAGGACGACGTTGGAAGTTGGCATCGCATTCAATACGACACTGAAGGAGTCGGTCGTACCTGTTTCAGCAACGATCGTCGAGCCGTTTGTTTGAGTGACTGTAAATGCTGGGATGTCGTCATCTGTTGTGACAATGGAAACTAACGCATTAGGAGCAGGATCGTAGTTGTCATTCGAAAGTGGATCGTCAACAGAGACGGTCACTGTTGTCGTGATAGAACCGTCAATGATCGCGTCATCGAGTCCGCGCACGGTCACTGTTTGAGGAACGTTCCAGTTGGATGGAGTAAATGTCATCGACGTTACGTCGATCGTCGCTTCATCAGTGATGTTGCGCGACAGAGTGAGAACAACATTGCCGACGGGACGAGCGCCGAGAGTGACGTCGAAGGTATCAGTCGAACCACCTTCCGTAACGACCGTAGCGCCGCTGGTCTGAGTGATGACAATGCGCGGTAGCTCGTCGTCGTTGTTCTGCACTGTGACGGACTGATTGGCGACACTCGCAAATGCAGGATCCGAGAGCATGGTATCGACGCTGATGGAAATGTTTGCTGTTTGTCGTCCGTCAACGACGAAGTCGTCGACTCCGGTCGCGATCGCTGTTTGAGCAACATTCCAATTGCCAGGGGTGAAAATCAAAGTCGTCGGGCTCGCGTTCACTTCGGAAGTCGCGCTACTCGTCAGTCGCAAGATGACGTTGCTCACCGGTTGAGCGGTGAGTTGCACTGAAAATGTGTCTGTCGTCCCGGCTTCTGAGACAATAGTTCCACCGCCTGTCTGGACTACCGTGAATCCGGCAATGTCGTTGTCGAGCGTCGCTACACTCACCGTGCGATCCGAGACGGGATCGAAAGCGTCATCACTATTTGGATCATCAACGGAGAGCGTTACAGCAGTTGTCTGGGTTCCATCGAGGAGTGGGTCATCAACTCCAGTGATGGTCACTGTTTGCGCGACATTCCAATTAGCGGGAGTAAATGTCAGCGACGAAACACTAACTGTCGCTTCTCCGGTGTCTCCGCTCGTGACGTTAATGACAACGTTCGTCAGGGGCTGAGCGGTCAAGACGACGGTGAAAGAGTCCGTCGAACTGGCTTCTGTGACCGACGTCGTTCCTGCTGATTCGACGATCGTTATCCCCGCAGTGTCGTCATCGGTCGTTGTGACGGAAACGTTCTGAGAGCCGACGGCATCGAACTAGTCGGCGGTGTTTAAGGCATCAATCGCGATCGTGATCGTCGACAACACATCGCCATCATCGTTGAGGTCGTCGACACCGGTCACAGTAACGGTTTGCGCGACGTTCCAGTTGGCGGGGGTGAAGGTCAGCGTCGTCGGTGCGGCGCTTGTCTCTGTCGAATCGTTCGCGGTCACTGTCAGCACGACGTTTGAAGTCGGCTGCGCAGTCAGCGCGATATCAAACGAGTCCGTCGTTCCGCTTTCGGCGACCGTCGTGTTTCCGCTCGACTGAGTGACCGTGAATCCCGCACCGTCGTCATCGAGGGTGAGAACGCTCACCGTCTGATCGGCCAATGGATCAAAGGCATTATCAGAGGCGGGATCGTCGATCGAGATTGTGATCGTCGATGAGATGTCGCCGTCGTCGAGGAAGTCATCGACGCCGGTGACTGTCACCGTTTGTGCGACATTCCAATTGGCTGGCGTAAAGGTCAGCGTTGAAAGATCGACCGTCGCTTCGGTTGTATCGCTGCTGACGACAGTGAAGACGACGTCCGTCAAAGGCTGCCGATCAAGGACGACGGTGAAGGTGTCGGTCGTCCCGGATTCGTTGACCGTCGTATCAAGTCCCGTTTGAGCGACTGAGAAGCTCGCAACGTCATTATCGAGCGTCGTGGCGCTGACCGTCTGGTCGGCGAGTGGGTCATAGGAGTCATTGCTATTAGCATCATCAACACTGATCGTGACGAGCGTTGTTTGATCGCCGTCGACGGTTGGATCATCCACTCCAGTGACTGTCACGGTCTGTGGAGTGTTCCAATTTCCTGGAGTAAAGGTCAGCGACGCGACGTTGACCGTTGCCTCACCGATATCGCCACTTGTCACCAAGAGCACGACATTCGTTGTCGGCTGCGATTTGAGTACGACCGTGAATGAGTCGGTCGTCCCGGTTTCGCTGACGCTCGTTGTACCGCTCGATTCGTTGATCGTGATGCCGACGACATCATCGTCAGTAATCGTTGCGGTGACTTGCTGAGTGCCGCTTTCAGTTCCGTTCGTGACGCTCGCAATGTCGACGATAATCGTCTCAGGGCCTTCAGCAAACGCGTCGTTAACTCCGGTCAGAGTCACTGTTCCCGTTGTGCTCAATGCCGGAATGGCGATCGACAATCCGGTCTCTGTGTAGTCGTCGGGGTCAGTTGCCGTGCCTGTGTATGCGAGATTCACAGTCACGATGCTCTCGGACGGATACGACAACCGAGCTGTAACCGTTGCTACTCCGCCGTTTTCCGCGAGCGGGTCGCCGGTCAATTCGAGCGTCACGGTCGGCGAAGGATCGATATCCGTCGTCGTTACTGAGACAGTCTGATCGGGCAGCGGATCAAAGGTGTTGTCGCTGCTGGCGTCGACGATTGAGAGTGTGATCAACGTTGTCTTGTCGCCGTCATCGAGAGTGTCGGTGACGCCGCTGACAGTGACTGTTTGGGCGACATTCCAATTTGCCGGAGTGAAAGTCAGCGTCGCTTGATCGACGGTCGCTTCAGTCGTGTCGGCGCTCGTGACACTGATGACGACGTTTGATGTCGGCTGAGCAGCAAGCACGACGGTGAAGGTATCGGTCGTGGGACTTTCGGTGACAATCGTCGAACCGCCCGACTCAGTGAATCCGAATCCCGACGCATCGTTATCGACAGTCGTTACGGAGACGGTTTGATCGGCGAGAGGATCGAAGAAGTTGTCGCTCAATGCGTCGACGACCGAGATTGTCACAGTCGAAGTGATATCGCCATCGTCAAGGAAGTCGTCGACTCCGGTAACGGTCACAGTCTGAGGCGTGTTCCAGTTCCCCGGCGTAAAGGTCAGGGTCGAGACATTGACTGTTGCTTCGGTGGAGTCACTCGCTGTGACGGAGAAGACAACGTTCGATAGTGGCTTCACATTGAGCACGACGGTGAATGCGTCCGTCGTCCCCGATTCATTCACGCTGGTGTTGCCGCCGCTCTCCGCGATGGTGAAGCCCGCCGTTTCGTCATCGTTCGTAGTGACGGGCACCAATTGATCGGGCGCCGGATCGTAACCGTCGTCGCTCGTGGGATCGTCAACAGACACCGTGATGGAAGTGTTCTGCGGACCGTCGACAACAATGTCGTCGGCGGCGGTCACTGTTACTGTCTGAGGAGTGTTCCAATTGGCTGGAGTAAAGGTCAACGAAGCCGGGCTCACTGTGGCCACTGCTGTGTTGCCACTGGTGAGCTTGATGACAACGTTTGAACTTGGCAGCGAGTCGAGGACAACGGTGAAAGTATCCGTCGTATTCGGTTCCGAAACGACCGTCGTGCCGCCAGTTTGAGTCACCGTGAAGGTGCCGGTCTTGTAGCCCTGAATCGCGAAGTCGAATGGGTTCTCGTTCGCATCATTGGTCGCAATGGAGACCATTGCGGTTCGCAGGCCAGTGGCGCTTGGGGTGAATGTGATTTGGAACGTCGTTGAGCCGCTGACAGCAACCGGCGAAGTGGGCAATGTCGTGACAGCGAAGTCGGCGGCATTCGTGCCGGTGATCGAGACGATGGGAGTGCCCGTCAGGCTCAGCGGGAAGTTGCCGAGATTGTTTACGGTGAAGGTACGCGTGACCGAGGTGCTCGTCGTACCGAAGTCGGTGAAGTCCGCAGTGCTCGGAGTCACGTCGCCATCTGTAATGGAAACTCCATTGCCGACAACGTCGATCTCCGGTGTGGCCGGGTTCAAAAAGAGCGTATAGACCGCACCGGCATCAATGAGCCCCGTGTCGTTACGCGGAGCGCCGACGATGAGATCTCCGGCTGTGTCGCCATCGAGTGTTCCGAAGTATGCGATGCTCGATCCGAAGCGTTGATTGGAACCCAAAGTGGGACCGCCGTTCGTCGCACTGGCAATCTTCTTAGTCGCTTTTGCGTCTCCGGTTGCATTCATAAGGACGACGTACAACGCACCGGCGTCGGTTGCTCCCGTATCGTCGAGCGATGCACCAATTGCGAGGTCTGTCACACCGTCGGCATCTTGATCGCCGATTGCTGCAATACTGCGACCGAAGCTATCGGTGTTGACCAATGCCGGGATGCCATTCGTCCCGCTCGCGAGCTTAATCGTTGACTTCACGGTGCCATTCGCATTCATCAACAGCACATGAGCAGCGCCTCGATTCGAGCCTCCGGTGTCGTCACCCGTTGCTCCGGCAGCGATGTCTGCAACGCCGTCACCGTCGAGGTCGCCAATGCCTGCCACAGAGCTACCGAAGTAGTCAAAAAGGGCGAGCGTCGGTCCGCCGTTCGTCGCGCTTGCGATCTTCGTCGTTGCTTTGACGGTGCCGTTCGCATTCATGAAGAGGATACGCACCGCGCCGTTGTTGTAGCCGCCGGTATCGTCGCCTGAGGCACCGACCGCGAGATCACTGACACCGTCACCGTCGAGATCTCCGATCGAAGCAACTGAGCTTCCGAAGTAGTCACGATTCGCAAGTGTCGGTCCGCCATTCGTTGCGCTGGCGATCTTCACGGAAGACTTTGCTTTGCCATCCGAATTCATGAAGAGCACGTAGGCCGCACCGCGATTGGTTCCGCCAGTGTCATCGCGCTGCGCACCGACCACTAAGTCGGGCAGACCGTCGCCATCAAGGTCGCCGATGCCCGCAACGGATGAGCCGAAGAGGTCTCCATTCGTGAGCGTTGGACCGCCATTAGTCCCGCTCGTGATAAGCGTCGAACTCTTCACCGTGCCATTCGAGTTCATGAACAGAACATAGACCGAACCTCGCTGCGTCCCTGCGAACGAATCATACGGCGCGCCGACCGCGACATCGCTGACGCCGTCACCATCAAGGTCTCCGAGCACCGTGACTGACGAGCCGAATTGGATATTCGTTGTGAGGCTCGGACCGCCGTTCGTGCCACTGCCGATGAGCTTCGTCTTCGCACTGATAACCGTGCCGTCGCTGACATCAGCAATTGTCACGGCATAGTCCTCGACTTCGCCGTCGGTTGCGGATCCGAACGAGTTTGCGGCAGCAACGTCAGTACTTAAGCGGAAGCGGGCATAGGTCGTGCCGCTTGAACCGACCGGCACAGTCGGGAACGTCAACGTTACGAGCCCGTTGCTGGTGCCATTCGTCACCACTGCCGAAACGCGTTCGGTGACGTTGTCGAAGTCGCCGTTCTTGTTGAAGTCGATCCAACCGTAGAGCGTTGCATCGGTGCCGCTGGTGTTGGTCGCACGCAGAGTAATTGTTGGAGTAGACGCGACTGTCAAAATCAAATCGGTGTTCGGATAGACGACGCCGTCTTCGTCATCGGGGGAACCGTTTGTGTCATCGCCGCGCGCAGTTACCGACGAGACGCCGTTTGATTCACGATCAGCGTTCGCTCCGAGCATCAAGCCAGCGACGATCACGTGCGACGGTCCATTGTCACTGCTCAATGTGTTGTAATTTCCGGTACCCGTGCCGGCTCCTGTATCGGGAGCATCTCCAAAGTCACTGTTCGTACCGGTAACGGAGATCGCATCGAGAGCGATACCGCCGGTGCCCGAACCGAAGATTCCAGAGCCATACTGCTGAAACTTAATCCGCACATCCGATCCGAGCGTCACTCCCGCTGCCGCCGCCAATGTGGAGAGGTTGAACGTCTGCGTCTGATCGGTGTTTGTCGAATTCGAGCCCGTGAAGCTCATGATTCGAATCCAGTTCGTCCCGTCGACGCTGAAGGCGACGCCGTCTGAATTCTGGCTTCCGGAGAAGGTCGCGTTCATCGCATTATCGGTGTCGCTGTCTTCGCGCTCTGTGAAGCTGAGCATCACGTTCGTGACAGTCGAGAGATTTGCATGCAGGATCAGCTCATTGAGGCTATTGCCAAAGCCGATCTGCGTGCCAAGCGTCGCATGTCGCGTACCCGCCGCCGGGCTATTGGCAGTCGTCACTTGAATGCGACCGTCAACCGTGCTGTGAGTTTCCCAGGCGTTCGAGAGATAGCCACTTTCGAAACCGTCACTGAAGTTGACTGTCGCTGCCGTCGTGCTTCCGAAGACCGCGTCATACGCATTGATGATGCCCGATCCCGTGACCGTATCGAACCCGGCGGCGCCGATGTCGACGGCGGTTGATTGCAAGGTCGACTTGATCTGAGCCGGAGTAAGCGACGGAGTCTTCTGCTTCATCAAGGCCGCGATCGCTGCAGCATGGGGCGCGGCAGCCGATGTTCCGAAGAAGTTCGGCTTCCCTGTGCCGTCAAAGTCACCGATGCTGAAGAACGATGTGTCGGTGCCGTCGACTGATGTGATATCAGGCTTCTGACGAATAATGTCCGACGGTTTGCGCGAGCCATCCGTATTGAAGATGATGCGAGTCGGCCCGACGCTCGTGAAACTCTCGGCGTTCGTTTGATTGAAGTACGGCACGGCAGCGACAGCAATCGCTCCGGCGGCACCGGCATGTTGCGAGAGCGTCGAGCTGTTTGTGTCGTATTGGTAGGTCAACGTGCTGCGTCCGTAGTCGACATAGCGCAGCCGCAGTGGATCAGGGCCGGCGGTCCGGCGAATGACTACCTGATAGGTCGCTGTTGAACCGCTACTGTTTGTAAGGGTTGTCACACCGTCGAAGGGTGTCTTATTCGCAATATTGTCGGTCGTTGCAGACGCAAGAACGGCTCCGGTTGACGCATTTATCACGAAGATGTCGAGGTTCGTGTCAACGCCGCTCGCGGTGTAGAAGGGATCGTCCCACTGCAAAAAGGGTTGAAACTTTGAGCCATTGGGGACAGTGATATCCTGAAACAGATCCGTGCCCGCCCCCGGATCGAAGTCGAAGAAGTTTCCAGTTCCGATATTGGTGATGGTCGAACTTTGGAAGTTGATGCTCGACGTGTCATAGGCATTGTCAGCACTGTTTCCGGCCGACGAGAGGTAGGTCACTCCTGCTGCTGCTGCTGCATCGGCTGCTTGAGCGACAATGCCGTCCTGAAAATACGGCTCGGCGAAGTAGGGGACATCATCGACGATCACTTTGCAGGTGGTCGCCAACGTGTTGATGTTAGAAGCGAATGTCGATTCCGAAGAAAACGCCGTTGCGAAGGAAAGGGGGGAACCCGGCGCGAGGTCATGTATTAATTCCATCATGGCGCGGCCTTCATCAGTTCCGCCGCTGCCCAGATCGGAAACAACCGTGACACCGCTCGGCAAGTCGCCCGATGTGACTCCCGCTGCCGCGCCATTCAAGTTGTTGTAGCTGTCGCTCAAGACGCCGACTCGGACTCCCGTGCCGTCAACACCGCCGGGCGACGTCAGCCGCACGCGATCGGCCTCTTGCACGAAGTCAGCCTGACTGAGCGCACTGCCCGCCGAAGTAATCGGGCGCCAAATATTCAAAGCGTGAAAGTTGGTTGTCGTATTAATTGCAGCCAGTTCGTCGAGCTGATCGACTGGGATGAAGCCTTCGATGAAGTGGAGATTGGGATGACTGCCCGAAATCTGCATTCCGAGTCCTGGCAAACTCGGTTCGATCGCGTTGACGTCATCAGCGGTGATTCGCACGCCGACTCGCTGCGCCGCATCGAAGAGAAACATTTCATTGAACCACTGCGGCGGGTTCGCCGGGATGCCGGACTGCCCGAGCGAATTGAGTGCTCCGAGTGGCTGATCGAGCTTCGCTCCCGGAGCTGGCGTGCCACCCACGAATTGCTCAATCGCAAGGCTGGCCACCAACAGCGTTCGAGTCTCAAGAGCTTCGGCATGATTAGTCACATGGGACCGCATCGCCGCCGCCCGCTTGGACCGTTGACCGGTCAGTCGCTTGTTGTTTCGGGAACCAATCTGTGCTCCAAACGACTTAAACCGAGTCAGCCAGTTTCGGGTCAGCATCATGAACCTCGAAGCGAGAAAAAAAGACGACAAACGATGGACCTGCGTCGTGAGTCCATAGTAGCCGAGAGTGAATGAAGGCAGTGGCGATCTGACTAAGGCGACGCGGGAAGCGCGGTGATGATGAGCACGATTACGGCTCAAGCACCGTCCTTCGATTTGTTGCCTCAGTCGGATGAGCGCAATCCATCGCAGAGAGAGATCCAAAGTGGACGCCCGCGGCCTGTTCTCCACCATTTCGTCGCGACACAGACAGGAGCGTCAAGCAACGAAAACATCGGCCGATAGACGGGCAGAGAGTAGCGGCATCGAGACCATTGGCAACTGCGCGTCCGCAGCTCCCCGCGATAAAGGGGCTGATTCGAGCAGGATTAGCCAACATGTTGCAAATCAGCATCGCCAAGTTTGCGTTATCACTCGGTCAAACTCGCGAGATCCTACGTTGGATATAGTTCGAAGCAGTCATCTTTGAGTTTTGGGCTCGAATGTCTGCAAAAGTCGTCTCTAGGACAAACACGACGATAAGAGCGTGAGAAACAGGGGGACGAGAAACTCCAATCTCGTTGGGCGTCATTGAAACAACTCTCGCACTGCCGTCTTCGTCACTTTGCCCATCGCGTTACGGGGCAGTTCATTTACAACTAGCAGACGTTGCGGAATTTTGTAGACCGACATGCGACCCTTACACCATTCGCGGAGCGTTGTGATGTCGAGCGGCACGCCGTTCCTGACGACGCAGACTGCGGTCACGGCCTCGCCCCATGTTTCGTCGGGCAGACCAATCACCGCGCATTCGGCGATCAGCGGATGTTCCAGCAGCCCGGCTTCGATCTCCAATGCGCTCAGCTTGTAGCCGCCGCTCTTGATGATATCGACGCTGAGTCGGCCCATGATCCGGTAATAACCGCGCTCAAGCACCGCCATGTCGCCCGTGCGGAACCAGCCGTCCTCGAAGGTCTCCGCCGTCGCCTCCGGCCGGTTCCAGTACGCCTGAAACACGCCTGGCCCCCGCACTTGAATCTCACCCGGTTCGTCTTCGACGGTGACGACCGAGCCGTTCTCCGCCTTGAGCCGCACTTCGACACCCGGCAGCGGAGCACCGACCGCACCCGGCCGCCGCTCGCCGCGATACAGGTTCGAAAGCGCCATACCGATCTCCGTCATGCCGTAGCGTTCGAGCAACTCCTGACTGGTAAGTTCTGCCCAACGCTGATGCACGCTCGCCGGGAGTGCGGCACTGCCGGAGACCATCAATCGTAATTTGCGGAAGCAAGCCTGAATTGCATTCCTGTCTTCATCGCTCGCTGTCTCGAGGGCTTGAATGAGCTTCACGTAGATCGTCGGCACTGCCATGAAGAGGGTGTAAGCGTCGTCGCGTACTCGACCGAGAATTGTGGTGGTGTCGAATCGCGAAAACGGCTCGATGACCGCGCCGCTCCACAATGCGCAGCCGGTGATATTGATAATGCCATGAATGTGATGCAGCGGCAGGAACATCGGGATGCGGTCGTCGGCGTTCCATTCCCACGCCTGCACGAGGCTTTCGATCTGCGACTGGATCATCGCATGCGTCGTGACCACGCCCTTTGGTTTGCTGGTCGTGCCACTCGTATAAAGGATCATCGCTCGACGATTGGGATCGATTTCTGGTAGCGATCGAGGCGTTTCGGCGGTGACCGAGTCGATGCTCACCAATCGCAGGCCGAGCTTTTCACACAGAGAAGCGATCTTCGCGGCATTGATCGCATCAGCGACAACAAGACTCGCCTGCGAATCGGTCAGCGCATATTCCCACTCAGATTCAGTCGCGGACAGGCAGATCGGAACGACGATGCCGCCTGCTCGCCAGATCGCCCACTGAGCCGCGCTGTATTCGAATCCAGGCGTCACCAACAACGCTGCGCGTGCTTCCTGCAAATCCTCCACATCGACCAGTAGCGCTGACGCGATAGCGCCCGATCGATTGAGCAATTGCGGATAAGTGCGCGACTCCGACATCGTCCGAAAGGCAATGCGGTCGCCGTGGCTGCGTGCACGTTCAATGATGGGGAGTTCTGGCATGATCAAATCACCGTTCGCACAATGATGAAGACCACCGACGGCCCCAGCAGGCAGCCGAGTCCGGTGTAGAAGGTGGCAGTCATCGCGCCATAAGGGACCAGTTTCGGATCGGTGGCGGCAAGCCCTGCCATGACGCCGCTGTTTGTGCCCATCAATCCACCGAAGATCATCGCCGCGCGTGGATTGTTCAAACCGATGGCCCTGGCGAGAAACGGCGTTGCGATCATCACTGAGATCGCCTTCATTAGCCCCGCCGCCACGCTGAGCGCGATAACTTCGCTGCTCGCCCCGAGCGCAGTACCGGTGACGGGCCCCACGATGTAGGTCGCTGCTCCCGCGCCAATGGTCGTGATACTCACTGCGTCTCGATAACCAAACGCAAAGGCTACGGCGCCGCCTGAGATGAACGACGTCGCGAGCCCCGTGAACAGCGCGACGACTCCCATCACGCCCCCTTTGACGAACTCTTCGCGTCGAACACCGAACGCAGTGGCCACGATCGACAGGTCGCGCAGCATCGCTCCGCCCATCAGGCCAACTCCAGAAAGCAACGGAATGTCGGCGACGCCGTTCTTGCTTCCTGCGAACGCCGCGCAGACCAGACCAATAAGGATGGCAATGGCACTGCCATGTACGCGTCCTCGCGTCAGCTTTTCGCTCGCCCAATACGCTACCAACATCGTGGCACCGACGAACGTAAACGCGGTCAATAGCCCATTCTTAACGAGGACGCTTTCGAATACTTGCCACGCGGTTTGCATCACGGTCGCTCGCCTCCGGAACCGAACCGCACGAGAACTCCCACGAGAACAAAACCGACTGCCACCGCTGTGAGTCCGGCGATTATCGCCATCACACCACCGTTCAGCGCACCGAGTACATTCTGACTGGCAGCCATTGCCACAACGATCGGCACATACATCTGCCCCCAAAACGTCACACCGGCCTCGGTTGGAGGCTTCATCCATCCGCGTCGCTGTAACTCGCCGTAACTGCCGATCAACAGCAACATAGCAATCCCCACGCCGCCGATGTCCGCGTCGACTCCCAAGGCAGTTCCAATCAACCGCCCAGCCGCGAGTCCGACCAGCAAGCAGAGCGACAACAAGGCGGTACCGTAGATAGTCATGAGGAAGCCTCCCGCGACTGGCTTTCACCAATTGAGATGAAGTTCGTCGAGGGTTCGCCTTGGATTAACGCATGCATTCTTAGCAACAGTTCCACTTCGGTTCCGTACGTTGCAGCCACGATGCTTGAGTCTTAGATCTAAAACTCTTGCAAAACAGGGCTTTTATCGACGCCGGGGCACTGTCGCAATCGTTGTGAATCGTCTCATTTAATGACTCCAAATCGGAGTGATTGCATTCTTTCCGATCATTCTCTTGCCAATGCTATCGAGAACAATCAGCCGTTGCGGCGGTTGATCAGTACCGGTTTTATCCAATGCTGCGGAATGAACTCCAGTAATTGATGATCGAGGTTGCCTTGGCACTCTTTGAATCGGAAATGAATGTGGTTTGATCATGGAAGATCAATTGCAGCCTTCAACGTGCGAGAATTGCCGAACCACCGAACCGCTTATAGCGGCGTTGGAAGCGGAACTAGCTCGGTTGAAGACTGCGCATCGAAGATGCTCAGTGAAAGGAGACGCGGCTGGCGGCTCTGTTTCGTAGGGACCTTTCGACCGCGTATCGCACGCTGCCTGGTCGCAAGTAGGGCGACGAATACGGTCAACAAGCTCGACGCACCGTGCCAATGTAAGAGAGAATCGATGAGGTCCTCGAAGTTTCATTGCCAGCGTGTCTCCCGAGTTGCCATCAATCGATCTCAGCGAGTCGCCCGTCGCCCCGTAGTTTCAGATTGAGCAGTCGCAGAAGCTGATTCGACGTCGTTTTGATGATTTGCACGTCGGCTGCTGCGGAGAATGCGGAGTACGACTCAGACCGAATTGATTGAGTGCGCGAATCCTCTGGAACATTCATTACAGACTTTGATTGCTTCGCCGCGCTCCATTCCTGAACCGAGCAAGTAATCTGTCGCGCCGTCGTGAATCGCAAAGTCTTGGGGCGGCTACCGCAAGTGGGTGAGAGCGCTCGCTCAAGAGTTCCTGAGTTCGGTGCTTGGATGCTGCGAGCAACGGCTTCGCTCTACCTCGAGTCCGGGACATAAGTCCTTTCCGCCAACCAACCGCCCAAACTTTTACTCGCGGAATGGTCATCAAACACGGCGCGGTTTTACTGGGGCTCCGCGCCCCTCAAGTTTTCAGAGAGGGCCATCTTCATTCGGGGAAGATGCTTCTGGACTGTTCTGGTGGAATGGTCTGGCAAACGCTGGACATGGTTGATTCGAGGAGCCGTTCGTTGCTCGACCTTTGGGCCGCTGTCATAACTCGGTCCGTTCCAGGTCTGGACGTTTGAAGCGATTCCGCCAATTCAAAACGATCGACCGATCGGCGGAAGAAAGGCGCGGTTCTATGCTCTTCGCTTTGTCTGGCGATTCTTCGAATGCGACCGCGCATCGACACTGCGGCAGCGTGCGGGCAACGAAGCGATCGAAACCGTCCTCGTTGGCTTCGAAGCTGCAACGAACGGTTCTCGACGTCGCAGTTGTTGGTCTGATCGCGGTTGGGCACGGGTGTAATCAGTCTCCCACTCCTGATGTCGCGAAGTCTGCTGCGGCTTCTGCACCGAATGTTGAAACGCCGACCGCGAGTGCTGTCGTTGCTTCTCAGCAAGAAGCTGTCTCTTCCCCGCAGCCAACGCATCAAGCTGCCGTGGAGAAGAGTGATCCGGTTGCCGCTGCGAAGAGCGAGCAGGTCGAACAGACCGAAGTTGTTCCGGTCGAGCTGGCGAATCTACCGACCGAGATTCAAGCGGCAGCCGTGGCGCTTCGTCGGTTGGGCGGTGAGCTCGAAGTGGGTGTGGGCGAGAAAGTCATCAGTGTGGAGTTGGACGGCAAAGCCGTGCACGATGCGGATCTCAAGCACCTGGCGCTGCTGCCGGATTTGAAGTCGCTCAATCTCTCGAACACACCCATTACCGACGCCGGCGTGGCTCACTTGATGGGACTGAAGAAGCTCAAGTTCCTGTACCTGTTTGGGACCAAAGTGACGGACTCGGGTGTGGTGTCGATCGCCGCGTTGCCACGCTTGGAAGTGCTGTGTCTGGACCAGACCGAGATCACCGATGTCGCACTCAAGACGTTGGAAGACTTACCGCGGCTCGAAAAGCTGCACGTGCACAGCAAAGCCAAGATCACTGATGCGGGGCTGGAGTCGTTGAAGAAGCACACGCGATTGTTTGAGCTGCGCATTGGCGGGCCGGGGCTGAGTTCGAAAGCGATCGATGCCCTCAAAGCGGCACTCCCCGATTGCAACGTGGTGTATGACCCCGAAACGGAGGCCAAGGCAGAATGAAGATTGAGCCTCTGTTATCAACATCGAGTTGTAGTCCGACTCAAACTGCTGGAGCGTGCGCGACCACTCGTCGTCACTTCTGCTCGCGACTGGTGAGCGTGATGGCTGCGACAATCGTCGCGCCGCGAATTGATTCTCAAGACGCGGTTGCTGCCGATGAGCCCATGAAGGGACGCGATCGTGCGGGTATCGAATTGGTGACTGCCGAAACCAAAGTTGCCATTCAGCGTGGGTTGGCTTTCTTGGCGAGGCGGCAAGTCACGCAAGGCAACTTGCGGGGAGCGTTCGGAACTCAAGGCTATGCCGGTGGCGTGGCCGTATGCGGGCTGGCGGGGTTGGCGTTCTTGGCCAGTGGTAGTTCGCCGGGAAGAGGTCCGTATGGTAAGCAGATCGATCGCTGCATCGATTATCTCGTGGCCAGCACGGACAACAAAGGCTTTGTGTCGGCCCAGGCTTTGGGGGCCATCGACAACATGTATGGTCACGGCTTTGCGACGCTCTTCATGGCCGAAGCCTACGGCATGTCGACTCATGCGGATGCCGATGAAAAGCTCGGCAAGAAGGTCAAAGCCGCCGTGAATCTGATCGTCTCGACGCAGAACGAAGCCGGTGGTTGGCGCTATCAACCCGTGAAGAGTGACGCCGACTTGTCGATCACCATTTGCCAGATCATGGCCCTGAGAGCGGCTCGAGATGCGGGCATCACAGTGCCGACTCCCACACGCGATCGGTGTATTGATTATGTCAAGAAGAGCCAGTCGGGTGACGGTAGTTTCGCTTACACGCTCGGTGGCGGACATGGTTCGTTCGCGCTGACGGCTGCGGGAGTGGTCGCTCTGAACAGCGCCGGGATCTATGACGGTCCCGAGATCGACAAAGCCTTGAAGAATTTGTGGTCTCAGCGTTCAAACATCGGAATGCGAACCGGCTATGAATTCTATTCGCACTACTACGCGGCTCAGGCCATGTGGCATGCGGGCGGCGACTATTGGTCGGGCTGGTATCCGCTCATTCGCGACGCACTCATCAAGCAGCAAGCTGGCGCCGGCAGTTGGTCTGACATGCAAGCTGGTGACGAGTTCGGGACCGCTATGGCACTCATCATCTTGCAGCTTCCTTACAACCTTGTGCCGGTGTTTGGCGAAGGCTGACGAGACCACGTTTATCAGCACGAGTGACACATCGTCCGGCTGCAGCTCGCAGAGACCGAGTCAGCCATCATCAACTTCAGGATCAATACCATGACCTTCATCAATCCGTCGGACGATGACCTACAGGCGCTCGCAGAGATTCAAACGGCGACGTCACGGATTCGAGGCGAGCTGAGCAAGGTGGTTGTCGGCCAAGATCAGGTCGTCGAACAACTGCTGATTGCGATCTACTCGCAAGGTCATTGCTTGCTCGAAGGCGTGCCGGGCTTGGCCAAGACATTGATGGTCAGCACGCTCGCGCGATCGTTGCAGCTCAAGTTCAGCCGCATCCAATTCACTCCCGATCTGATGCCCGCCGACATCACCGGCACCGAGGTGCTGCAAGAAGACAAGACGACTGGCAGTCGCGAGTTCCGGTTCTTGCGCGGTCCCGTCTTTGCCAACATCGTGCTGGCCGACGAAATCAATCGCACCCCGCCCAAGACTCAAGCCGCACTGCTGGAAGCGATGCAAGAACGGCAAGTCACCATCGGCGGCAAGCGGCATGTGTTGCCCGCTCCGTTCTTCGTGCTCGCGACTCAGAACCCGATCGAGCAAGAAGGCACTTACACGTTGCCGGAAGCTCAACAAGACCGCTTCATGTTCAAGGTCTTTGTGAAGTATCCGAACTACGACGAGGAGTATCGCATCGCCGAGTCTACGACCTCCCAGCATGTGGCCGAGGTCGCTGAGGTGTTGAGCGATGAAGACTTGCTGCGAGTCCAACAGTTGGTGCGTCGAGTGCCTGCTGCTCCGCATGTCATTCACTTTGCATTGCGACTGGTTCGAGCGACTCGCGTGGCCCAAGACGGCGTGCCCGACTTTGTACGCGAGTGCGTGAGCTGGGGGGCAGGGCCGCGCGGTGTGCAATACTTGTTACTGGCCGGCAAAGCACGAGCCGTCATGCAGGGCCGTTTCTTTGTCTCGACCGACGACATTCAAGCTGTCGCTCATCCGGTTCTAAGGCATCGAGTCATCACCAACTTCAGCGCGGAATCTGCCGGAATCACTTCCGACAAAGTCATCGATCAATTGCTGGAGCAGATCTCGTCGCGACATCCCGGCGACGAAGTACCGCCGGAACTCGCGCGGGCGTTTGCATAGCAATGTCGGGGCATGCTCCAGCCGAGAGGTTGGACCATGCACGGGGCGTGATTGCTGATTGCGATCTGGCGGTTGCTGCCCTCACCCCCAAGCCCTCTCCTCAGGGATGCGAGGGTGTCAGATCTGTTCCACGATCGCCCGAGAGACTTGAGAAACAGACTCGGGGACTTCTTCAAACTCACCATTACCCATCATGACCGCTGCACCTCAGAAGTATCTCGATGCCAAAGCCATCAGCCGCATTTCGCGGTTGGATGTGAGATCGCGTTTGGTCGTTGAAGGCTTTCTGACTGGGCAGCATCAAAGTCCCTATCACGGATTTGCTATCGAGTTCGCGGGGCATCGAGAGTACGTCCCCGGCGACGAGATCAAGCACATCGACTGGCGCGTGTGGTCCAAGACCGATCGGCTCTACATCAAGGAGTACGAGGAAGAGACCAACCTCAAGTGCCACATCTTGTTGGATTGTTCGAAGTCCATGCGCTACGGCGAGAAGTCCGATCCTCCGTGGAGCAAGTTCGACTATGCCGCCACGGCCGCTGCGTCGTTGGCATTCTTGTTACAGCAACAACAAGACGCCGTGGGGCTGACGACCTTTCATTCTCAGATCGATCGTCAGTTGCCGCCAAGTTCACATCCCAGTCAGCTCAAGCGGTTGTTGCATGAACTCGAACAAGTGCAGCCGGACCAACAAACCGACGTCGGGGACTTGTTCCTACAACTGGCCGGTCAGATTCGGCAGCGGGGCATCGTGGTGCTGGTCTCGGATCTGTTTCTGGATGCCAACACATTAGCCGAGTCACTGAAGCAATTCCGACTGCGCCGGCACGAGGTCATCGTCATGCACGTGTTGCATGAGGACGAACTGACCTTCCCGTTTCAGGACAACACGCTGTTCCGCGACTTGGAGATGGATCGCGAGATTCACACTAACCCTCGAGCGCTACGTCGGTCCTACTTGGAGATCTTCGGTCGCTACTTGGAGAACGTTCGCAAGATTTGTGCGAGCCAGAACATCGACTACGTCCGGCTGAATACTGCAGAACCACTGGATGCCGCGCTGGCGGCTTATCTGACGTTGCGACAACGAACCAAAACGCGAAGGGGACGATGATGAAAGTCGGACGTGCGTCATCCGAAGTCTGGTTTTCGACTGGTGGAAGAGAAATGACAGCGAGTCGCCAGCCTGACGTGACGATTGGGTGGAAGCGAAGCGTTCTGTTGCTCACAGCCAAGTGATGCGAGCTGACGCAGAACGAGTTGGCCCCGGAACTTTCAGAGATCACAGAGGAACTCAAGCGACATGACTCTCTTGTTGAGCCAATGGATGATGCACCCGCTGCACTTCGCGGGCGGAGCGCTGCTGATCGCTGCGCCGATCATCATTCATTTGCTCAACAAACGCCGCTTCCAAGTAGTCGAATGGGCGGCCATGAACTTCCTGCTTGAAGCAGAGCAGTTCAATCGCCGCCGTATTCAATTGGAAGAGTGGTTACTGCTCGCGCTGCGTTGCTTGCTGGTGCTGTTGGTGGGGCTGCTGGTCTCACGACCGTTCTTGCCGTCGAGCGTGGCTCAGGGGTTGTTCGCGGGGACTCGATCAGAACGGATTGTGTTGCTGGATGATTCGCCGAGCATGGCGGCTAAGGACGGCGGAACCAGTCCTTTCGAGACGGCGCAAGCTCGACTGGTGAGTTTGGTGAAGCAACTAGCGGAACGAGGTTCGGGAGACTCGCTGACTCTGATTCTGACGTCTCGTCCAAGTTGGCCTTTGCTGACCGATCGACCGCTCAACGCTCAGACCGTGGCCGCTGTGATTGCGGACTTGGAAGGACTGCAAGTTTCTGACGCGCGTTGCCGTTGGGATCGAGCGTGCTCAGAGGCTCGGGCTTTGTTGGAACGCGATGCCGATAAGCTCAATCGAGTTGTTTATCTCGTCACAGACCTGCGACGGAGCGATTGGATTTCTGAGGTCAGTAGCAAGGCCGCCAACGCGCCGCCCGAAGCGAAGGTCGACGCGATGTTGGAAGCGGTGCGAACGCTGAGCACTCAAACTGCCGGTTGCTTTGTGGTTGATGTGGGCAGTGCTGCGGTGGCGAACTTGGCGGTCAGCGAGATCTCTGCTGAGGACAAGTTGTTGTTGGCTGGCACAAGCAGTCGGTTCAACGTGACCGTGCGCAACTACGGACCGCAGACGCTGCGAGATGTCCCTGTGAAGTTCAGCGTCGGTGGGGCGTTGCCAATTGCAGCGACGATTGAATCGATCGCGGCGGGAGGCACGGCGACGGGGCCGTTTTCGTATGCGTTGCCCCCAAGTGCTGACGATGAACTGCCGCCAGAACCCATTGAATTGAAAGCAGAAGTCGCGACCGGCTCGGCGACGGATGCACTGACGGCAGACAACGTGGGTTACTTCGCCGCGCGAGTGAAGGCGGGTGTGCCCGTGTTGGTTGTCGACGGTGACCCTTCGAGCGAGTACGGCCAAGCAGAGTCATTTTACTTACAGCGAGCACTCACTCCGCCGGGCGCGATTGAGTCCGGGATTCAGACCGAGGTTGTGTCGGACTCAGAGTTCGAACTGAAGTCGTTGGCGGCTTATCAAGTCGTCTACGTGTGCAACGTGTACCGACTCAGTGAGCCGCGCTTAGCGTCCCTGCGAACGTGGGTCGAAAGCGGCGGTGGGTTGGTCGTCTTCCCGTCGGGCCAGATCGACGAACGAGCTTACAACGAGTCTCTGTTCGCGAACGGCTCTGGACTGTTGCCGCGTCAATTGTTGAATGTGGCTGGTGATGAGTCCGCTCAAAGCTTTGTCGGATTCAAAGTGCAGCAGGCGGATCATCCCGCTGTGAGAGTCTTTCAAGGCGAAGCGGCGGCGCTGCTCGAAGCGGCGAAGGTGTTTCGTTGGTGGAAGCTCGATGAACCCATCGAAGCGGCGAAGTCGGGCACGGTTGTCATGCGACTCACGGATGCTGATCGCACTCCCGTTTTGATCGAGCGTGCGTTTGGGAAAGGTCGAGTCGCTCAGTTCTCGATCGCCGCCGATGCCGACTGGAGCGATTGGCCGCGCGAAGCAAGTTATGTGATCGTGTTGCAAGAGTTGACTCGCTTCTTGGCGCAGTCGGCGCGTGATACTTCCGGCCTACAAGTCGGCGAGACGTTGCGGCAGCCGATTGATCTCAACGAGTACCGGGCTGAGGCCGTGATCACGAACCCGCGCGGTGAGTCAGTCACGCGCCAAGCGGTGCTGAATGATGCTCAATGGTCGGTGCCGTTTGACGACACTCAATATCGAGGCTTCTATCGAGTGACGCTGACCAAACCGGATGGTCGGAAAGTGCCGGAACTGTTTGCCGCGAATTTGCACTCGGCTGATAGCGACTTGAATCGCGTCGATCGGAATGTGCTGGAGTCGGCGTGGAAAGGTGCCGCCGTGAAGGTCGTGGGTGGGGATGATCTGCTGTCGTTGTCAGCCGATGGTGGCAAGGGCGAGTTGTGGTTTTGGGTGTTGGTCGTGTTGATGGCTGTGTTGTTTGCAGAGCAATTCTTCGCGTGGAATCTGGGGCGATCTCGATGAAGACCAGTTCGATAGGGCTGCCGTTGATGACGCGACCGATTTGTCGCGTTCCGATTTCTCCCCTCGCCCCTTTGGGGAGAGGGGGCGGG
>OMIV01000186.1 GCA_900299185.1 Planctomycetaceae bacterium
GCCGAGCTTACGGCTACCGCAACCGCAATCACTTCATCCTGAGAATCGAAACACTTCACACCACCAAAGTCCGACTCGTCGGCTGATACCAGTTACCCCCACGGTTTTGCGATGAGCCGAATTTCTTGGTTTTGTGCCGAGACTCTCGCAGGCGAGCTGGGTTTGAGTTTGCCTACGCTCTGCGCGTGAAGTTTTGTCGCCAACTCCGGAAGCTTGGCGACGTTTGGCTACACGTGAGATCGCGTCAAAGTCGACGTGGCGAATGTCCCGAAAAGCCCTCGCCACGATCCTGGTGCCAACGGTGTTGTCGGTTGCAGAGAACCGCTCACCGTTGGCTTAAAGACATCCCCTCGGTGAAGGACTGATTGCATGCGGATCAAGAATTGGTTGAGTCAACTCAGACAAACTCACGGCCACAATTCACGTTCCCGAAACACCTGGCTGCGACGGCAGGCTCTTCACAGTCGCGCGGTGGAAGGGCTCGAAACTCGAGTTCTCCTAACGACGTTTCCGCAGGTTGACTCGTGGTTGAAGGGTGCTCCGGGTCAGTATGCCGAAGCGGTCAATGGCTTTGATACCGCCGCCGGTCCCAGCACGACGTTCCCCAATTTTGTCCCGCCGGGAGCTACATACAACGGCGGCGTGACGACTCCCGAAATTGGTGACATCCAACGCATTAAGGCGTCTGCGAATTGGGTCTATGTCGAGACCGGCGGGCTTGCGAGCTACGTGATGGGGCCGTGGTTCAACGGCAATGGGACCGTGTTTCCCAACTTTCCGGCGGATCAAAACCTGACGTTTCGAGTGCCGCGCAGTCCGTCGATCCCGGCGACTAAAACCGTGACGCCGATGGGAGCTATCGGGCTGTACGTCAACGGCGTGGCCATGTTCAACGCGCTCGACGGGTTCTCGTATGACACTGCTACCGGGCAGGATCTCGGAAGTATGGCTCCTCCGGGGCAACCCACTGGCGATGGCATTTGGCAGCGAGATGCGAACTTCGCAGAGAAAGTCACCTTCGACCATTCCAACGCACATCAACCAGATAACGGTGAGTACCACTACCACTCCAACCCGGTCGCGCTGCGAACTCAGTTGAATGACAACATCGAGTACACCGGGCAGCCCGATCTGTTCCCTTATGAGGACGTCACCACTGGCACTGACACGCATGCCAATGATGAAGACCGCAACTACGAAGAACTGACGACCAACCTGCATCACTCGCCCATCATTGGCTGGTCCAAAGATGGTTTTCCGGTTTATGGACCGTATGGGTATTCGAATCCCAACGACACCAGCAGCCCGATCGTTCGCATGCAGTCCAACTATCGACTTCGCAATATCACTCAGCGACACAGCCTCGACGATTGGGCCGCGAAGCTGCACTTCGGTGGGAATGTCGTTTTGAATGCACAAGGCGAATATGACCTACCGACTGGCCAATGGGGGCCAGACGTTTCGCCGCAACATCCACTCGGGGCGTACATCGAGGACTACGAAACGGTTGACGGCCAAGGCACGCTGGATGTCTTCAATGGTCGGTACGCCAAGACGCCTGAATTCCCCAACGGCACCTATGCCTACTTCTTGTCGATTGATGCTGCGGGCGAAGGGTCCTTCCCGTATGCGATCGGTCCGGCGTACTTCGGCTCGCCGACTGGTGGTCGAGTGACTTCAATCCCCGAGCCAGTCACGACGGTCTTTGATGTCGTGAATGGTGCTCCCACGATTTCTGACATCGTCGATCAATCGACCAACGAAGACACACCCACGGCTGCGATTGGTTTCATTGTCGGAGACGACGTGACTCCCGCCACGAGCTTGTCGGTCAGTGCGACCTCTTCGAATACGGCTCTCATTCCCAATGGCAACATCTTGTTGGGAGGCAGTGGTTCGTCGCGCACGATCACCCTATCGCCAGCTCCCAACGCTTTCGGAACTGCGACCATCACGGTCAGCGTGACGGACTCCACGGGCGGTACCACTTCCGACACGTTCGTGCTGACGGTCAGTCCGATTAACGACCTGCCGGTCATCAGTGACATCACCGATCGCACGACAACCTCAGGGACATCGACAGGGGCGATCTCGTTTACAGTCGGCGATCTTGAAACACCGGCGGCAGCGCTGACGGTGAGTGGTCAGTCATCGAATACCACGCTGGTCCCGAACGCCAACATCGTGTTTGGCGGCAGCGGTGAAAATCGCACGGTCACTGTGACACCAGCTCCCGGCAAGACCGGAACGGCGACCATCTATGTCACGGTCAATGACGGTACGGCATCAAGCTCGGATTCGTTTGTGCTCACCGTGACGAGCGCTCCCAATACTCCGCCGGTCATCAGCGACATCAAGGATTTGTCGACCACGAAGAACACCACGACGAGTGTCATTAACTTTACAGTCGGCGATACAGAGACAGCTCTGGGGTCGTTGGTCGTAACGGCTTCCTCGTCGAACACTTCGCTGCTGCCTAACCCCAACATCATTCTGGGCGGAACTGGCGGCGATCGAACGATCTTTATGACGCCGGCCAACAATCTGACGGGAACGGCGACAGTGACCGTGACCGTCACTGACGGGAGTGGAGCGACAGCGACCGACACCTTCGTGCTGACGGTGAACTCGGTTCCGAATGCCAATCCCAAGATTGCCAATGTCTCCGACATCACCATCAACGAAGACACCGCATCACCGGTTATTCCCTTCGCGATCACCGACGTCGAAACACCGACGAGCTTGCTGGGAGTTACCGCGACGTCGTCGAACCTCGCGCTGATTCCGGCGAACGGCATTACGCTCGCGGGTAGCGGCGGCAACCGTACGGTCACCGTTCGACCTGCTCCTAACAAGACCGGCAAGAGCACCATCACTCTGACCGTTACCGACACTGCGGGCAGTACTGCTTCCGACACCTTCGATGTGATCGTGGCTCCGGTTAATGACTTGCCCGTCATCAGCAACATCATTGATCGCACGATCGACGAAGACGGCTCGGCCGTGTTGACGTTCTCGATCAGCGATATCGAAACCGAAGCCGGAGTGCTGTCACTGAGTGTCGCTTCTTCCAACGCGAACTTGCTGCCGATCGACCGGATTCAGTTTGGTGGCTCTGGCGGCGGACGCTCGGTCATGGTTGCTCCGCTGCCTAATCAAAGTGGTTCGTCGACCGTTACGGTGACCGTCACTGATGCCGATGGTGGAACCAGCAGTGACTCGTTTGTGCTGACCGTTAATCCCGTCAATGACCCGCCGCGCATTGCCGACATCCCCGACATCTTGATTGCTCAAGACACGGTCAGTGCTCCGATCCCGTTCAATGTCGGCGACATTGAATCGGCACCGGGAACACTGACCTTGGCCGCAGCATCGTCGAATGCCGCGCTGATTCCGGTGGCTGGCATTCAATTCGGTGGAAGCGGCGGCGATCGCACGGTGACCGTTGCTCCGGCACCCGGCCAGTTCGGGACGGCCACCATCACGGTTACGGTGAAAGATGGTGTCTTGACCGCGTCTGACACATTCGTCGTTACGGTGACTCCTGACACCGAATCGCCGACCATCAGCGACATTCGGGAACTCACCATCGCCGAAGATTCCACGCCCGCGCCGATCAACTTTGTGATTGGCGATCAGCAAACGGCTGTCGGCGATTTGCTCGTTCGTGCGACGTCATCCAATCCGAACTTGGTGCCGGATGGCAACTTGGTCATTGGTGGCAGCGGTTCGAATCGCACGCTGTCGTTGTCCCCACTCCCCAATCAATTCGGTACGGCGACCATCACCGTGACCGTGACCGATACCGATGGTCGATCTCGCTCGGACACCTTTGCGCTCAACGTTACTCCGGTGAATGATCTGCCGACGATTACCAGCATCGACGACATCACGATTGATGAAGACGGCAATCGAGTCGTCAACTTCACCGTCGGCGATCTGGAGACGTTGCCGGCGAACTTGATGCTGTCAGCTCGTTCGTCGAATACCGCCGTACTACCGGCTACGAGGATGACCTTTGGAGGCAGTGGAGTGAACCGCACTCTGACGCTGACTCCAGCTGCCAACATCTTTGGAACGACGGCGATCACAGTGACCGTCACCGACGCGAATGGCGGGGCGGCGACTGAGCCGTTCCAGTTCACGATCAATTCGGTGAATGATCGGCCGGTACTGCAGCCGATTGGCAATCAAATCATCAGCGAAGATCGCGATGTTGTTGTGGGCCTGGCTTTGGGAGATGTCGAAACTCTGCCCGATCAATTGTTGGTGACGGCTTCGTCGTCCAACGCGGACCTGTTCCCGAATGGCAATTTGGTGATTGCCGGAACCGGCACCAGTCGCACGTTGACGGCCACGCCGCTGCCCAATGCCAACGGCTCGGCGACCATTACCGTGACGGTCACCGATGGCGACAATGTCAGCACATCGCAGGCGTTTTCGATCACGGTGAACTCGGTCAACGACGCGCCCACGATTTCGCCAGTGGCCGACCAAACGATCGAAGAAGACGGCTCGTTGCCCCCACTTAACGTGACGATCGGTGATCCTGATTCGTCAGCGGATGGGTTGGTCTTAAGCGTCGCGACCTCCAATCCCGCGCTCATTCCGTCGAGCAACATCGTGCTGGGAGGCAGCGGAACAACTCGAACCATTGCACTGACTCCGACCGCCAATGGCTTCGGTGATTCCATCATCACGCTGACGGTTCGCGATAACACAGGGTTGCAATCTCAAGCAGCTTTCAAAGTCACCGTGTTGCCGATGAATGATTCGGTTCCTGTCGCGGGCGACGACACGTTTGCTGTTGCTCGCGGGGGTATGACGCCGGTGTTGTCGGTGCTGGGCAACGACACCGACGCGGACCTGCCGAACGATCTGCTGACCATTGGGACGGAGCTCGTGACACAACCATTACACGGTCGAGTGACGCTCGATTTCCACGGCTACATTCAATACCAGAACAATGGCGATCCGGGGGCGACGGACAGCTTCCAATACCGCTTGCTGGATGATGCCGGGCATCAAGCGATCGGCACGGTCCCCATCAATTTACAGAACTCGCCGCCCAGCGCGCAAGCCGGTGGTCCTTACCAGATTGCACCGGGACAAGATCTGCGGCTCGATGCTGGGCAGTCGCGAGATCCCGATAGCGATCCGCTGTCGTTTAAGTGGTTCCTCAACGGAGACGATGTCGCTGACGTGACGACGTCTGACGCCGCAGTCACGGTGCCGTGGACGAGACTTGTTGAGCTGGGGCTGCGACCGGGCTTCTCAGGTCCAATCGGATTGGAAGTTACATCGACCGATGGCACCGCCAAGGCGACATCATCGCTCGCGATTGGCACCGTGTTTGAGTTCCGGCCAATCGCTGATGGCAACGCCGATCAGTATGTCATTCTTCAGACACCCAACGGGCTTGATATTCGTCGTCCAGAGGGGACTCAGCCGTTGACGCCACCGGGACTCGTGAATCTGACGCAAGTTGTGGTCGTCGGTTCGAATGATCCTGAGACCTTCACGCTGCCGGCGCAGCCCGCTCGGCTCAACATCGTCATCTCGGGCAACGGCGGAGCTGACGCGACTTACGTCCTGGGCTCCGATCAAGCGGATGTCATCACTCTTACAAACATCCCCAATACGGCGGATCGAGTCGGTGTTGGGGCTGGTCCCGAGGCCGCGCGACTGCAAGCCAACCTGGCGACTGAGGATATCATCGTTGCAGGCGGTTTAGGGAACGACGTTCTGGATGCTCGACCTGTGACGGCACCGACCAGCGTTCGACTGACTTTGGCCGGTCAGGATGGCAACGACCAATTGTGGGGCGGTGTTGGCAACGATGTGCTCAGCGGAGACCTGGGCGACGACTTCGCTCAAGGTGGTCCTGGCAATGACATAGTCCGAGGCGGTGCCGGAGCGGACTCGTTGGCGGGCGGTGACGGCAACGACTTGGTGCAAGGTCAAGGCGGCAGCAAAGACACCGTCAGTGGTGGTGGAGGAAACGATACACTCGACGGTGGAGCCGGTGCGGACTTCATGGCCGAAGCTGGCAACGTCAACTTCACTCTGACCGACGTGCAATTGACGGGGCTTGGAACCGACCAGCTCATTGATCTGGAAGCCGCTCAGCTTTCAGGCGGGCCGGGTAACAATCTCTTCGATGCCGCTCGCTTTACGAAAGGCCCGGTCACTCTGCTGGGCAACGCTGGCAACGACACGTTGATCGGCAGCGTCAGTGGTGACGTGGTGCAAGGCGGACTGGGCGACGACGTCTTGAAGGGCGGACCGGGTAACGATGCTCTGCAAGGTAACGATGGCGCCGACATCTTGATCGGCGGAGCAGGCAACGACTCTTTGGATGGCGGCGGCGGAAACGATGGTCTGTCGGGCCAAGATGGCGATGACGTGCTCATCGGCAACATTGGTGACGACACGTTGATTGGCGGAGCCGGCAAAGACAGCTTGCAGGGCGGCCTCGGCAACGACATCGCGTTGGGTAAGGGCGATGCCGACATCGTGGATGGCGGCGACGGCACCGACACGATCGCAGGTGGCAGTGGTTCTGGAGCGGATCTGGGCGATCAACGTCTCGGTCCAGCCAGTGAGATCAACGAAGCCTTCGTCTTCACCGCCAATTGGATCGACGCGATCTAGGCCCATGAGGTCGGCGCATTGACTACGTGATGTCGATGTGCCGAACGCTGCAAGCAGGCTTACTCAACGAAGAAACCCGAGGCGTGATTGCGAGCCAAGTGCTCCTCATCCACGCCTCGGGTTTGTCTTTGTTGGACTGAGTTACTTCGGTCTCGATCCCAGTCGTTACTGCTGCTGTAACAGTGTGAAGGATCGCCGTGTGATCTCATGGTTGCCGCTGCGAATCACCAAGAAGTACTCACCTGGTTCCAAAGCTGGCAACATCTCGAAGGCATAGTTAGATCGCAGCGTCGTGCGATCAATGACCTGGCCAACGCGGTCGATCAAGCGGTTCTCTGAGTCATGCAAGTTACACTCGATCCACATGTCTTCATGCGGCGGAGTGAGCGTGCATTGAGCGAGTACACGCTCGCCGTACTTAAAGACGCTCTTATGATCGACGAGCACGTCGCCAAACATCTCTGAGCCCAGTTCGAACGATAGAAATTTGTCGGACTCACGAATGCGAGCAGATGTCTTCAGCATCGGTCGCACGACTTCGGGATCGAGTTCCACAAGCGTCGGACGGCCTTGAGGGGCTCGGTCATGCATCGGATCGAGTTGGTATTCAGCACCCACTCCCGCCAAAGCAACGGCTGGCACGCAGACTCCGAAGATCGCTTGCGCGGTCAACGGTCGACGCCCTGGAATGAACGACGGAATGCGGTCTGTCATGCTCCTGACTGTCCGAGCAATTCGGCTGCCACGTCGCGATAGTCGTCTTAACCATTGACCGATCAACTGAGCGTCTCGTTGGTTGAAGAAGCAGAAGTAGATCGTGCAGCAGACCAGCGGGAAGATGTGCAAGCCAAGCAACAGCGACGTTCCGATGTGGAAGAATACTCCCAGCGAAAGCATCCAAAGTCGGCCCCAACCGCGCCAGGCCAAGAAGACGAAGAGCACTTCCCAGATGATCGTGACGTAGGCCGAAACGACCATCGTCCCAGGGTAATACGAAGCCCATTCGCCGATGGGATTCGCCGAGTTCACGTTGGTCAGCATCCACTGGCGCATTTGGTCGCTGCTGAAGAAGGCCGGCGTATGCATCTTGGTGAAGGCTGCACCGAGATAGACCAGCCCGATCAGCAACTGCATCAAACGTCGCGGCCATACCGCCGACTTGGGATGGGGCGAAACGTTTGGCAGATGCAGCGTCGAATTCTGTTCTTTGCGGCGTCTCAGAATGGCGTCGATCGACCAGACCGAACCGCATTCGGATAAGGTCAACAACAACAGCCCATGCGACGCGATGACCGTGTACTTGGTCATGGTGCCTAAAGCATCCATCAAAGTCAGGTAGGTGTAGATGGTTGTGGCAAGAGCCAAAGACACTCGGGAACACCAACCAATTGATGTCGTGATCAAGGTCAGAATCAAGACCGAAGCCAGAGCAACTGCAACCGCTCCCGAAGGAGTCGGCAAGAAGTCGGGATAGCCGTAGTTGATTGCGAGCGGGGCCGCAGCGCCATCGAGCGAATACAGCTCGCGGGCATGAAACCAACGCGGAACCATGTCCAACATCAGGACCAGCGGCAGAAAGATACGAACGACGGCCAGTCCAAAGGGAACTTCTTCGTCAAAGAAGAACTTCGAGATATCGCGACTCGTACGAGTGAGGCTGTTCATGAGAGCGTCCTTTCCTACTTCGCGGCTGCGAGTTCTTGAGTCGTCCCATTGACTGGTAATGCCAAAGTCGCGGTCTCGGTGAAGTGCTCGTCAGAGCGTTGCAGCGGATTCACCTGATAGAACGGCTTGCCTTGTTGGGCCTCTCGCCAAATGCGTGGGTTGTCGCTCAAGCAGAGCTGGGCTTGGTAATCGAACCAGCCGAGATTAAGCGTCACCAACCGTCCTTCGCCATCGAAGATCTGTCGCAGGTGAAAGTACGAATGTGGCTGCTTCGGTTCGGTGTAACGTTTCTGCCACAGCTCGTCGGGCAAGTTGAACTTCTTCGCCCAGACCTCGTCGACAACGAAGATGCGTTGCATGGGTTCGTGGTCGGTGTGCTTCAAGCAATTCAGAGCAATCGCACCGGTGTGATTCACGAACGGGTCGTAGTGATGTCGACTGATATCGCCGAAGGGATTGAAGTCGCCCCACGGTCCAGGAGCGAGCTGATAGAAACGCCCGCTTTCGCCTTCGCCGATGATATGAGTGCGGTTTTCGTAACCGGCCCAGCCACAGAACATGTCCCAAACGACAAAGTACATTGCCGGGTGGACGTTGGCTTTGAAGTTCAACGCATGCGCCGCAATGCCGAATAGCAGCGAGCCCAAATAAACGGCAATCACTCCAATTGCCAAACAGCGTTTCATGGCGTCACTCCTTTGACGACTCGATCACTCACAGTGGGGTTGGGAATATCCGACCGCTTTGCGAAATGGGTCAAGATCACCTTCCGAAGAGCATGGACGCGAGCAAGGTCAAGTCGTGTCGTCAGCCTGAAATCACTCGTCGTTCGGCATCATCGACGATGTCTCGAGTGGCGCCGGATATGAGTAGGCCGACATGTCGAACGGGCTCATTTCCCAAGCAAATCGGTGAAGTCCACAAGACTCGAGCAGAGGCCGTCGGTCCGAGCAATGCTTCAGTGAGATCTAGTCCGCGAGTCCGCAATAGCTGCCGCTCGCCTTCGAGATTACCGCCGAGATTGAGTCGCTGACAAAAGTCTTTCACCGGCATCAGTCGCCAGGTTGAGCACGCATTAGGAGCAAGTCGTTGTGTCCACGTCGCCGCGATGAACCCCATCGTCCAGCGAGCATTCACATCTTGGATGGGTCGAATTGATGGCCTACCAGCGATTCGATCAGCTTCCGTCGCGAAGTACTGCATGGCGTCGATACCGATCGGGCCAAAGTAACCTTCGGCCCGCAACAAGATCGCGAATTGCATCGCAGCCTCGACCGCTGGTTGCCAGATCGTCTCGGCCTTTGCATTCACATCAGGCCCGGTTCGAGTCCCGGCGTATTGTCCTCGCGAATCGGTCATTAACTCCGTCAGCGCCACCAATCGAATTGCATTGCCCGAGTCCTCTCGTTTGGGGATATCGAGCAGGATGCCGGCTTCCGAGATGCGGTCGAGCCACGGTTCAAAGATCAGCCACTCGTGACGAGCGAGTCGTTTTTCAATCCAGCGACGAGCTGCTTCGTCAAGCTGCGGACCGTGGCCAACAACACGTTCACGGCCCGACATCCCGAAGTCAGATTTAATGACCCAGCGTTGGTCGGGCGACGAATTGAATCTCGTGATCAATGCGTGCTCGAGCTGATCCATGCCCGCGATCGCGAAGGTACCCGCGAGAGCAACTTCGAGTTGCTGCTCAATGAGAAACGAGTGCTGTCGTGAGTTGGCTCGTCGCGTTGCCGTTAACGATGGACCGTTTGCAGTCAGGTGATGACGCTCAGCCAAAGTCCGAATCTGAGATGACCACCCCCAAGGGCAGATTGTGAATCCGCCCCGAAACGCTGAAGCATCTTTCGACAGAAGTACGTCTCCGAGCAACTCGCGAGCGGCGGTAAGGAACTCGCTACTCGGCATTGCTGGCAACCAAATGCCATCGCCCGGCGTTGTTAAGGCTGCCAAATGCCAGCTCAGTTCCGCATTGAGTCGCCGAAGTGCGTTCGTCGGAGAATTCGACTTCGCAGCGAGTTCATGCTCGAAGTCAAAGTTACCGAGAAAGACTTGTGGCATGGAAAAGTCGCCGTTGAGGAAGTTCCGATTGCTCGCCGTCAAATCCAATTAGGCGCGCGTTTGGGGAAACTCGAATGACGTAGATGATCCCGAAATGCAGGCCGTGGATTCGTATCTCCATCGCTAAGTTGCGTGAACAGCTTGATGCAAAAGCTCGTTGTGGACGACGAAGTCCATAGGCTCGACGTGGCGAGTCCTTCCGGCGATCTTCCGGCTTGATCGAGTTAATTGCTTGCCGGGCTTCGGCATGAATCCTTCCACTGTTTTCGAGCTTGTTAAATGGTCGCTGTCGAGTCTCTCAGTGAGTTACGCCAACACGTTCAGAATGCTCGCCAAGCAGGACTCACGATCGGCTGTGTCCCAACGATGGGGGCCTTGCATGCTGGCCACATTTCGCTGGTCGAGGCTGCCAAGAAAGAGACCGACTTCGTTGTCGTCACGATCTTCGTGAACCCCACACAGTTTGGGCCGAACGAAGACTTTTCAAAGTATCCGCGACCTCTTGAACTCGACCTGCAGATGTGTCGTGAGGCAGGGGTCGACGTGGTCTTTCATCCCGAAGTTCCGACCGTCTATCCCGCAGGAGCGACAACTTCCGTTGAAGTAGGCGGCTTGTCGAGCGTGCTGGAAGGTGCATTTCGTCCCGGTCACTTCCGAGGCGTCGCGACCGTCGTTCTTAAGCTTTTCAACATGGTCCAACCCGATGTGGCTTTCTTCGGCCAGAAGGATTTTCAACAACAGCTCGTCATCAAACACATGGTGCGGGATCTCGATGTTCCGGTTCGAGTTCAAACCTGCCCGACCAAGCGCGAGGCCGACGGGCTCGCGATGAGCAGTCGCAATGTCTACTTGAGCCCTGAAGAGCGACAGACATCCGTGTTGCTCTCGCAGGCGTTGAAGCTGGCGGAAACGATGGTGCATCAGGGGGGGGCGACTCCCGGTGGCATCGAGGCGGCAATGAAGAAGCATCTCGAAACTGATCCGCGAGTAAGCATCGACTACGCCAAGCTTGTCGACGCACACACGTTGGCAGATCTCAATCGAATTCAATCGGAAATGGTGGCGCTCATTGCGGCTCGAGTTGGCACGACTCGATTGATCGACAACATGCTGATCAGCGGCCATTTGTCGTAGACCATGGAGCACTCTGTCTTGCTGCTCTCTTTAGACTCTCTGAATTGAGAGAACATGTTCCCGACTGACGCCAACTGCTAGTTTCACGCAGGCCACGGATTCCATTTCGCACAAGGTTGTGAGTCAGCACCATTCAGCCGTGACTTTCTGACTCCGGTCTCCTTGAAGGCCAGATGGGCCTTTGCAATAGTTCCGACCCTTCCGCTGGAAGGGAGCCTCGCGCCTTCGTTCTTGTCGCGAAATCTGAGGCTCATTGAAGAAGAATTCAGACTCACTCAGAGCACTTCGGTAGGTCCACGAGACTGCTCTGAATCACGTTGCCGGACGCTCTAAAGAGGGGATTCAGTGAATCCGATGCTGCTCGCAGACGTGACGCTGGAAGCATTGCTCACGCCCTACGTCAACAATCTACCAATCTCTGCGGGAACGCTGTCCGCGCTGATCCACGTCGCGCTATTGGCTGGCTTTTTCGGACTGCCCGCTGGCATCTTTATTTGGGCCGAACGCAAGGTTTCAGCTCGTATCCAAGACCGTCTGGGACCAACTCGCACGGGTGGTAAGTTCGGTTGGCTGCAATCGCTCGCTGACGGTGTGAAACTCGTCCAAAAAGAAGACCTCGTTCCAAAGTCGGCTGACTCGCTCCTGTTTCGCGTTGCCCCTTATATCGTTGTTGCAGCGTCGCTCTCGGCCTATTTGGTCTTGCCGTTTACTGAGAATTGGTCAGCTCTGGGATTGGATGTTGGACTCTTCTTCCTGCTCGCATTGATGGCATTGGAGGTTTTAGGCGTCATCTTCGCCGGCTATTCGAGTGGTTCTAAATGGGCTCTTTACGGGTCGATGCGTGAATCGGCGCAAATGGTGAGTTACGAAATTCCCATGGGGATGTGTGCTCTCGTGCCGATCGTCTTCGCGGGGTCGCTCGATTTGAACCACGTTGTACGCTCTCAAATCAGTACTTATGCTGACTTCCAGGCGACTGGCTGCCCGCCATTCCTGAACTGGTACTGCTTCAATCTCATTGGGCTTGTGGCCTTCTTGTGCTACTTCACATGCGCAACAGCCAGCTGCAAGCGAGCCCCCTTCGATCTCGCAGAAGCAGAGAGCGAACTGGTTGCTGGCTTTCTCACTGAGTACAGCGGCATGCGTTGGTCGTTCTTCTTCTTGGCAGAGTATGCATCCATGTTCCTTGTCAGTGGCGTAGCAACTGCGCTCTTTCTCGGTGGATGGGATGACGGCTTCGGAATCCTTACAGGGCTTAAAGCCAGCGGGCCCGCGTTGGGGTTTGTTGCAACCCTACTTGGCGCAGTCATTTTCATGTCGAAGGCGTCGATCCTAGTGTGTGTGCAGATTTGGGTGCGCTGGACACTGCCTCGTATTCGCATCGATCAAGTTATGACAGCCTGCTTGAAGTACATGGTTCCGATCGCATGCGCTGTCTTCTTGGCGGCGGCGGTTTATCCGCTTGTTGCAGCTACTGCGGTTGGTCGGCCGCATCTCTTGCCGACGTCTCCGATTGGTGAACGTGCCCAGCAGCATTAATTGGGCTGAGTAACTTAATCTCCCGCTTCCAAACGAACTCGATAATGAACGACTTTCTGTTTGTTGCACTCGCTGTGATTGCTGCCCTTGGGGCCATCTCGGTAGTTCTCTGCCGAAAAGTGGTTCACATGGCTGCAAGTCTGATCGTTGCGTTGTCGTCGGTGGCGGGCATCTTCTTCTCGCTCAATGCCAACTTTGTCGGTGCGACACAGCTAATGGTCTACGTTGGCGGTACTGTCATTCTCTTGATCTTCGGCGTGATGCTGACCTCAATGTCTGCCAAGGCCGAGCTGAAAACGACCCCAATAGAGGCAATCGCAGCGCTCGCAAGTTCCGTGCTTTTGCTCCTAGTTTTCACATTCACGGTAGGCTCTGTTTCATGGTCAGAGCATTTCAAATTGCTCGCAGGAGATGCTGCCGTACCTAAGAACCTTGTCGAGCAGGGCAGTTCATCCTTCAGTTCGGTTGCACTGGCTTTAGTCGGTGTCAGAACTGATCAGCCCAATGCTCATTCTTACTTGCTGCCATTCGAAATTATCTCAATTCACTTGCTCGTGGTTCTTGTCGCCGCCGGTTATCTCGCACGACCTAGAGGCACGCAGCAAGAGGCTGATTCAACGGCTGAGTAACCTTCATCAGTCACCCATTAATTGACTGCAAATATCATGACTGGCGACCCGCTTTCGATACTGGTTTGGCTGAGTGCCATCTTCTTTCTGTGTGGCTTCCTTTGCATGATCGTGAAGCGCAACGTGATTGGGATGCTGATCGGCGTTGAATTAATTCTAAACGCAGCCAATATCAATTTCGTGGCTTTTGGTCAGTTGTCGCGACTTGGTATCGACGGGCAGATTGCGACGCTGTTCGTTATCGTACTGGCCGCCGCCGAGGCAGCAGTCGCACTCGCCATCACGCTGGTCTTCTACAACAGTCATTCCACCATTGATGCGGACCGGGGCGAATCGCTTCGAGGCTAATTGCTACTTGCCAGTCCTAGTCTTCAATACACAAAGCCATCACTGACGATGTCCAACACCATTGCTCAAGATCTCGCGACGTATTTAGCCATAGCGTGGCTGACCCCGCTATTGAGCTTCGTCATTGCCATCTTCAATGGCTTTAAATGGGGAAGAACGAGTCGAAATGCAGCTTTTGCGGCCACAGCTGCGATTGCCACAGGGTTCGTCTCCAGTGCCATCGCCATGAATCGCTGGATTTGCGAAATCGGTGGTTGGGATAAACTCCTTCATCCAGATCATCACGAACATCATGCCTATGCTGGAGTCTTTTACGATCTAGCAACCTTCGGAAGCCTGAAACTCTCCATCAGCTACTACATTGACAGTCTGACTCTGACCATGTTTTGCATGGTCACATTCATTGCGACCTGTATTCACATCTTCGCGATGGGATATATGAGCGAAGAGTTGGCAGAAACGTACGATGATCACCAAGCTCACGTTACTCGACCGGGGCGGTTCTACCGCTTCTTCGCCTTCCTCTCCCTGTTCTGTTTCTCGATGCTTGGGCTGGTTATAGCCGGCAACATCTTCCAGGTGTTTGTCTTCTGGGAGTTGGTTGGTGTCTGCAGTTACCTGCTGATTGGCTTTTATACGGAACGACGATCCGCAAACGTCGCCGCCAACAAGGCGTTCATTGTCAATAGAGTCGGTGACTTCGGCTTTATTATCGGTCTGATGATTCTATGGACTTACACAGGCACCTTCACATTCAGCAATGCTCACATGGAGGGAGCGGCGCCTGGTTTGTTCGAAATTATCGCGGCTCAAGCAACTGGAGCAAGCGAAGCGGCTCACCACGTTGCCGCTCATGGCGCCTTACCTACAGTGCCTCAGACTTTGTTGATAATTGCTGGATTGGGCATCTTTGCGGGATGCGTCGGAAAAAGTGCGCAATTTCCATTGCACACCTGGTTGCCAGACGCGATGGAAGGCCCAACACCAGTTTCGGCTCTGGTTCACTCGGCAACGATGGTCGCAGCCGGTGTGTATCTGTCGGCTCGCTTCTATCCAGTATTCACGACCGAGGTGCTGACTGTAATTGCCTACGTTGGATGTATCACGCTGTTTGTCGCAGCAACAATCGCGATTGTGGCAACTGACATAAAGAAGGTCTTGGCGTACTCAACCATCAGTCAGCTGGGCTACATGATGCTGGCTATTGGCGTTGGCGGTTGGGGAGCTGGGCTGTTCCACTTGATCACACATGCTTTCTTCAAATCCCTGCTGTTCTTAGGTTCTGGAGCGGTCATCTACGGCTGCCACCACGAACAAGAAATGCCGAAGATGGGCGGGCTACTCAAGAAGATGCCCGTCACTGGTTTCGCGATGGCCGTGGGATGTTGTGCAATCGCCGGGTTCGGGATTCCACACACGAACTTAGCATTCAGCGGCTTCTTCTCGAAGGACGCAATCCTCGCGACGGCATTGGCATACTCGAAGATCAACCCATCCCACTCATTGTTGTTCCTGGCTCCCCTCGTTACAGCTGGGATCACTTCGTTCTACATGTGGCGACTCTGGTTCTATACATTCACCGGTAAGACTCGCGACCGTCACGTCGAAGAACATTGCCACGAAGTCCCCAAGATTATGTTCATCCCGCTGTTGGTACTGTCGATGCTAGCGTTTGGCTGTGCATGGGGCGGTGAAGAGGGTGTGCTCTATAGCTTGCTGCATGCCTCTCAACCTGAGTCGTGCGCCATATCCGACGCCGGATTGCCGACACACCATCATATCCATGAATCACATGAAACCGCGGGTGTATTGGCTTTGACTTCGGCACTGTTGGGCTTCGCATTGGCTTATCTCCTTTACTGCAAGTCAGTGATTTCGCCGGCTGCTATCAAAGAACAGTTAAAACCATTGCATTCCTTCCTTGTTGCGAAGTGGCGATTTGACGAACTATATGATGCGGTCTTCGTCTGGCCTTCGAAACGAGTTGGAGGCTTCATCGCAGGTATTGACCGAAATGTGTTTGATAATGCGATTGACGGTCTTGCTGCGAGCGCTGTGAAGGTCGCCAAATCCAATCGGCGGTTTGACGAAGTCGTCGTTGATGGAGCAGTTCGAGCGAGTGGTGAAATTGTCTCTGCGTTGGCTCGAACATTCAGAGTTATTCAGACGGGACGGGCTCGTCAGTACGTCTTGTTCGTCGCAGTCGGTCTCGTGTTGGTCGTGGCTGGCTTTTTCGGTGTCATTCTGCCGCACTAATCGCGAGCTAGCTTTGGCTAAATATTGCTCGCACTCGTGATACTCCAACCCGGTTTAACAACTTAAAGTTCTGGGCGAAAATGGATCCTCTCTGCTATCTCTCTCTGCTGATTTTCCTGCCGACACTCGGGGCCATAATTCTCTTTGGTTTCCCTTCGAAAGCTGTAGACGCCATGCGCGTCTTTACGGCCGCTATCACCGGCGTTGTATTTTTGATGACGCTGCAGTTGTGGCTGGGAGGCAGCTTTAATCCCGTGCTCGGTACCATACAGCCAGTCCAAGAAGGGGTGTCTGTTCCCTGGATTGCCTCCTGGAATATTCATTACCGGTTGGGCTATGACGGTTTGAGTTTGCCTCTTGTCGTACTTACCGGCTTCGTCAGTTTTCTGTCTGCCATTGCATCGTGGAGCATACAGAAACTGCATAAGGGATATTTCATTCTCTTTCTGTTGCTCGTCACAGGTATGTTGGGTGTGTTCTTGGCGTTGGACTTCTTCCTGTTCTACGTTTTCTGGGAAGTGATGCTGCTCCCGATGTACTTCCTCATTGGGGTCTGGGGTGGTCCTCGAAGGGAATACGCAGCGATTAAGTTCTTCCTTTATACATTGGTCGGCTCAGTCCTGATGCTCGTGGCGATGCTGATGCTCTATTTCGCTAGCGGGCGGGAATTCAGTTTGATCGGGTTGGCTCAACAGGCCGCAGCTGGCAAGTTCAGTAGCTTCGAACAAACGGTCGCCTTCATCCTGCTGTTTATAGGTTTTGCGATCAAAGTCCCCTGCGTTCCGGTTCACACGTGGTTGCCCGACGCCCACGTCGAGGCGCCTACTCCGATCTCGATGATTCTGGCTGGCGTTCTCTTGAAGATGGGCGGTTACGGTATCCTGCGGATCGCTTTCCCGCTTTGCCCGCTCGGGGCTTATTATTCGTCTTACGCGTTGGTCGCCATCGGCGTTGTGAGCATCATCTACGGCGCGTTTGCCGCGTTGGCTCAAACGGACTTCAAGCGGCTCGTAGCATATAGCTCTGTCAGCCACATGGGTTATGTGACTCTTGGAATTGGCGTCTGGAAGTTGTCCGAAGCACACGGCATCGACTTCTGGCTGCAGGGTGTGAGCGGTGCCATGTTCCAGATGATTGCACACGGCGTGTCTTCGACCGGTATGTTCTTTATGGTCGGTGTGATTTATGACCGTGTTCACCACCGGGATCTGAATCAGTTCGGTGGTCTAATGGGCCGAATGCCGCTGTATTCCGGTTTGGCTGCTGGCATTTTCTTCGCAGGCCTTGGTTTGCCGGGTCTCTGCGGGTTCATCGGAGAAGTAGCTGTTGTAATCAGCACATGGAACTACGACCCACTGTTGGCGATCATCGCCGCTTCGGGTGTCGTTCTGACGGCTGGCTACATCCTCTGGACGATGCAGCGTGTTTACCTCGGTGCTTCCTACAAGGGACCGCATTCTGAGGAGATCGACCACATGCCGTTCACTGCTCGCGAAGCGTTCGTGGGATTCACGTTGCTGATCGCTGCGATCTACTTGGGCGTTTATCCGTCTGTCGTTTTCGATGTGATGGACGCAACGCTGAAAGGTTCGCTTGAGACCTTAGAGAAGGCTGTGGCGACGGTGGGGAAGTAGCTGCTCAGGGAGTGGCTAATCGGTTTTGCGAGTAAGCATCACACTGAGATAAGACGATCATGCAGCCGTTAGATTTTTCGACCGTCATTCAGACGCTAACACAGAACGCACAGAACGTCTGGATGCCACACTTCTTTCCTGAAGTCGTGGTCTGCGTCACGATCGTTTTGATCTTGTTGGCCTCGATTTGCTTGAAGCGTACTGCTCGTACCACGTTTGCTTTGGCATTGATTGGGTTGCTGGTTGCCTTGTGCGGGATCGGTTCGCAACTGAATGTTGTTGGTAGTGGCGTTTCGGCGAATCCCGGCGAGTACTTTGGTGGCGTGTTGATTTGGGACGGGTTTACGGTTCCGGTCCGTGGAATGTTGTTGTTGTTCGCGATCTTGGCTTTGTCGTTGAGCGGAAGCACGATGAAGTTTGGCGCCCGCGATGCGACTGACTTCTACACGCTGCTTCTGGGTTCGACGTTAGGCCTGCTAGTACTGGCTCAGAGCAACAATTTGTTGATGGCGTTTGTTGGCTTTGAAATGGCGAGTATCCCAGGTTACGCGCTCGTCGGATTCCAGCGTCATCGCTTACGCAGTTCTGAAGCATCCCTGAAGTACCTACTTTACGGCGCTGCCGCTTCAGGTGTGATGTTGTATGGCATCAGCTTGTTGTCAGGCCTCACTGGCACACTTTCGGTAAGTCAGCTCGGCAGTCATGTCGCTGCGATCGGAAGCCAAGCGACAGGTGCAACAGCGTCCCATGCCGTCATCTTTTCGTTGTTGCTGATCTTCGTCGGTTTTGCATTCAAGCTTTCTCTGGTGCCGTTTCATTTCTGGGCGCCGGACGCGTTCGAGGGAGCTTCGGCCGAGGTTGCCGGATTCCTCTCTGTGGGTGGTAAGGTTGCGACGTTCTCGCTGTTGGTTCGCATGTCGCTAGCACTGTCTGGGTCTATGACCGGCGAGGCGGCCAAGTTGGTGTTGCCGTTGGGAATCGGCTTGGGGGTCGTGGCGATGGCGTCGGTCACGTTTGGCAACTTGGCGGCTTACTTCCAAAAGAATGTCAAACGATTGCTGGCCTATTCGACCATCGCCCACTCGGGGTACATGTTGA
Source organism: Planctomycetaceae bacterium (assembly GCA_900299185.1). Lineage (GTDB taxonomy): Bacteria > Planctomycetota > Planctomycetia > Planctomycetales > Planctomycetaceae > AM-0621. The sequence continues at coordinate 19,019 of OMIV01000186.1, forward strand.
TGGCCGTGGCGGCGTTGTTGGTGCTGCGTAGTCCTGAAGGCGCAAGCTCAGGGATCGACGTTAAGCAAGTTACGCAGCAATGCATTGAAGGCTTGGTCTTCTACCTCTTCGTGTATGTTTTCATGAATATCGGAGCCTTCGGTTTAACTGCTCTGATGAGGAATCACTTTGGCAGCGAGGATTTGGAAGGCGTCAAAGGGTTTGGCCGAGTCTTCCCGATTCATGGAGCTTGCTTGGTGGTGTGCGTCTTCAGCCTGGTGGGCTTGCCTCCGCTGGGTGGGTTCTGGGGTAAGTTCGTGGTGTTCTACTCGCTGTTTATGGCTTCCAAGATCAGCACTTTCATGATGGTCGTCTTGCTTGTCGGCGGTTTGAATACAGTCTTCAGCCTCTTCTACTACATCGGGATTTTAAAGGCGGTCTTCTTGGGTGAGCCTCGCGAGGGATCCTCGTCGTTGGTTGCAGCTTCCTCCGAGAATGGTTTGGCGATGCTGATTGCTTTGCCAATTCTACTGTTGGGTATGTTCCCCGGTGCGGCCACTGACTTCGCTAGCGAGATGGCTCGGTCATTGGTGCGCTAATCTGCAAGATGCTCCTGCCAGGCTGGTTCGCTCGGAATCGCTGCTCGTTGCGAACGATGTTGAGCGGCGTTGAGCACGGTTATTCCAGGAGCGTCGGGTGTCATGAGTCATCGGCCGCTGCGGATTCTCCTGATTGATGATGATGAGCACTCGTTTGTGCTCACTCAGGAGTTGCTCGGTGATGTCAACGGTCGGCCCGTCGAGATGGATTGGGCGTGCGACTTCGACGACGGGCTCTCTCGATTGCTGCGGCAAGACCATGACGTTTATTTGGTCGACTACCGATTGGGGCCTGCGGACGGGATTGATTTGCTACGGCAGGCTCGCGCAGCAGGGTGCCGAGCTCCTGTCATCATTCTGACAGGTCACACCGACCGAGCGATCGACCAACAGGCACTCTCGGCAGGTGCTTCGGACTATCTGGCGAAGGACACCTATGATGTCTCGCGGCTTGAGCACGCTATCCACTACTCACTGGAACGCCATCAGTTGTTGATGGAGCTTGAGCAAGAGCGAGCGTTGTTGCGGGCTCTGATGGAGAACTTGCCAGACAACATCTACTTCAAGGATCGCGACAGCCGGTTTATCCGCATCAGCAATGCCATGGCGCAGTGGTTTGGCTTAGCGGATCCGCGTGAGGCTGCTGGTAAGAGTGATGGTGACTTCTTTACTGACGAGCATGCGAATCAAGCACGGCAGGACGAGCAAGAGTTGATGAGTCGCGGTGAAGCGGTGCTCGGCAAAGAAGAGTGCGAGACTTGGCCTGATGGTCGACGAACTTGGGTGTCGACGAGCAAGCTGCCACTGCGAGATGAGCATGGCAAAGTCGTAGGGACGTTCGGAATTTCTCGCGACATCACCGAGCAGAAGGAAGCGTTAAACGCGCTGAGAAATTCTGAGCGACTCAATCGCATGATCGTCGACACCGCAAACGATGCCTTCATTGCGATGGACTCCAGCGGCGCGATCATCGACTGGAACACCGAAGCCGAGCGAACGTTTGGTTGGAAGCGAATTGACGTTTTGGGCGAACCGCTTGCCGAGATCATCGTGCCGGAACGGTTTCGGTCTGCGCACTGGGAAGGGCTCAATCGATTTCATGAAACTCGCGGTGGTCGGCTGATCGGGAAGCGTGTCGAAGTTATCGCGAGGCATCACGACGGTCATGAGTTTCCAGTCGAACTAACGATTGCCCCCATCGTCCAAGAAATGAGCGTCTTCTTCGCTGCCTTCGTGCATGACATCTCCATGCGCAAGCAAGCGGAAGAAGTATTACGCAAAGGTAAGGACGCTGCCGAAGCCGCCAATCGCGCGAAGAGTGACTTCCTCGCGAATATGAGTCACGAGATTCGCACGCCGATGAATGCAATCTTGGGGATGACTGAGTTAGTGCTCGATTCAGATCTCAATCCCTTGCAGCGCGACTATCTGACAACGGTTCGCGATTCGGGCGAGTCGTTGTTGCGGTTGCTCAACGACATTCTGGACTTCTCTAAGATCGAAGCCGGAAAGCTCGAACTGGAAGAGACTCTCTTCAGTCTGCGCGAGGTCATTGGCGATACGCTTAAGTCGCTGGCGATTCGAGCGAATCGTGAGCGACTAGAATTAATCCACCACATTGCACCTGCGGTTCCGGACGCGCTGATTGGCGATCCTTCGAGGCTGCGGCAGATCGTCGTGAACTTGGTTGGAAATGCCATCAAGTTCACGGAACGCGGCGAGGTCGTGGTGCGGGTCACCATTGAGGCCGAGCAGGACGATCGCGTGCGTTTGAAGTTCGCGGTCTCGGACACTGGAGTTGGGATACCTCGCGACAAACTGGGCGTCATCTTTCAGGCGTTTGAGCAAGCCGACACTTCGACCACTCGTAAGTACGGCGGCACTGGATTGGGGTTGGCGATTTGCTCGCGACTGGTTGAGTGCATGGGCGGTCGCATCTGGGTGGAGAGTGAAGTGGGGCAAGGCAGTGTCTTCCATTTCACGGCCAGCTTCGTGGTTTCTGATGTCGCTCCGCTGCGTCCAATTGGTCGAGCCGTACAAGGCACTCGCACGCTGATCGTCGACGACAATCAGACCAACCGATTGATTCTTGATGAGATGTTTCGCAACTGGGGAATGCTTCCGCAGAGCGTTTCGAGTGTTCGAGAAGCCGTCACAGAATTGGCGGCGGCCAAGCAGCGCAATGAACCTTACGAGCTCGTCGTGAGCGACGTGCATATGCCGGAAGAAGATGGGTTCATGCTGGCTGCCCATCTGCGGCGAGACCCGCGCATTTCAGGGCCAGTCATCATGCTGCTGACGTCTGGCGATCGACCGGGCGATGGTGCGAAGTGCCAGCGGTTTAATGTGGCCGCGTACTTGAGGAAGCCTCCGAAACAGTCGGAGTTGTTCGACGCCATCGTTAGTTCGTTAGGGATCACTCATAGCGAGCCCGAGCGAACGACTCAGGCTCCAGTACCGGTACTCGAACTACCGGCGCTGCGTGTGCTGCTGGTTGAAGACAGCGTCGTCAATCAGAAGTTGGCGATTGGGATCTTGCAGCGCTCCGGGCATCAAGTCGCGGTGGCCAATAATGGCCGCGAAGCGGTCGAGATGTTGGCCTCAGAGCGATTCGATGTGGTTCTTATGGACGTGCAAATGCCCGAGATGGATGGCCTGGAAGCCACGCGGCGAGTGCGCGAGGCCGAACGACTTGGACAGCCGCGAGTGCCTATTATTGCGATGACGGCGCATGCCATGACTGGAGATCGGGAGAAGTGTCTCGATGCGGGAATGGACCATTATGTGACGAAGCCGGTCCGTGCTCAGTTGCTTTTCGAGGCCATGCAGTCGGTGATCAACTTTGATTCGTTGGTTGGTGTGGCGGCTGGGATTTCTGATGAGGTTTCCACTGAGGAGAAGGACGCTCGCTCGCTTCGGAGTGCTCAAGACGCTGTCGCGCAGACCAGGCGATTCGCAGTGGATTGGGCGATTGCCGAACAGACTGTGTTAGGCGATCGCGAGCTGCTGAAGGAGATTGTCGTTGCGTTTCTGGAAGAAGCCATACTTGTGCGAGACGGCATCCGCTTGGCTTTGAAATCGAACGACGCCGGTACTGCTGGTCGGCTGGCTCATACAATCAAAGCTGGGTTTCGGACCTTCGGTGCGCAAGATGCGCACGACGTGGCTTTCTTCTGCGAACAAGCTGCCAAGCAAGCTCGATTGGATGACGTCGCCAAAATGCTCCCGGAATTGGAGTCTGCAATCTCGGATGTCTCTGGCGAACTTCAGGGGTTCCTGAATACCGGGCGCGCCGATGCGTGACTACGATTTCCAATCGGTTGCGGCCGTTGGAAAAGGAGTGAGATGGCAAGGAACGAGCCAGAGGACATCGTCGCCGCGATTGTGTTTAGGGCCACGCGAGTAATCGTTGTTACGAAAGTCTCGGCATGAAAACCATCCTTATTGTGGATGACTCTAACGTTGACCGGCGCTTGGTCGGCGGCTTGTTGCAGCGGCAGGCAAACTTCAATCTCGTTTATGCCATCAATGGAAAAGATGCGCTTGAACGATTGGAGTTGGATATTCCGGATGCCGTTCTAACCGATCTGCATATGCCCGAGATGAATGGGCTCGAATTGGTCGAAGCGGTTAAGAGCAGTTATCCGCTGGTGCCTGTTGTGTTGATGACGGCTCAAGGCAGTGAAGAACTGGCTGTTGAGGCGCTCAAACGCGGAGCGGCAAGTTACGTAACGAAGCGTCGGCTTAACGAAGACTTGCTCAACACCATCGAGCAAGTGATTGCCGTCGCGACAGTGGATCAAGGTCAGTCACGGTTACGCAATCGAGTAGTGCGGTCAGAGACCTCTTTCGTGTTGCCCAATGAAACGGCGCTCGTGCAGGCTCTCGTGCAACAGATTCGCGAGATGCTTAAGAGCATGCGTTACTTCGGTGAGAACGATCGACTTCGCATTGGCATCGCTCTCGAAGAAGCACTGCTCAATGCGCTGTATCACGGCAACCTCGAAGTGAGTTCAACGTTGCGAGACAGCGATCAAGGACTCTACGAACAGACCGCTAAGCAACGCATGAAAGAGTCGCCTTACAAAGAGCGCCAACTCTTTGTGGATGTGAATCTGACTCCCAATAAGGCCACCTTTGTCATTCGCGATCAAGGGCCCGGATTTAATCCAGGTGCGGTGCCTGATCCGACCGATCCCGCGTTTCTGGAACGCCCCAGTGGTCGAGGCATGTTGTTGATGCGCTCCTTCATGGATGAGGTCGGTTACAACGAGACCGGCAATCAAGTGACGATGGTGAAGCGCATTGCGATGCAACCCGATGAGCCGGATGGAGCGACTTGAAGTTGAGATGAGCGACTGACGGTGCATGCCAGCGGTGTGCGATGACCAGCGACGACGGACTTCAACCATAGCCGTGAGCTACACGCAAACTGCGTGCGTGACGATGAGGCGATCAGACATGACCGACACAGATTCGCTTGCGCCGCCAACTCCGAGCACTCCGCCACCGATTGATCGTGGCAGTCCCACGATGGAAGTGCGGCACCTGCATCGCTTTTTCGGCAAGCTGAAAGCTGTCAACGATGTCTCGTTCAAAGCCTATGCCGGACAAGTCATGGGTTACATCGGGCCAAACGGCGCGGGCAAGACAACGTCGATGCGCATTCTTTCGACGCTGGATGTTCCGACCGCTGGCGATGCCTTTATCTGCGGCTACTCAGTGATCGATGATCCGGATGTTGTGCGGCGATATTTGGGTTTCATGCCCGATAGCTTCGGTCGTTACTCGAACATGAACGTCATCGAGTACCTCGACTTCTTTGCTCGGTCTTATGGACTGCGTGGAGCTAAGCGACGCGACGCGATCGATCATGTGCTTGTTTTTACAGAGCTTCGCAAGCTGGCTCATAAGCCGATCAACTCGCTGTCGAAGGGCATGGCTCAGCGTCTGGGTTTGGGACGTTGCCTGATTCATGACCCGCAAGTGTTGATCATGGATGAACCGGCGGCGGGGCTTGATCCTCGCGCTCGCGTCGAACTGCGTGAGCTGATTCACCTGCTGGCACGAGACCTCAAGAAGACAATCTTAATTAGCTCGCACATCCTCACCGAACTGGGCGAGATCTGTGATTCGGCAGCGATCATCGAAGCTGGTCGGATCTTGGCTTATGGCACGATTCAAGAGATCTCAGAGCAACAGCGCAAGGAAGCGGGACATCACACCAATCGCACGCTGCAAGTTCGCTTGGCCGGTACCGGAGAAGATGTCACCGAGCACTTGCAGCGTTGGCTGTTGGAACAACCTTTGGTCGGCAAAGTGCAATGCGGCACGGGGCGAGCGTCATTTGATTTCGCTGGGGACGATGAAGCTCAGCAAGAACTCTTACGGAAGATGATTGAAGCCAAACTGCCCTTGGTTGAGTTCGCGACGAAGACTCAAACGCTGGAAGACGCCTTCATGACGATCACGAAAGGAGTGGTGCAATGAGCCTCGAAGAGAAGCTTGTGGCTTGGGCCGACCGCTTCAGCGATCACTTGAATCCGATCTTAGTGAAGGAAGCGCGGCAAGCGCTGAAGAGTCGTCAGTTCGTCGTCACGTTCATGCTGTTGCTGTTGATTGCCTGGCTGGTGTCAGTGGTGGGCGTGACGCTCGCTGGACCGGCCATCGAGTACGGTTCGCCGGGACGTTACTTCGTGATGTTCTTCGTGTTCGTCCTGCAGTTTGCAGTGCACTTCATCGTGCCGTTCACCGCGTTCCGCAGCATGCAGGTTGAGAACGAACTCTCGACGTTCGAGCTGTTGAGCATCTCGAATCTGTCACCCAAGAGTATTGTGTTGGGCAAGCTCGGCAGCGCGGTGGTGCAAGTCTTCTTGTTCTATTCGGCGATCGCACCGTTCATCGCGTTTACTTCGTTACTGCAAGGCTTCGACTTACCCAACACCATCTTCCTGCTGGTCTCGAATCTGTTTTGGTCCATCTTCGCCTGCCTCTTCAGCATCATGCTGAGTTCGATTAGTCACGGGAAACAATGGGCGACGTTGAACACGCTCGGTGTGTTGGGCTTGTTGTTCTGGCAGACGTGCGGTTCGTTTGCATTCGCGTCGGCAGTGATGTTCGAAACGATGCCGTTCGATAGCAGTGAGTTTTGGTGGGGCTGCTTGGCGGGGTTCGTAGCTTACATGGGCTTCGTTCATCTGTTGCAAAAGATCGCCGAGTCGCGGCTGACCTTTGAGTCCGACAATCGCAGCACAGGCATCCGGCTCGCTTGCTTGTACTTGTTGGTGTCGCAGTGGCTGATGTTGGGAGCCTACGGTCTCTATGCCGCAGCGTCTTCGTCGGTGACACTCGATTGGACGATTCTCATTCCTCTGACATTCATTTCGGCGTTGTTCGTGGGGGTGATGGGGCTCTTCGCCGCGACCGAATTGGACTACATGTCGCGCCGAGTACGACGGCAGATCCCCTCGGGTGGTTTGCTGGCTCTTGGCAAAGCCTTGCTGTTGCCGGGAGGAGCACGAGGCTACGCCTACTTCTTAGCGCTGCTTGGTGCGATTGCTTTGGTCTCCAATTCTCTGTGGATCACGCAGCTCAAGGCGACACGTCCTGGCGAGCAAATGGTGATGAACGGGTTGATGCTCTATGCCGTGATCTATGTCAGCTTTGGTGCTGCCATCGGACGATGGATGCAGCTGATTAGCGCTCAAGTAAAGCCGGCCCATTGTCGAGTCATCGTACTTATGGTGGCCATCATCTCGATGATGGTGCCTTACATCCCGTTGATCTTGGGAACGACGACTTGGTCTTACGGCTATTCGCTGATGGATGTGACCAACCCGTTTTCGACGTTGCACTACATGGACCAAAACCCGAATCAGCCGCTGTCCATGATTGCGTTCGCCATGCTGGCGGCAGCAGCGGTGCTGGGGCTGGTCGTCAATTTGTGGGCGATGTTTAAGGGCGTCTTTGAAGTGGTGAATTATCGAAGCACACAGGCGAGGTCCGTACCGGTTGCTCAAGTCGAGACGTTCTCGATCGAGACGCTTTCAGAGTGAGGGGGCAACGATCTGAGTTGTTGCCACGTGAAGAGCGACTGTAATTCATCGGACGCAGTGTCGTTTATGGTCGCGACGTGTTGCCTGATGGAGAACACCGGCTAGAAGTCTGCGTTGATAAGCGACTGTAGGATCGCCTTGAACGGTGATGACGACACGCTGGCACTGATTCTGAAGGAAGGCATGGAGATGTTGGTTGGTCGACGGCAGGCATTGATGGCGCTCGCTGGGTTAGCCGTGACTCCGTTGTCGGTGTTCGCAGATCGCAAGCCAATTACCGATCGCATGACATTCGGATTCAGCACTTACGGCATGAAGACGCTGACGCTCGAACGCGCCTTGGATGTCATCTCTGAGATTGGCTTTGAATCCGTTGAGATCTGCGTGCGCCCTGAATGGGATTCGGCGCCAGCCAAGATGTCGAAAGAGCGTCGCGGTGAGATTCGTAAGCGGCTCAATCAATCGGGCCTCAAGCTGACCGCACTGATGGAGCACTTACCGCCCGCGACTTCAGAAGCTGAGCACAAACAGCAACTCGAACGACTGCGCGGCGTGTATGAGTTAGCCAACGACTTGGGTGGAGGTCAGCCGCCTCTGATGCAGACGGTGCTCGGTGATGGCGAGTGGGAAGCGAAGAAGAACTTTCTGCGCGATCGAGTTGGGGAATGGGTCAAGCTCAGCGAACAGCATGGCGTCGTGACCTGCATTAAGCCTCATCGCGGAGGTGGGATGTCGAAGCCCAGCGATGCGGTTTGGATCATTCAGCAACTTGGAACGCCGCGTTGGCTGAAGTTCGTTTACGACTACTCTCACTATGTCTTCCGAGACATTCCGCTGTTGGAGTCGCTGCAAGAATCGTTACCGCATGTGGCTCATGTGGCCGTGAAAGACACCGTGCAGAAGGACGGCAAGATCTCGTTTGAGTTGCCCGGTGCGGCTAAGACGATCGACTTCGCAACGATCTTCAAGACGTTGCATGCAGGTGGTTATCGGGGCGATATCTCGTGCGAGGTCAGTGGCTTGTTGTGGAATAAGCCGGACTATGAACCGATTGCCGCCGCGAAGACTTGTTACACAAATCTGAAGGACGTTTTTCACGTCAGCGTGAGGAGTTGAGAATGCGTGTTTGGTTGGGATTGTTGGTGTGGCTGACAGCAAGCATCACTGGGGCTGCCGAGCGATTGCTCGTTGAAGCTGAGAGCTTTCAGCAACATGGCGGCTGGGTGCTTGATACTCAGTTCATTCAAGAAATGGGTTCGCCGTACTTGCTCGCGCACGGTATTGGCCGCGCTGTGAAGGATGCCACAACGGAAGTCGAGTTTCCGGCTGTCGGAAAGTATCGCGTCTTTGTGCGAACCAAAGATTGGGTTGCTCGATGGGACGTGAAGGGGCAGCCCGGCAAGTTTCAGTTGCTCGTCAATGGGCAAGCTCTGAAGCCGACATTTGGAACCGAAGGCAAGACTTGGCAATGGCAAGATGGCGGCAGCATTGAGATCACCAATCGCAAGACGACGCTCGCGCTGCATGACCTCACCGGGTTTGATGGACGCTGCGATGCGATCCTCTTCACTCAAGATGACGGCCTGCCACCGAACGATGCTGAAGTCCTCGCCAGTTGGCGTCGCAAGTTGTTGAACTTGCCAGAGAACACCATCGAGCAAGCCAACTACGACCTCGTTGTTGTTGGTGGTGGTTACTCGGGAATGGGAGCCGCAATCTCGGCGGCCCGCATGGGTTGTAAGGTCGCGCTGATTCAAGACCGTCCGGTGCTGGGCGGTAATGGATCGAGCGAGGTTCGTGTGTGGGCGATGGGTTTGATTCGGCGTGGCGAGTATCCGCGCATTGGAGAGATCGTCGAAGAGTTCTCTGATCGCGCGACGAAGTCACCGGGTCGCGAAGAAGAGTTTGAAGACGGGAAGAAGGAAGCCATTGTCCGCGCCGAGAAGAACATCGATCTGTTCTTGAATCATCATGCTCATCGTGTGGAGATGCGCGATAAGCGAGTGGTCGCGGTGCATGCCTTTGATACTCGGACGAGTGCGCAACGACGCTTTACCGGCAAGCTGTTCTGCGACTGCACTGGTCACGGCACGATCGGAGCATTGGCTGAAGCTGAGTGGGACATGACCGAGAAAGGCCGCATGGGAATGAGCAACATGTGGCGTTGGGAGCAAACTCAAGGTCCGGTGGAGTTCCCTGAGACGACCTGGGCGCTGGACATGAAGATGGCCGACTTCCCGTATCCGCGCGAGGGACATGGCGAATGGTTCTGGGAGAGCGGCTATGACAAAGACCCGCTTAAGGACGCGGAAGGAATTCGCGATTGGAATCTGCGAGCGGTCTTTGGTGCATTCAACGCGATGAAGAATCGCGATGGTAAGGAAAAGCACACCAACGCAGCGTTGACGTGGGTGGCCTTCATCGGCGGACCTCGTGAGTCGCGACGCTTGATCGGTGATGTGCTGCTGACTCAGGAAGACATCGTCACCAAAAAGAAATTCGAAGACGGATGCGTGCCGAGCACGTGGTCCATCGACCTGCATTACCCCAAGCAACAGTTCGCCAAGAAGTTTCCCGACAATCCATTCATCTCGATTGCCGAGCACGATCAACGCATCGATCGGACCTTCGGTTATCCCATCCCGTATCGCTGCTTCTATTCGAAGAACATTTCGAACCTCTTCATGGCCGGTCGCAACATCAGTGTGACTCACGAGGCGCTCGGCACCGTTCGCGTCATGAAGACCTGCGGCATGATGGGCGAGGTCGTTGGCAAAGCGGCTTCGATTTGCAGCTTGCAGTCATGTGAACCGCGCGACGTCTACACGCGCTATTGGAAGGACATGCAAAAGCTGCTCGAACTGCCGGGTAAGGCACGGCGCGAGACGGTTAGCTCGGAGATCATTCTGCCAAAGGACGTGCCCGCCGCTCGAAAGGATGGTCCGCCAACAGGGCTTGATCCCGCGACTTTGGGCGGTGTCGTTGTTGATGATCGAGATGCCGAGAAGGTTGGTACTTGGACGGAAGGCACAGGACTGAAGGGCTACGTCGGTCACGGTTACTCGTACGCCGGAGCTAACTCGAACGCGTCGATCCGCTACACGCTGAAGGCTCCAAAGGCCGGCACGTATGACTTGCGAATCTCGTTTCAGCCGCACGAGAACCGAGGACGCAACGTGCTTGTGGCATGGTCAACTACTGCGGGTGAAAAGCAAACTCGCGTCGACATGACGAAAGCTGCGCCGTTGGCTAATGGGTTCCTGTCCTTGGGCAAGGTTGAACTCACTGAAGGCGAAGAGTGCGTTGTAATACTTAGCACCAAAGACGCTGGCGGTAACGTGCATGCGGATGCGGTTATGCTCGCGAAGTAAGTGAGTACGCTCTTTGAGGGAGAACGAATGATGCGCTGGATTCGACAGAGCCTCTTGGCTCTCTTGATTGCGATGACGACGTTGATGACGGCGAATGCCGATGAGCCGCTCAGTGATAAGCACGTGGAGTTACTCAAGACATTTGCGTCTGAGTTGGTGGAAATCACGCCGGGCAAAGGGCAGTTCCCGAAGCAGTTTCAGATGGGCTCTGACAACGGAGCTGCTAACGAGAAACCGGTGCGAACTGTCACCATGCAGCAGGACTTTGCGTTCGCGAAGTACGAGGTTCCTCAAAACCTTTATCAGGCAGTGATGGGAAATAATCCCAGCAAGTGGAAGGGGCCTCGTAATTCGGTCGAGATGTTCGACTTCAAGGAAGCGGTCGAATTCTGTGATCGCATCACAGCTCAGATGCGACAAGCAAAGTTGCTGAAGGATGACGAAATCATTCGTCTGCCGAGCGAAGCCGAGTGGGAATACTGCTGCCGTGCAGGGACAACCACGCGTTACAGCTTCGGCGATGAGGCTCAATCTGAAGGTGATGTAGCCCCCAAAGCGACCAAGCTAAACGCGTTTGGTTGGCATACCGGAAACGCGGCTGGAAATGACCCACCTGTCGGCGCCTTGAAGCCTAATGCCTGGGGGCTGTATGACATGCATGGTTATTTGTGGGAGTTCGTGTCAGATGATTGGCACGAGACCTATCTTGGTGCTCCTACAGATGGCACTGCTTGGCATCGCGAATCTCGCGAGCCAGCTTCACGAGTCATCCGCAGTGGCTCGTGGCGGGAACGGTTCGAACAGTTGACTTCATCTGCTCGACGCGCTGTCCCCGCCAGTTTCAAACGTGACGATCTTGGTCTGCGTTGCGTCCGATCCAAGATCACCCCGAAGTAGTTGTGGACCTGTCAGGATTGATCAATGAGTTCCGAACCCGAGTTGAATGCCGTGTCTTCTGAATCTGCTCCCGTTGTTGCTCCCGTTGCTGCGGCTAATGAGGAACTCAATCCGGCGATGGTCGAAGCGACTCATCTGCGCGCCGCTTTGCTGGCGACATCTGATGCCGCTGCTCCTAAGCAGCCGACGTCGGCTGCTGCCGCTACGCCCAATGGGCCATCAGTTAGCCAGTCTGAACCAGCCGACGTCAACATTCCCGATGCACCTGAGCTGGGTGATCTCGAAGCAGAGATTGCTGCAGCCATGCAAGCCGATCAGCGGAATGCAGACAAGGCTCAAGAGCTTGGCGCGATCAAGCCCGATATGCCCGAAGAAGGTGCTCGCATCACGGCGACTGTCCAGTCGATTCACGGTGATGACGTCTTCGTCGACCTCGGTTTCCGTTTGCCTGGTGTGTTGCAGCTCAAGCAATTTGAAGGACTGGAGCCCCCGACCGTTGGCCAACAAGTTCAAGTGGTCGTTCGCAAGGTCGACGAGAACGAGGGTTTGATTGCAGTAAACCTTCCGCGTGGCAAGCAGAAGTTCAGCGGCAATTGGGACGCGATTGAGGAAGGTCAGCTCGTTGACTGCACCATCACCAAGACCAACAAGGGTGGCTTGGAAGTGACGGTCGGAAACCTGCGAGGCTTCTTGCCTTCAGGCCAAGTCGAGCTGGGGTTCAATCCCAACCTGGAGTCGTATGTCGGTCAGAAGTTGACCGTGAAGATCATCGAAGCCAATCGCCAAAAGCGAAACTTGGTCGTCAGTCGCAAGCAAGTTCTCCAAGAAGAGCGACGAGCGGTTGAAGGTCAGTTCTGGGAGAAGATCTCCGAGAATCAGCAGTACGTCGGCACTGTGAAGACTCTTAAGGAGTACGGCGCGTTCATCGATCTTGGTGGCGTGGATGGTTTCTGCCACATCGGTCAGATGTCGTGGCAGCATATCCGTCACCCCAGCCAGCTCCTGAAGGAAGGTCAAGAAGTCAACGTCATCGTGACTTCGCTCGACCGAGAGAAGAAGCGCATCAGCTTGAGCATGAAGGCGCTCTCACAGAATCCGTGGGCAGTCGCGGCGGAGAAGTACGCACCGGGATCTCAAGTGCGTGGCAAGGTGACTCGTGTGACCGAGTTTGGTGCGTTAGTCGAACTCGAGCCAAACATCGAAGGCATGATCCACATCAGCGAGCTTGAGCATCGCCGTGTGAAGAACGTCACCGATGTGGTCCAAGTTGATCAAGAAGTTGATGTCAAAGTCTTGGACTTCGATGGCCATAAGAAACGCATCGCGTTGTCGATCAAAGCCTTGAAGGCAGCTCCAGTGAAGGAGAAGCCCGAAGAAGAAGACAATCCGATTCAAGCACCGATTCCGAAGAAACGTCGTGAGGATCTGCGCGGCGGCAATGGTCGCCCAGCGGCCAGCGGCGGTGGGTTGTTCGGCAATCCACGCGACTTCAACTAGATCGGTTCGCTAATCGAGACTGCGAAGTGGCACGTACTGACTGCCGGTCAGAGCGTGCCATTCGCGTTTTCTAAAAGAGTGCAACTGCGGTTGAGCTTCGACCCTGCTTGTGACTCTGTTCTTCGTAAGTTCGCTTCGATGAGAGTTGTAACTTGATCGAGTATCGGTCATTTCGAAACTTTGATCCGCCTGCGTTGGTGCGGCTTTGGAACCAAGCCCAGCTTGGACGCGGTGCGGTTCAGCATGTTTCCAACGATGAGTCTTTTGATCCTGCAAACTTCTCGCAGCAGTACTTTGATCCGCATGGGTTGACCGTCGCTTTGGATGAGAATCGATTGGTCGGCTTCGCTCATGCCGGTTTCGGTTGTGATCCCACTGGCAATCGCTTGGCGAATGATCGCGGTGTGATCTGCGCCGTTGTCGTGCATCCCAGTTATCGACGTCAGGGCATCGGACGAGAGTTAGTTCATCGCGCGGAGAACTATCTGCGGAACTCGGGAGCGACCGAGATCATTGCTGGTCCTTCACCCAAGCGCGATCCGTTCTACTGCGGTCTCTACGGAGGTGCTCAGCCGGTTGGCTTCTTGGAATCAGATCCCAATGCGGCACCGTTCTTCACCAAGCTGGGCTATCAGCCCGGCGAGCAATTCCTCGTCACTCAACGCTCGATGGTTGATCGTGATCCGGTCAACTTTCGCTTGTCGATGATTCGGCGGAAGTGGGAACTAGCGCTGGCAGATCGTCCGGACCCGTGTCCTTGGTGGTGGTCAGTCAGATTCGGTCGTCTCGACGGCTTGTATTGCGTCTTGGTCCCCAAAGGCGGAGGAATGCCGGTCGCTGGTCTGACCGTTGTTGGTTTGGATCTCTACGCTCGAGTCTGGAATGAGCAAGCCATCGGCATCTGCGACTTGTGGGTTAAGGAAGGCCAACGCCGGCAGGGCTTCGGTCAAACGCTGCTGGTCGAAGTCATCAAACGCTTGCGACAAGAGACCGTGACTTGCATGACGGCCAACATTCCGGCTGCGGATGAACCGGCTGCGGCGGTCTTTCGATCGGCAGGCTTTGTCACGGTTGATCGAGGTGTCGTTTTTCTTGCACCCAAGGCGTGAGTTTGCGCTGAGCGGACTCGGCTGAAGTTCTTGATCGTCCTCGCCAACATCGTTTGATGTCTGGAGCGAGCAGCCTTGAAGCCAAGACGCCTGTCGAAGTTGCTCACTGACAGCTTTCAACTTGCGACCGACTGCTTACAACTCGCCTCGTCGGCCAATCCCGCCATTTATCCAACCTCGGAGAATCCCTTCCATGAAACTGCGTTGCCTCGCCTTGTTCGTGATGTGCCTCGCATCTTCGTTCGCACTTGCTGCCGATCCCAAACTCTCTCGCATCGAGCAAGCTCCTGAGGGACTTGGTGCCGAAGTGACGAAGATCTTGGATCCCAAGGGCTATCAACTGACCGGCGACAAAGGGGCGATCGTTGAACTGTGGCTCGCCAAAGAAATCACGGTGAAGGATGGCTTTAAGCCGAGCTTGGCTCAGCTCTATCCGTTTCAAGCGGGCCAACTGCTAGGAGCGTTGCGAGTCCCGAAGGGGGCCAACTTCACTGACTTCCGCAATCAGCAAATCAAGGCAGGGGTCTACACCTTGCGATTCGGTTTGCAGCCAGCCGACGGCAACCATGTCGGCACCAGCGAAACGTCGGATTTCCTCTTGGCCCTGCCGGGGACAACTGACACCAGCATTGATCCCATCAAGCCAGAAGCGCTTTCAAAGGCCAGTGCCAAGGCTTCCGGGGCGACTCATCCGGCGATCTTCTCACTGGTGGATTCCAAGACCGCGAGCGCCGAGCCCAAACTTGAAAAGCAAGGCTCTGAGAACTTCGTGCTCAGTGTGACCGTCAACGGCAAGAACAAGGACGGGGCCGTGCCAGTGAAGTTGCGACTGATCGTCATTGGTCACGCTGAAGGCTAATGCTGTTGTTGAGAGTGCGCGTTCGAGTTCCATCGTTGGCTCTTAACTCGCCAATTTGAGGATCCCGCTGATGTGTGGTCTGTGCGGAGTCGTCTGGAGCAATTCGAGCGCGGCTCCGTCGTTCGATGAAGCGCGGCGAATGACGTCGGTCATTCGTCATCGTGGGCCTGATGACTCTTGGCTGTGGGACTCGCGTTACGGGCTGGCCCACTTAATGCCCGATGATGTGGCGATCGCAGAGCCTTCATTGCAGTCGGATGTGTCTGAGTGCGGCGCGTGCTTGGGACATCGGCGACTTTCCATCATTGATCTCGCTGGTGGCCGTCAGCCGCTCTCGAATGAAGATGGTTCGATTTGGGTCGTGCTGAACGGCGAGATCTATAACTACCGTGAACTGCGAGCGGGGTTGGTCGCGCGGGGCCATCAGTTCGCGACGGAGTCCGACACCGAAGTCATCGTGCATCTCTACGAAGAGCGCGGCCCGGCTTGCGTTCACGAGTTGCGAGGCATGTTTGCCATCGCGATCTGGGACTCACGGAAACAGCGACTGTTCTTGGCTCGCGATCGGATTGGAAAGAAGCCGCTCGTCTATCGACACGCTGCCGGACGCTTGGCGTTTGCCAGTGAGTTGAAGTCGTTGCTCGAATTGTCAGACGCGACGAAGCAGATCGATCCGGCGTCACTCAATCTGTACCTCGCCTATCAGTACGTGCCGCATCCGCATTCGATCTTGCGAGGCTATCACAAGCTGCCGCCGGGTCATTGGGCGGTCTATGAACGCGATCAATTGCGGGTCGAGCGTTATTGGCATCCACCTTACGAGCCGGGTTCGCAAGCAGAGATCGCAAGTGACGGCGAGTCCTTGCTAAGCGACGAACGCTTCGCTGATTCTGACCAGTTGAACCTCGAGCGTTGGCAGCGCGAACTGCGATCGGCTTTAACTGAAGCCGTGCAGTTGCGGTTGCGAAGTGATGTTCCACTGGGCGCGTTCTTATCCGGTGGCATCGACTCGACCATCATCGCCGGTTTGATGCAGGAACAATCAACGACTCCGGTGCACACCTTCTCGATTGGCTTTCCTGTTCCGAAGTTCGACGAACGAGCTTTCGCGCGCGAAGCGTCTCAGCATTTGGGAACTCGACATCATGAGTTGGTTATTGAGCCATCCGGTTTGGAGATCCTGCCGAAACTCATTTGGCACTACGACGAACCGTTCTCGGATAGCTCGGCGATACCGACGATGTTTCTCAGTGAGATGACTCGTCGCGAAGTAACCGTCGCTCTGTCAGGAGATGGTGGCGACGAATTGTTTGCCGGCTATGACCGCTACAAAGCCGTGAGGTTGGCCGGGCGATTCGATTGGATGCCACCGATCTTGCGCGGGTTGATTGCAGCTGTCGCGCGTCGCATCCCGGCGTCGATTGAGCAACGGTCGTTTCGCCGCCGCCTCAAACGCTTTGCTGCAGTGCTGACTGAAGATCCGCGTCGACGCTACCTTCGCTGGATCGGCATCTTCGACGATCAACGGCGGCAAGCGATGTTGCATCCCGACTTCTTGCAGCAGCTCGCCGCCACTCAATATGGAGCCGACGCGGCTTACTTCTTGGAGTCGGTCTACACAGAGTGCCCATCGCGCGACTTCATCACTCAGACGACGTGCGCTGATGTGCTGAGCTATCTACCGTGCGACATCCTAACGAAGGTCGATATCGCGAGCATGGCCTATGGGTTGGAGGCTCGCTGCCCGTTCCTAGACCAACGAGTGATCGAGTTAGCGTCGCGCATGCCGATGTCGTTGAAGCTCGTTGGCCAACAAGGCAAGCAGATCCTCATCGACACCTTCAGCGACCTGCTACCGGCATCGATTCAATCACGAGCCAAGATGGGCTTTGGTGTGCCGCTCGATCATTGGTTCCGCAATGAGCTGAAGTCGCTGTTGGCTGATGTGTTGCTCTCGTCGAGATCGCTGCAACGCGGCTGGTTCAGGCCAGAAGCCATTCGGCAATTAGTCGATGAGCACGTGACTTCGAAGTTCGATCACAGCTATCGACTCTGGAACTTGCTGGTGTTGGAACTCTGGCAGCAACGGTTTGTGGACGAGCAGCCGTCGAGATAGTCCTCAGACGAGCGACAGCGGAGAACGCATCGGGTGGCACGCTCTGACCAACGGGAAGGGCGTGGCGCGAGTCTCGAAGACACGCCCTTCGCTGAGACTCAAGGCGCGTCCCCCTGAAGGCGGCATTACTCGTCGAAGTACACGACGGGAGCAATCGCGTTGGCGATCTCATCACGCTCGTAATAGTTCGGCCAAATGTGGCCGACGCCGACGTAGTCCGTCACATCCAATTCAGAGATCTGCGCCGCGTGTTCGCCGAGCCTTCTGATGTCTCGATCGCTGAATCCTTTGCGACCCAGCGACGCGGGCGAGAACGGCTTACGCAACGGATAGAACCACAACGCCCAGTCTTTGCGAGAACGCAGATTGACCAAGCACTCGGTCGTGCACAGCACGCGGCCGTAACGCTCTGTTGGTAAGAGCCAGTCATGATCGATCGCTGCCGCAGCCAGCACCGTTCGAATGCGATGTGGGACAACTTGACGAAGCGCGAGATTCTGAACGGTTCCGCCACCGACCAAATGCAGTGCCGACGAAACGATGCGTGCTCCGTGACTATGACCGATCAAGCAGATGGGATTCTGCGACGGGATCGCATTCATGAGTTGAGCCAGGCGAATGCCATTGAACTCGGCTCGTCGTCCCAGGATTGCCACATCTAATCCAGGGAGCGGAGAAGTCAGTGCGTTGTTGCGATCAAACGTCAGAGGGCCTTCGCTCGGCCAGGTAAAGAAGACGACGTGGAGAGGTCGATGCGGGGCGGCTTGCCTGAGCCAACGGAACGTGCGCTGGCACTCCTCTTGGACCGATTCAGCTGTCACATAACTTCCATGTACGACGATGCAAACCGGAACTCCAGGCTGCAAGCTGCTGGTGAATTCGTTCTGACTAACACGCTGCCTGCAGCAGTCTTTGAAGAAGTCGAGCGGGCAACACTGGCCACAATTTCGACACTCTTGCCGACAATGCCGAATGCTGACGAGCCAATGATCTTCCGGGTCACAATAAGTCTGCTGCATCGCTGGAGCAGGTATGGCGATCGGCGCCGCCACACGAGGTTCGCCGGGGGCGGTAATCGTGACGGACGGAGCTTGCGACGCAGGTAGCGGCGGAAACAGCGGACCGACATCTTGGCCTGCAGCGATCGGAATCGAGATCGTGGCGAGGACAAGCAGGACGACGACTGTCAGCGCGATTGCAATGAAGTTTCGGATCATAGGAGTGGTGAGACTGCAGTTGATCGGACGTTCGACGAGCACGACACGAGCCGTTGGCAGAATGACGACGGAGCGCGGCGCTCATGTCGCTTGGTTCTGCTCGGCGATGTTTGACGCGTTGATCAGAACGGCAATCAATTTCCGCGACTCGTTGTGAAGCGACTCTTCTTCGATCGGTTCACCACCCTGACTCGCGACGAAACAACGCGCAACGACTCTTCTGGAAAGAATCTACTCGCCCTCGATACGTGTGCCGCAAAAGCCAATGCGTTCCAACTAAGTCACGGTAATCAACGCGACGGCTGTGCGGGCTTTGTCAGTTGCGCCTGCCGGTTGTGAGCGATCAAGCGATCCAGCTCTGCGTTTGAATCAGCGGCGACATCAAAAAAGCACACTGCCATTTCTTGAGTGGTCTCTTCACCCCAATGGACCCACTTTGGCACGGAGTGCGGATTAAGTGGATTAGCCGCGGAGTTATCAAAGACGACTTCGAATTCCAGGCGAGTCCCGGCAGGCCAATGTTTGGGCTGCTTGAAGAAGTACTGGCTTTGCCAATTGAAGCGCCAGTCATCGATCCAAATCAGCGGCTCAACGGTGCCGTCAGGGTGCTTGGCGATGGCCTTCGTTTCTCGCCCCAACAAATGCGTATGCGGCAAGACCGAGTACGCCGTCACGGCCAGAGGTAATTCATATTCCACCCGATGCACGAAGCGAGGTTCATTCGGCGGGATGTGGAGTTGCTGGTTAGCGACAATGAGTTCGCCGATGTGCCGCGTGGAACTGGCCGAAGCGAAATGCACACCGAGCGTTGCTTGTTCGAACTCTGGTCGGCCTGTGGGGTGATAGTGAGTTTGCAGCACGAAGTCAGAACCAGCCTTGATCGGTCGGCCAAACCCGCTGGGGAATCGTTGGGGGAAGTTTCCAAACGCCCAGCCACCCAACGTGCCGCCGGTCTCAAATCCCCAACCACCAAAGCGTTGATAGCCCAGGCCGGGATGTTGATCATCAAGTTCTCTCGCGCGGCCAGCGTCATCGAATCGAAAGCTCGCGTGATGCACGACTCGAGAGTTGCTGGATCGATACTCGATGGCCGAGATCAAACGGTCGGTCTTCAAATCCGTCGGCACCACAAAGTACTGATAGATGTCAGGACCATCGGCTGGGACTGCGAAGGACTCGGGCACTTTCAGAATCAGATCCGGCTGACCGAGCAACCAACCTTGATCGCTGACTTCTGTCGCAGAGCGAACGGTCTCTTTGGCTAACCGATCGTCGTCACGTATCGCACTCGAAGGTTTGATCCAGTGCTGGGACGAGTCACCTTCGGGCAACCCGGCATCAATCCAGCGTGTGAGTAGTTCGACCTCTCGATCACTCAAGGCAAGTTCGTTTCGAAAACTGCCAAAGCCGCGCATTGGTCGCCAAGGCGGCATCTGTTTGAGGTTAACCATCAATCGAATCTGAGCTGCGTGCCTACGAACGTCGCCATAGGTTAGTAACGAGAACGGGGCGACGGATCCTGGCTGGTGACAATTGGCGCATTGTCGTTGCACGATCGGTGCGATCTCGCGTGAGTACGTCAGCGGCTGATCTCGAAATGGTTCGAGCAGGCAACCAATCGGTTCGGTCTCGGCGACGTCAATCGGTTGCTGATGGATGACTGACTGGATTGCATCTCGTAACCATTGCGATCGAGGTTCATCTCGTCGTCGGCCTCCCGCGCTAACGAACTGGTCGTCGACGGCGCCTCGGTAGAGCAGCTCGCCAAGGGGAGAGATCACAAAGGCGTGCGGAGTGTGAGTTGCCTGTAAGCGTTCGCGCAATTCGCCTGTGACATCGAACAACACCGGGAAGCTCATCGAGTACTCGTGAGCGAACTCAACTGCTGACTCATGCGATAACGACGGGCTGCTGAGGACTCCGAAGAACTCGATGTGCTGTGGTTGGTATTCAGCGGCGAGTCGATTCAGCCGAGGTAGCACCGATTTGGCGATGGGGCATTCGGTTCCCAAGAAGATCACTACTGACGCGCGACAATTGTCTGTTTCACCGAGCCGATGCAACTGACCTTTGAGATCAACTCCCTTCACCGGCTGTACGTGTGGCGGTGTAACAACAGATGCTTCGGGCTCCGATGCGAATACATCCGCTTGAGGCTGCAACGCGGTCGATGGTGCTGTCGATGTGGGCTCGACGAAGACATCGGCGTTGCCGGGAGAGATTGCGAGCGGCAAAGGCGGTCGCTGCTGAAGTCGTGGGCCGAGCGTGATGCCGACAACGAAGACCAGCACGGTCACCAGCAAGGCGTTGAAGAAGATTCGTAGGCTTGTCATGCATTCGTCCGTGAATGCGAAGGATGGCCGCCCTCGGCGATCCGACCGTAAGTCTGTGGCAATGTTGACGACCGAGGGGCGATCGTCACCTCAAACGTCGAGCGACTGACGTTGGGCGGCTCAAGGTGTAGTGAGTTCGCCGCAGTTAAGCATGCTGATGGCGGTTTGTTTTCGCGGCGAGCCGACGGGACTGTGATTTATTCTTAATCCAACGGCGTCTCTCGAATCGGCGTAACTGCTCGCCTCGGTTGGCATCTGACTGGTCGGGCCTACGATACCGTTCGGAAATAAGCCTGCGACTCAGGCCCCATACTTCCCACTGTTAGAGGAGAGTTTGATGAAGAAGCTCGTAGCGACAACGTTTGCGTTGGTGATCGCGGCAGGCGTCGCGGTCGGTGTTGCGGATGAACTCAAGTCGGGACTGCCACTGGGCGACAAGGTTCCGGCCTTCAACGTGAAGGACGTGACGGGGCCAAACAAGGGCACGTCGCTCTGCTATCGCTGCCAATACGGTGCTCGTCCTGTGGTGACCATCTTCACCCGCACAATGGATGACAACGTTGCGAAGTTGGTGAAGGAAGTTGATGGACTCGTCGGCAAGAACGGCGAGAAGCAAATGAAGGCGTTCGTCGTCGTGCTGACGGACAGCCCGGATGAGCAAGAGAAGAAGCTGACCGAAGTCGCGTCCAAGAATGAGATCAAGAACGTTCCGCTGACCGTCTTCGATGGACCAGCTGGCCCCCCAAACTACAAGATCGCTAAGGACGCCGAAGTCACGGTCATGATGTGGAACAAGAGCGAAGTGAAGGCCAATCAAGCTTTCGCTAAGGGCAAGTTCGACAAGAAGGCTGTCGAGAGCGTTGTTGCCGACACTGCGAAGATTCTGAACTAGTCGTTGATTTTGAACTCAACGAGTTCGCGGATGAAATTGGTTTGAGTCGCATCCACAGGGCTTGCCGGAGTGTTTCCGGCAAGCCCTGATTGTTTTGGTATCGACTCCTCGGCGAGTCCCGGACGTGATGGCGCGCTGCGCAACCAAATCGAGGACTTGGCGGTTGAGGCTAGATCTTCACCGAGACCGTGTTGGAAGGAGTCGATGAGCCGCCAGCATTAAAGGCCACGATGCGGAATGAGTAAGTTCCGTTAGCGAGGTTGCTGGTCGTGTAGCTCATCGCTCCGGTGCCGGTCTTCGCAGCCAACGTCGCTAGCGTCGTCCATGTCGAACCGCCGTTGGTCGAGTATTGGACATAGAAGCCAGTCTCGTTGGTGGCGTTGTCAGTCCAGTTCAGCACGGCCTTCTTGCCGGACTTCGTGCCGGTCAAGCTCGTTGGGCCAACCGGTACCGTGGCAGCAACGATCGTCAGCGACGAACTACCAAAGATGCTGCCCGAGGTTGCTCGCACAACCGACGTGCCCGCGGTCGTTGGGGCGGTGAAGAGTCCCGTCGAAGTCACTGTTCCGCCGCCGCTGGTCACACTCCAAGTAAAGGCATGTTGAGTCGTCAAGGCTCGACCGAATTGGTCAGTGCCACTGGCAGTCAATTGCTGAGTCGCCCCGGCATTCACAGAAGCAGTAGACGGGCTCACGGAGATCGCGGTCAGAGTTTGGTTCACCGTCACACTGACGCTGCTGGTCGTTGTCGCGCCGCCGAGATCCGTGATCGTGACGGCAAAGGTGTAGCTGCCTGCTTGTGAGAACGTTGCGATCACACTCTTTGCGGCATTCGTGCCGCTCGCGCTGAAGGTCGGGTTCGTGGCACCCGAAGGCTTCGTCGTTGTCGACCAAGAGTACGTCAACGTTGACTCGCCGCGATCATCGGCACCGAGCACGCTGAGTGAAGTTGTCGTACCCGTTACAGGATTCGCGGACGACGCAGCCGCAGTTGCCACCGTTGGTGCCGGGTTGTTGATCGTCACGCTCGCGGTGCCGGTGATCGCGCCGAATGTTGCTTGTACCGTTGCACTGCCCGCTGAGTTGCCTGCGATGTAAAGGCCCGCGGCGTCAATCGTGCCAGTTCCCGAGGCGATGCTCCAAGTCACGCTCGGCTGCGATGCCAAGACTGCTCCGAACTGATCTTTCGCCGTCGCAGAGAATTGCTGAGTCGCACCGCCATTGAGCGTGACGCTCGACGGGCTCAATGCGAGCGACGTCAGCGTGGGAGAAACCGTCAAACTGACGCTGCTCGTCGTCGTCAATCCGCCGAGATCCGTGATCGTCACCAAGAAGGAGTAATCGCCAACTTGAGAGAACGTCGCCGTAGTCGTCTTGGCGGCGTTGGTGCCATTGGCGCTAAAGGTCGGATCGGCGGCACCAACGGGCTTCGACGTCACGGACCATGAGTAGAGCAAGCTCGATTCACTGCGATCATCAGCTCCCAGCACGCTGAGGATCGTGGACGTCGTCGTCACGGGGTTAGCCGATGACGCTGCTGCGGTCGCGACTGTGGGAGCAGCGTTGTTGATCGTGACGTTGGAGCTGGCGCTAAAGCTGCTGGATGTTGCTGTGACCGTTGCACTGCCGGCTGCGTTGCCGGCGGTGTAGAGGCCGTTCGTGGTGACAGAACCGCTACCCGCAGAGACGCTCCACGTGATGCTCGGCTGAACGCTCAGCACTGCTCCGAATTGATCGCTGCCGGTCGCCGTGAATTGCTGCGTTGATCCGCCATTCAATGTGACGCTCGACGGGCTCAATGAGATCGCGGCCAAAGTTTGATTGACCGTCACGTTGACGCTGCTGGTTGTCGACAGGTTGTTCGCGTCGGTGATGGTCACAGTAAAGCTGTAGGCGCCAGCTTGAGTGAACGTCGCCGTTGTTGCCTTGGCGGCGTTGGTTCCGTTCGCACTCAAAGTCGGGTTCGCAGCTCCAACTGGTTTCGACGTTGTTGACCAAGTGTAGGTCAAACCTGCTTCGCCCTGATCGTCGGCACCAAGCACGCTCAAGCTGGTCGTTGTTCCCGTCACTGTCGACGGTGATGCTGAAGCCGGTGTGGCAACGGTCGGCACTCCAGACTGCGAAATGGTCACGTTGTCGAAGGTGGCTGTATTCAGCAACGAGGTTGTATTGGCATCGGCTTCCAGTCCGACCAACACGCTGCTCGCCATCGTGATGGTGACGCTTCCGACTTGAGTCCATGTAACTCCATCGGCAGATGCAAAGCCGGTTAAGACATTGCCGACTCGTGTGAGCTTCACCCACTCTGGAGCTGTAGCGACCGGGCCTGTGATGTTGGTCGATGAACCGCCGGTCGACGTTCTGTATTGCATGGAGACACCGTTGCTGGGAGTGACAGCCACCAATGCTTGTCGCGAGTTCGCGTTGAGTGATTCGCGAATCATCACACCCAGCTTCGCCCAGCCACCGGTGTTCTCGGCAGAAGCCACTCGAGCAACGATCGAGCCGTCGCCCGTGAGAGTTTGATACGTGTAGCGGAAGGCATCGGCGGTGCCCCAGATATCCGCCCGCTGCTAATGACCTTGAAGGTTCCGGCGGTGTAATCCGTCATACCTGCTCCAGTCACAGCGCCGATGTCGCTGGCTGACCAGCCTGCAGGTAAAGCATTCGCGGAAGGAGTCGCACCCATGAGTGCCGTCGGGTTCGTCCCTTCCGTCAAGGAATTCACGCCGATCACGCGGTAGTAGTACTCGCTAGCCGCAGTGACTGTTGAGTCGGTGTAGGTTGTGATGCCAGCCGCCACTGTGGCCAACGTGGAGAAGGTCGCGCCGTCCGTCGAACGCTCAATGCGATAGCTCGTCTCGCCAGCGATGTCGGTCCAATGAAACGTCATCTGGTTCGAGGCACGAGTGTCAAACGCCAAGCCGGTTACCACGGCCAATCGCGTGCTGGTTGATGCCGCCACAGTCGGTCCGTCGCCCAAGCTGCTGGTGGGAGTCACTCGATAGTAATAGACCGAGTTCGTGGTCAGGCCGGTGTCGTAGTAGCTGGGCACGTTCTTGCCGACCGTGGTGATCGTCGTCCAATTGGCGTTGTCGACGGATCGATCAACTCGATAACCGCTTTCACCTGACGTGTCGCGCCAGTTCAACACCAAGCTCGTAGCTGTCAGAGACGTTACAGCGAAGTTCGTGACGCCACTGGGTCTGTTGATTGCAGAACTGATGCTAGATGGCACAGAAGCACCCGACACATCCAGCGCGGCAACTCGATAGAAGTAACGCATGGAACCGTTGAGATTCGCGTCGTTGTAGGTCGTCACGTCAGCGCTGGTCGTGGCAATTGTGGAGAAGGTGGCGCCATCGGCTGAGCGCTCAACTCGATAACCGGTTTCTCCCGATTGGTCGGTCCACGCAACCGTCAAGCCGGTGCTCGCGTCCGGTGTAACACATACGCCAGTGGGAGCCGCCAGGCTGTTGTATGTCGGAGCCACCGTGCCCAACGTGCCGGTTACCGACACGCTATCGAGCGATGACTCGTTGAGTTTCGAGTTGTTGACCGCCGTTGCGAACAAACCGATTTGCACCTGCGAGTTCATCGTGACGGTGGTTTGCCCGAACTGAGTCCAAGTCACGCCGTCGGTCGACGTAAAGCCGGTGAAGACGTTTCCGGCGCGGCTGAGCTTGAGCCACTTGGGAGCAAAGGATTGAGCTGCCGAATTGGTTGACGAGCTGCTCCCTCCGGTGGAACTGCGCCACAGCATTTGAGGCCCGTTGCCCCAAGTCATTGCCATCGCGACGTGCTTCGAGTTCGTTGCATTCGACTCGCGAATCTCCAGTCCTGTCTTGGCCCAAGCGGACGTCCCAGTCATCGAGCCAACTCGCGCGATGATGGTGCCATCTCCCGTCAACGTTTGAGAGGCAAGCTGCATCCCGTCTGCCGTGCCCCAGACATCGGTGCCCGAGCCCGCGATTGAGTAAGTCCCTGTGGCTGCATCGAATCTCGAATACCCCGCCATGCCGACCGAACCGATGTCTTGTCCCGTCCAGCCGGTTGGCAACGAACTCACGGCGACGGTGTAGCTGCCGAGGTCGCCGTAATTGCCGTGGCTCGACAGCATCGCGTAGTAAGTTCCGCTACCTAGGTTGAGAGTCACTTTCTGCGCGTTGTTTGCGCCATCGGCGGCAGCTAGCAGAGAGCCGCTGG
Source organism: Planctomycetaceae bacterium (assembly GCA_900299185.1). Taxonomy (GTDB): domain Bacteria; phylum Planctomycetota; class Planctomycetia; order Planctomycetales; family Planctomycetaceae; genus AM-0621. The sequence goes on from OMIV01000186.1 coordinate 45,148, forward strand.
CGTCATAGATCTCAAGCTTTAGATCGACGGCCGAAGGGGCATCTGGAGTCGCCGCGATCGTCTGCAATCCGTCAGAACCGACAGTGAAAGAGTAGGCGTCGACGTCGTTCAGACGCTCAATGATTCCGGCTGTTCCTTGCACGCCAGAGTTGGTGGGCAGAGCCGACGCCGTGGCAATCGTGCTGCCGAAGTCGTCGGGGCGATAACCATCTCCACCAACAGCCTCATAGACCTTGATCTTGTTCGTGATGACGGCGAGATCATCCTGCAGCGCGCTGGCTGATCCGCTCGCGTGGCCGATGAACCACTTATGGACCGACTGGGCGTAATCCACTCCCATGATCGGTCCATGCAACGAATCAAATCCTGACGAGTACTCGGCGGTCTTGTTGCCGAGCAGGTCATAGTCGGACTGATGTGACAGCCCGAAGTTGTGCCCAACTTCGTGAGCAATGCCCGACACGCGAGTCCGCGCATCGCCACTTTGATTGAATGATCGCGGGTATGAGTTTGGAAAGACTCCCACATAGCTATACCCACCCGAGATGTTGTTTCCGGTCGCTTGCCAGGCCGTCGGGACCGTGGGCTGAATCGTGGTGACGTCGGTGTCGAATATCGCGAAGTAGGACGACATCTGACGCCAGGCTTCGGCGATGTTGGCTTGCTCGGTTGCATTGAATGTCGACGGATTGCCGTCTTCGTCATAGGCCGCAGTGCCGGTTGTCGTGTCGCCATCAAAGTCGATGAAGATTGCAGTCGGAGCCGACGCCAAGCTGTGCAGGATCGGCATGCCGTTGGCGAGTGTCGAAAACGTGATGCTCGCAGTTGAGAACACTCCCGGCACGCTTCCCGGTGCGGCGGCTTCTACTCCAGCACCGCCGGCCGCTCCTGAAACTCCTCCCGATCCAATCTCGACCAGGTCGTTGCCATGCGAATGGCCTTCAGCTCCATGATCGTGGTCATCGTCATGGTCTTCATGGTCGTGATCGTCGGCGGCCTCCGGTCTCGCGGCATTCGAGGCTCCCATGAAATGGATTTGCCCCGGCAGGCCTGCGATCAGCGAGGCAACATCGGCGCATAAGTACGTCCGCGTCTCCAGTGATTCGGCAAATGCTCGCCGCAGCGACTTTCGTCGGTTGACGCGAGTCTTCAATGTCGTGACAGAAAAGCGATTCATGAGCCATGCAAGTGACAGAGAGATCTTCATAGCTGAATTCCAAGATGAAGTGATGTTGGGACATGACAGCGCAGCAGAACGCTGTTGAAGCGGTCGTTGGCGAACGACGCAGACGCAGGCTGCATCTGGCGAGGGGATGGAAGCGCATTGCTCCGTGAGCAACGGCTGCTTCAAGCAGTGATCTCTTCAGGAAGAGCGAGAGTTCAGAGAGCCCATCAATACAAAGAGGGCCGGGCGGACGTCACAAGTTCCGCCAATGCTGCAACGGGATTGAGCCATGCTGGAAATGAACACGAAGCGATCGAGACCCGGTCGGGAAAATGTGGGACATGATCTGCTTACCCTTGGAGACGTGATTGGCCCGCCATTGAAGGGTCAGTGCTCAGAACAGAGCGAGAGACGTGATTGAAACGGTGGCACTTAAGATGAGGCCATCGGTTCAATGAAAAGGCTGGGACGATAACCATCGCACCGCTCATAACCAAGCTCTGACAAGAGGTCCGTGTTTGAGTGATGCTCACAAGCACCAAGCGATGGATAGCCCTCAATGAGACACGAGTTGATCAAACTGCACGGCGAGTTTGCCGAGTTGCGACCCTTGTTGGGTCTAAAAAAAGAGCCGCCGTTAGGTCCGGGGGAGTGACCTAACGGCGGCTGTAAGATTTGCTCCTGCGTTGAGCCCAGTCGAACTCGCAGAAGTTGCGGACTACTTCTTCTCGTACTCGGCGTCGATCACGTCGTCGCCACCACCGGCTCCGCCTTGTGGGCCGGGGCCGCCTGCTGGACCGGCGCCTGGTTGAGCACCTGCGCCGCCCGCTCCCTCATACATGTGCTTCGAGAGCGCGTGCATGGCTTGCTCAAGCTCCTCGATTGCCGACTTGATTCGACCGAGGTCTTCCGCAGCAACGGCTTCCGTCACCTTCTTGCATGAGTTCTCGATCGCTGACTTCGAGCTGGCATCGAGCTTGTCGGCATGCTCCTTCAGCAACTTCTCGGCCTCGTAAACCATCGTCGAACCCTTGTTCTTCGATTCGGCCAACTCGCGCTTTGCCTTGTCCTCAGCCGCATGAGCATCAGCGTCGCGCTTGATGCGCTCGATCTCGTCCTTCGACAGACCGCTGGAGTTCTCGATGCGAACTTGATGCTCTTTGCCCGTTGCCTTGTCCTTGGCCGAGACCTTCAGGATGCCGTTCACGTCGATGTCGAACGTCACTTCGATTTGAGGAACTCCGCGCGGAGCTGGCGGGATGCCGGAAAGGTCGAACTGATCGAGCAAGCGGTTGTCGCGAGCCATCGGTCGTTCGCCCTGGAACACTCTTACGGTGACAGCGTTTTGGTTGTCCGCTGCCGTTGAGAAGGTCTGAGACTTCGTCGTCGGGATCGTTGTGTTGCGCTCGATGAGAGCTGTCATCACGCCGCCTTCGGTCTCAATACCCAGCGACAGCGGAGTCACGTCCATCAGCACAACGTCGGTGACGTCACCAGCGATGATGCCGCCTTGAATCGCCGCGCCGACCGCGACCACTTCGTCCGGATTCACACCCTTGTGTGGCTCCTTACCGAAGATCTTCTTCACCATCTCTTGAACTTTGGGCACGCGGGTCGAACCACCGACGAGCACCACTTCATCAATCTGAGACGGACTGAGTTTTGCGTCCTTCAATGCCTTCTCAACCGGGATGCGGCAACGTTCGATAAGATGATCGACCATGCGTTCGAACTCAGAGCGACTGACCGACATCTGCAAGTGCTTTGCACCAGTTGCGTCAGCGGTGATGAACGGCAAGTTGATGTCGGTCGATTGCTGCGAAGAGAGTTCCTTCTTCGCCTTCTCAGCCGCTTCACGCAGACGTTGCAGAGCCATCGCGTCCTTGCGGAGATCGATGTTGTTTTCTTTCTGGAACTGCGAAGCGATGTGACCAATCAAGACTTCGTCGAAGTCGTCACCACCAAGATGCGTGTCGCCGTTGGTGCTGAGCACTTCAACCAGTTCGTCGCTGACTTCCAGCACCGAGACGTCGAACGTGCCGCCACCAAGATCGAACACACAGATCTTTTCGTCCTTCTTCTTTTGCAGACCGTAAGCGAGAGCGGCTGCGGTCGGCTCGTTGATGATGCGGCTAACTTCGAGACCCGCAATCTGACCGGCGTCCTTCGTGGCCTGACGCTGAGCGTCATTGAAGTACGCAGGCACGGTGATCACGGCCTTGTTGACCTTGTGGCCGAGATAGCTTTCCGCAGCTTCCTTCAGCTTGCGGAGCACCATCGCCGACACTTCTGGCGGCGTGTACTGCTTGCCGTTGACTTCGACCTTCACATAGTCCGCCGAGCCGCCGACGACTTTGTACGGAACGATCTTCTCTTCGGACTCAACTTCAGAATGCCGCCGACCCATGAATCGCTTGATCGAGTAAATCGTGTTGCGTGGGTTTGTGACGGCCTGACGCTTAGCGGGATCGCCAACGATCGTCTCGCCCTTCTCCGTATAACCGACGACTGACGGAGTCAGCCGGTTGCCATCCAAGTTGGCGATAACCTTCGCTTCCGAGCCTTCCATGATGGCGACCACCGAGTTCGTGGTGCCCAAGTCGATACCAATAATCTTTTCGCCGGATGCCATAATGCTGTTCCTCGAAGGGGTGAAGTTGCCCAACTACGTTTAAGACCAAACCGCACTCGGCAAAAGTCATCTCAGAGACGACGGCGACTCCGCCGTCGCTCTGCCGAAGCGGCCACTGTTGCGGAATGCTTGCTCCACATGGCAACGCCGATGCCAAAGCGTTGGGCGATCGTCAAAAATCTTCGAAGCACTGCTAATTTGCAGCGTTTTTTGAGATTCCAAAATCTAGTCGTTCGGCATGTGACTGAATGCCAAAATGGCAAGAGTTGGCCGAGCAAGGCTCTGCTAGGGGCATTGCCAGTTTGGCAGCCGGGTTCGCCGCAAGCCGTTGCCGACATGGCCGGAGGCTCGTCGAAGCGAAGTCATTTGGGACCAACTGTGGCGGCGTTGCGACTGGCTGCTTCGCTCGTGTTTGACTGACCGGACTCCGAAGTTGGGCTTTCCACCATTCGTGTTGATTCTTGAGAGGTAGAGGCTGCTGCATTGCGCCGATTGCAGCCTTAGCGACTTTCTCTGCGTTCTCTGTTTCTCTGTGTTGAAAGAATTACTCACCGCCGAGCAGCAGAGAACGCAGAGACCTTTCATCAAGACTCGTGGTCAACTGCCGGAAGAACCGACTCTCCGGCATTCGTGTTGATTCTGCGGAAAGATCCTTGCCCTCCCAACCTTTAGAGGTCTTCACCAGAAATGGCGGAGAGCCCGATGTTGTTAGTGGGCTCCGGCGTCGTCCGTTCTAATCGCAGCTCCGAGGATTGGTTCGACCTTCACGACTTCTGCGGCGAAGACGTTCATCACGTTCGAGACGAACGGATCTTTCTCGGGGTAATAGACGCGAGCGCGAGGTTGCTTAGCGGCTTCGGCTTTCAATGCTGCAGGCATCGCATCGGGATCGTCATCGCAAGTTGTAATCGAGACCTTCAACGGCACCCCAGCAGCGCGTGAGGCAAGGTCTTCCAAACGCCGCACGGACTCCAGCTTTTCGCAGTAACGCTTGCTGAATGCGAACTTGGGCGAGAACGCGATCTCGAACTGTCCTGGCCCTGGGTACTTCGCTTTGAGCACCGCCTTGGCGTGGCTCTTCAGCATGTCGGTGATGTCGGCGAGCACTCGTTGCCACAGCTCATTCGCTGGAGGCAAGTTGGCCATCGAAACTGTGACGGCAGGCGTTTCAACAACCGGCTTTTGCTCGGTGATCGTTGCGCGAGGCGGTGTCGGCTGAGGAGTTGGAGTTGGAGTCGGGGCCGGTCGAATGGGCGTCGCGTCGCGGACGCTGACGTATGGCTCGTCATCCATCGGGAAGTCGTCCGGTGGAGCACCGAATTGAGCCAGAATGTCATCGTCGCTGAGTGCGCCATCTGAGACTGTCGACGCTGGACTTGGCGTGGAGACAGAAGGCACCACAGGTTTCGCAGGTGGCGGTGCCTCGACAGGTGCTGGGCTGAGCGTTGGTTGTGGTTCAACGACAACGGGTTCGATCGGTGCGACCGCCGCGACGGGCTCGACTTGTGGAGCAATTGTTACTGGCTCGGGAACTGAACTTGGGACCGGCGGCGATGCTGATGCAACTGCAACCGAGTCAATGACCGGTGCGGCGGCGTTGCTCGTACCTGCACTTGGAGCTGCAGTCGATTCCACTTTGACCGCCGGCTCTTGGGCGGTCGGTGCGGCAACTGAAGAGGGCGAGGGCGTCACGACGGTCATTGCTGGTGACGGAGTCGTGGCCTCGTGGACTTCGCCTACGTCATTTTTTTTTTCGTCCGAGGATGAACTCGGACTGGGCAGAGCCGTCGGTGACTCGGTCGCCTTGAGCGACTCGATTAACGAGTCGAGGCTCTGCATGTTTTCGAGCATCGCGATGCGGATGAGTCCTAGTTCGGCGAGTGCTCGACCATAGGTCACTCGCTGCATGCGAGCCTTCGTGTCGCCGAGGATTTGCATCGCCGAGACGATTGTTTGAAGGCCCCACTTCTTGGCTTGCGTGCTGAGTGCTGTCTTGGCGTTGGACGATACCGCGAGCAGATCCAGTTCGTTCGCTCCGGCGGCAATCACCATCAGATCGCGGAGATAAAACAACAATTGGTCGGTCAGCTCGCCGAGTTGCGCGCCGCTATCAAGAGCGGCGTGTAGAGCCTGCAACAACCCCGATGGATTGCGTTCGACGAGTGTATCGACAATTGCAATCAGTCGTTCGTCGCTGGCTGTTCCCAGCAGGCGATGCACGTCGACCGCCGTGATGTGTTGCTCGCCAAACGCCAGCAATTGATCGAACAGAGATTGGCTGTCGCGCATGGATCCGGCAGCTCGTCGCGCGACGAGTTCGACGGCGGCGTCATCAACTTGCACGCCCTCCAGTTCAGCGATTTGTTGCAGTCGCAACTTGATGTTGCCCGTCGCGATCGTGCCGAAGTCGAAGCGTTGGCAACGCGAGAGAATCGTGTCAGGAACTCGATTGGGCTCGGTGGTACAGAAGACGAACTTCACGCCTGGCGGCGGCTCTTCCAGTGTCTTCAACAGCGCGTTGAAGGCTTCCTTCGTCAGCATGTGAACTTCGTCGATGATGTAGACCTTGTATCGTGTCCGCATCGACTTCACGTTGACGCTGGCACGCAGGGCTCGAATCTCGTCGATACCACGATTGGACGCACCGTCGATCTCGATCACATCAACGTCGTTGCCCGCCGAGATGCCTCGACAGATTTCACATTCATTGCACGGGTCGCCGTCGACTGCGGTCGGACAGTTGAGGGCCTTGGCGAGGATGCGTGCGGATGACGTCTTGCCTACTCCGCGAGCGCCGGTGAAAAGGTAAGCATGAGCGACTCGATTCGCGCGAATGGCATTTCGAAGTGCCTGCGAGATGTGCTCTTGCCCAACGACATCACCAAACGCTTGAGGTCGAAAGCGTCGCGCGAGGACCGTGTATCCCGCACCGGAATTAGGGGCAACCATGACTGTGCTCGTGGGCTTTGCTCGAGAATGGAAATCGTCTTAACGCGTTCTGTCGGAAGGGCGACGGAGTATATCGGCGCCCCTTTCATCCGCGACGGATCGCATCCATCGGCATCATGCGAGTGGCCCAGATGGCCGGGTACAAACCGCCGAGCACGCCCAAGGCAGTCGCGAAAACCAGACTGAAACTGAGTAGGCCAGGACTGGCGAGCAAATGCACGTGATCGGGCCACTTCCAATTCACGACCAAGGTCAGCAGCCAGCCCATAATCGAGCCAAGCACTCCGCCCGCGAATCCCAAGGTCGCACTTTCGAAGGTGATAAGCCGCATCACTTCTCCGCGCGACCAGCCATTCGCTTTGAGGATTCCGAACTCGATGATTCGTTCGGTCACGCTCATCAACATCGTGTTGATGATGCTGAGCACGGCGATGGTCAGACCGATGCTGGTCATGATCCCCAGAAAGATGTCGAGATCCTCGCTGAACTCGCCGAACCGCTCGGCCCAGTCTGATGACGTGCGAATTTCGAGCGGTCCGGAATCCTCATCGTCGTCTTCTTCTGTCGTGGTGTTTTCCGACTTCGCGGCGGAGTTCTCTTTTGATTGGTGATTCGTCGTGTTGAGGGCAGGACTCTTAATCGACTTGATCGCTGAATCCGCACTTCTGACCGCGCGGACGATGGGATTGGAAGAAGACTCGGAACTCGTCGCTTCAGTGGTCGGCGCACTGGGGAATTTGAAGCCACCAAACATCCCGCTTAGCAAAGACGCGGGCTGCCACGAGGTATGCGATCGACCTTTGAAGATGGCTTTGATCTGCTCGGCCAGTCGCTCATTGGGAATCTCGCCAGTCGGTTCGACGTAATACGAGCAGACCGATCCGGCATCGAAGAGATTCAGACCTCGCAAAAATCCTTGGTCGACCACAATGGCCACATCCAGCAGCAGCGAGCCACAGTGGTAGATGCCGACAACTTTTAGATCGATCCCGTTGACCTTGAAGGTGTCGCCGAGCTTGAGTTTGTTCTCTTCAGCAATCTGTTTGCTGACGAGGCAATGCGGCTGATTGAGGTCGGTCAAATTGAGATATCGGCCTTGCTGAATGGCGCTGCCGTAGACGCTGTATTTGAGCTTGGCATATGATTGGAGATCCGCACCGAAGAGAAACCTCGGCGGGCTCATGATGCGTTTCTTGTTGATCAGGTTAACTCGCAACCAGATCTCTGCACTGACGACGTTCACTCCGGGAAGCTCAGCGATCTCATCGCGCCACTTCAGCGGGATGCGCGAGAAGAGCGGTATCGGTGCGCCGCGCTGCATGCAGACCAAACCGGGAATGCGGTTAAAGGTCTGTTCGACGGTCGCATCGATGCCTTCAGCAACCGAGAAGAGTCCTACCATTCCCATGATGGCAACGGTCAAGCCGAGCAGTGATAGCAGTGATCGAGCAGGTCGACTGAGCAAGTTACGAATTGCGAATTTCAGCATGAGTTCTGAGAGCAAGAAGAGATGAACGCGGTATCGAAATGAGTGGCCGCGACTTGTATCGCACTCGCTAAGCGATGTCGCCGACGTCGCTGCTGACACTCGATTTCGATTCAATGGAATTTGATGATCGCCAGCGTTCGAGCCACAGAGGCGTTGTTGATGAGAGCGAATCCGCGTTTGAGACGAACTCAGCGAGGTAAGAAGCCTGTGCAAGATTTGTGACATCTTTCCGACTGGTTGTCTCACCGATCGCTCTTCGTATTCGCATTGAGACCTGGGAACTCGAATGGAACCGTCGCTTACTTCGCCTCGAAGCCATCTGCGTCGCCGACTTAGACGCGGTGCTGTCGCGATCTCGATGCTGTTGGTGTTGTGGGTGTCGGCGATGCTGGCTGCCGTCGACTCATTGACGTCGAGAATGCATCGGCCGTTTGAAGAGCCGCTGCCGGAGCGATACAGCGGGAACGGTGAGTCGTTGCGGCTGAAGACATCCGACGGTGAAGAACTCGGGGCTTGGTATTTTCCCGGAGAGAATGATCGGCTGGCTGTTGTCCTGCTGCATGGCAATCAGGGTTCGCGATCCGCTCGAATCAATGAGCTGACTTTCTTGCGAGAACAAGGTTGCCCGGTGCTAACAGTAACCATGCGAACTCACGGTGATTCGACGGGAGAGTTCAACGACTTTGGCTACTCGTCTCGGCACGATGTTATGGCTGCTGTTCGGAAATTGAGATCTCGGTGTCCGCAACATCGACTCGGCGTTTGGGCCGGATCGTTAAGTGCGGCTGCCTCGATATTTGCAGCACCAGAAGTTGCCGACGACGTTGATGCATGGCTGCTCGAGTGTCCGTATCAAGATTTGCGGACGGCTTTGCAGCGCCGTTTGAACCTGCGGCTGCCGGTTCCCATCGCTGACATCGCAGAGTGGAACTTGCTTTCGGCGGCTGAGTTCCAATTGCCCTATTGGCAAGAGATCTCACCCGTCAAAGCCGCGAGGTCGTTCCCTCGTCGAGCAAACGTGCTGCTGATTGCTGGCGGTCGCGACACACGAGCGACGCCTGACGAAGCTCGAGCAATCGCGGCGGAAATTGGTCGCTCGGCAAGAGTCATCGTCGTTGAGAATGCCGATCACATGCAGACGTTTGCCGTGGATCAATCTCCGTATCGAGCTTGGCTCGCCGACTCGTTGGCTCACCCCAAATGAGACGCCCATAGTTGATATGGAGTGACTGAGGCTGTGCTCGATCGTCTGCCTAGATGAACCGCTCCAGCATGCGACGACTGTGTGAGTCGAGGCGGCGAACTTCGGAGATCAGGTATCGGACGCCATCCGAGTCCGTGACGATCAAACGGCCGTCGCTGAGCGTGCGGATGTCGTCGTCGCCCTTGAGTACGAACGTGCGTTCGCCGCGATCCGTGACGACTCGCCATTCGGCAGGTTCGCCTTGAGTGGCGTCGATGATCCGCTCAATCACCGGAATGAATTCGCTCCTGGTGAGAGCCGTCAACAACGTCTCTCTGGTGGCTGCTGGAAGTTGCTGCGGATCGGGGATGCAGGCCAGCTCGGTACCGCGTTGATTGACGATCGACAGCCAGTGGTTGGGATCGCTGAGCGGGAATGCTCGAACGGGCGTGACTCCTTCATGAACCTGGCCATCAGCGTCAGTCAGCACCAATCGTCCCCAGTTGTCGTAGTGCAAGGAGAACTTTGGGACCGAGGTTTGTGGTGCTGTCATGGCGATGCAGGGCTGAGGAGTGATTGGAAACTGGGTTTTGAGCAGATGCCTCTGAGCGGAGGCGAACCCTATCGGCTCGGGTCACCTCGCGACAGTCGATCGTTGTAACGGTCACGCTCGTTATGACGGTCATGTCGATTTGCCAGGGGTCTGGTCGCGACGGTTTCTCCGGTGTTGCCAAAGTGCTCGGTCACGTTGATTCGAAAGGCACTGCCGCTTTTGTTGGCGCGTTGAGAATCTCAAGTCCGTCAGGGTCGCGTCTTTCTGTTTGACCCCTATTTTTTATGAGCGGTAGCATCTCGCCCGACTTAAGCTTCGCCCGCCGGACTGTCGATGCCCGATGGGTCCGCTTTTAGTCTCCGCGTCCTTCTTCATCCTGTTGTGGAATTCGATGCTCACCAAACTCAGCAAGATCATGGTGGTGTTCGTGACGGCGGCCAGCGTTGCCTCGCTGGGCGTTGCCGTTGCGATCGTCAATTCCGGACCGAGTTGGACTGCGGAAGCCGCTGTGCTCACAGACTACGACTTCTCGGTGAGTGGCGGTGAGAAGCCCACATGGAGCGCGAAGCATCGCACTGGCGAGCAAGCTTTGAAGACATCGCCAGTTCAAGCCGAAGTGATCGGGGCCGCGTTTGATGATGCCGCCAAGCGATCGAAGGAAGAGGCTGATAAGGTCACTCCACTCATTGAGCCCACCAAGCAAGCCATCGCGACCGCCAATCAGTTTGTCGAAATCGACATGCGAGGATTGGACGCGCGTCGCAAGCAACTGCTCGAACAAACTGCCGCGCTCAATAAGGAACTCGCTGATACCGCGCTCGCGACCAACCGAGCTGGTGAAGAGACCCTGAAGATTCGTGGTGAAGCCGAGCGACGTCGTAGCGACGTTTACCGGCTGACTCGCAACTTGCAGGCAATCGAAGCTGATCACTACCAACTCGTCGAACAGAAGCGACGGTTGCTCGACATGATTTTTCAAATGCAAGGATTGCGTGATCGCATGAAGGAGCGTTCGGAAGACCTGGCCAAAGAAGCCGCTGGCGTTCGCGAGTAATTTCTTCGGCTGACCAACATAGATTCGCAAACTACTTCGTCTCACCGTTCACAGATTTCCGGCTCGATCTCGACGTGGTCGTCGTTCACTCGGTCGGTAATGGAGCTTCCCCATGACGTTCGTCGGCAAGCTACTTGTCATCATTCAGTTGGTGCTCAGCATCTGCTTCATGGCATTTGCGGGAGCTGTCTACACGCACCAAACCAGTTGGCGTGTGAAGGCAGAGACCGTGCAGAAGGAGCTCGATAAAGAGAAGGAAGCCATCAAAGGCGAGAAGACAACTCTCGAAGCACGCATCACCAAACTCACGGAAGACGTGAAGAAGGCTGAAGAGCGAGCCAAGAAGGCCGAAGGCGATTTCGTCACGCTGGTCGCCAAGACCGACGCTCTCAAAGAAGACGTCGAACGATTGAATCGCGACCTCAACACTCAGAAGAACTTGGCGGAAGCGTCGCAAGCCGAAGCCAACATTCGTCGTGATGAAGCTCGATTGCTGACTCAGATCAACGACACCATCAACAAAGAACTCAACGCGAAGAACGCGGTTGTTCGGGCTCAAGAAGACGAGTTGTTCAACGTCAAAGTTGAGAACAAAAACATCACCGAAAAGTACGAGGTGATGCTGAAGGATCTCGCGATCTTCACGAAGGTTCTCGCCGCTAACGGTTTCAGCACCGATGCCAAGAGCTACGCGAAGGTCGATGCTCCGACGGCTCAAGTCTTCGGTCGTGTGGTTGAAGTCGAGTCCAAGGCCAAGGGTGGACGTGAGCTAATCCAAATCTCGATCGGTAGTGACGACGACATCCGCGAAGGCGCAGTGCTCGATGTCTATCGCATCGGCGAGCGAGCGAAGTTCCTGGCCAAGATCAAAATCGAATTGGTGAAGCCGGACGCTGCTGTCGGCTCTGTGATTTCTGGATCCAAAAACGGCGTCATTGAGAAAGGCGACTATGTCACAACGAAACTCTGATATGAAACCCGCCCCAGACGTTTGGGTTGCGTTGCTGTTTGTGTCCGTGGCCTCCCTGAGCGCGGCCATCGCGTTCCTGGTCATGGAACTCAACAAGTACAATTGGCAGTTGGGACGCTAAGTCCGACTCTGCTCAACGAAGAAGCGTCAGTGAGTAAGCACTCGTGGTTCACTCACTGACGCTTCTTCGTTTTTGTCGCACCTGAATGCACGCTGATTCGCTTTGTGTGAACTCGGTCGCTGCGAGTTCCCCTCGGTGCGTCTTCGCAGAAGCGGCATAAGCGAAATTCGCTCGCCGCTCAAAAATCATCACAGATTGCTCGAACAGCTTCCCCAATTCGGCTGAGAAACCCGGTTCACCCAAGCGGCAACTTGAACGGTCAACTCGACCTTGCCGGTTGATCCGTCGATATCAATCGAGCGGCTTGTTTCTCCTGGAAGAGAAGTGCTGAATCGGCCTGCGCCAGGCCGGAAGGAAGCTTTGATGAAGACTTGGCGAAGGTGCCTGTTCGCAGCAGCCTCATGCGCTGTGATGTGGAATTCGATGCGATCAGGCCTTGTTTGTGCGGCACAGCCCGAGGTCACCGAGGGTGTGTCTGCAGCTCTTTCGTTGGCGGACATTGAGCGATTTACTCTGGAGCATCATCCCGCGTTGAACGAGGCCGGGGCAGAGATTGAAGTTGCTCGCGGCAAGGCCGTGCAGGCGGGGCTTTATCCCAACCCGATTTGGTATGCCGCGTCTCCGCAGTGGGCTGGCAACATCAGCCAATACAACACCTTCCTGGGCCAGGATTTCATCACTGGCAGCAAGCTAAAGCTCGATCAGCAAGCCGCTCATCGCAGTATGTGGCAACAAGAATGGCAGGCCGTCCAAACTCGGCAAGACGTTTTGAAGTCCGTGCGTCAGGCGTTCTATGTCGCGGTCGTCGCCGAGCAACGCTTGAAGGTCTATGCCCAGATGTTGGCAATTGCTGAGAAGTCGAGTGCGCTCAGCAACGACTTGTTGAAAGCGGGCGAGATCTCGCAGGCCGACGTGTTGTCGCTGGAGACCGAAGCTCAGTTGGCTCAGACGAACCTCGATAACGCTGAAGTTCAATGGTCGGCTAGCCAACGCAAGCTGGCTGCTGCGACCGGTGTTCCTCAATGGCAGGCGACCTCGTTGCAAGCCAACCTCAAGGCCGAGCTGCCCGAGTACGACGAAGACTCGTTGCGAGAAGTCGTGCTTGCCGACCATTCGCTTTCGCAACGATCGCGCATTGAGATCGACCGCATGGGTGTCTTGCATACGCGAGCCTGCCGTGAGGTGATCCCCAACGTCAACGTGCAAGCGGGTTATCAGCGGTCGGTTGATCCTTCGGTGTCGCCCGGACTGCGCGACCAAGGTTACTTCCAAGTCGGTGTGACTGTGCCGTTGTGGGATCGCAATCAAGGCAACATTCACGCGGCTGAGAACGACATTGCACGAGCTTCCGCTGCCTTGAAGCGAGTGGAAGCTGATCTCTCGCAACAGGTCACGGATGCCGTGGCCCAATATCGAGTCGCCGCCAAGCTCGTGAAGCGGTACGAGACCGAAGTTCTTCCGCGAGCTCGTCGAGTGCTGACGCTCAATCAACAGCTCTTCAAGCAAGGCCAGACAGACTTCTTGCGGTTGTTCCAAGCACAACGTTCACTCGCCGAAGCCGAGCTGAAGTATCTCGATGCTCAAGGCGAACGTTGGCAAGCCGCTGCAGCTATCGCCGCGCTGCAACGTCGTGATCAGTTTCCATGATCGTGTCGCGAGCGTTGTAACTTCGAGCACACTCGTATTGAGGCTGACTCACGAGGTTGTTTGAGCTTGGTCCGTTTCTCCGTGAGCGCTTCGCCATTCATGAAAACGCAAAACGGATCCCACGACGGCCGTCGCTTGAAGTACTGCTCCAATCACGGGCACGAAGACAAACAGCGACACGACGGTGCCCAGCCCCAGCGTCATGCCGAGATTCCGTTTTGCGAACTGTTGTCGTTGCAGCCAACGCACGCCGCGCAGTTCCAACGGATACCCGATGAACTCAGCTCCGAGCACATAGGCATCGACATATCCGCCAATCACAATCGCCGAGACTGAACCGACGACCGGGATCACGTTGAGTGCCAGTACGAGGATGTTGGCGATCATCAGTTTCAAACCAGCTCGCAGTGCGTCGCGGACTTGAGCCATCAATGGCGGGTCGCGAAGTGATTGTGGGTCGGTCCCCAGCAGCAGTTCTGTTTGTCGCGCGAGGATGCTGAAGAAGATCGCCGCGAAGATTCCTTGCAGCACGATGTAGAGCGTCAATGCGGTGGCTATCGCGACGAGGACAACACCGAGTTGAGCTGTGATGGCTAGTGCCTTGGACCACCACGCTGAGTCCTCTGTTGGTTGCAGTGAAGCTACGGCATTCAGTCCGCCCCAGATCGCGAGCACTCCGACGATCACAGCCAGCAGCGCAGAGATCAACACGGGCTGCCACGCGTAGGCCCACAACTTCAGATGCCGCTGCATGAAGTTCCAGCCTCGGAAGGGCGTAGCCAGGCCGGCCAAATAGCTGTCGATTCCAAGTCGAGACATTTGAGGTGAGGCTCAAGAGGAGTGGCTTGGTTCTCTGGGACTGACCGTCTCTTAGGCCAGCACATCGCTGATAACTTGCCCGTGAATGTCGGTCAGCCGGAAGTCACGGCCAGAGTAGCGGTAGGTCAGCCGCTCGTGGTCGAAGCCCAATTGATGCAGTAACGTCGCGTGAAGGTCATGCACAGTGACGCGATTCTCAACGGCTCGAAAACCGAACTCGTCCGTCGCTCCATAAGTCATGCCGCCTCGAATGCCGCCGCCAGCCAACCACATCGTGAAGCCCCAGTGATTGTGATCGCGGCCATGACCACTTTCAGAAACGGGAGTCCGTCCAAACTCGCCGCCCCACACGATGAGCGTTTCGTCGAGCAACCCGCGTTGCTTGAGATCCTTAATCAACGCCGCAGTCGGTTGATCAATCTGCCGACTCGAACTGCTGATGCCCTTGTTGATGTTCTCGTGATGGTCCCAGCCTCCATGCTCAATGTGGATGTATCGCACGCCGCGTTCGATCAATCGTCGAGCAATCAAACAACCTCGCGCATACGGGCTCGTGCCGTATTCGTCCTGAGTCGCTTGAGTCTCTTGCTTCAGATCAAACGCATCACCCGCAGCGAACTGCATGCGAAACGCTGTCTCCATCGCGCGGATGCGAGCTTCTAACGCCGAGTCTGCTCCGGTCAGCTCAAGCTGCCGTCGATTCATGCGCGAGATGAAATCCAACTGTCGCTCTTGAGTCTCTCGATCCACGTTCGCATTCCGCAGATTGCGGATCATCTTCTCGGGATCTTTCTCCGTCGTGTTGATGGGCGTGCCTTGATGTTCGCTGGGGAGATATCCGCTGCGAACGTATCGCGAGGCATTGCCGCCATCGCTGAGCGACACGAAGCCCGGTAAGTTCCGATTCTCGGTTCCCAGTCCGTAAGAGACCCATGCTCCTAGCGACGGATGAATCTGATCAATGCGGCCCGAGAAGAGATGGTTGGCAGCCGGAGCATGATTCGGGTTGCCACCGACGACCGACTTCACGACACACAGGTCATCGGCTCGCTCACGAAGATGCGGCAGCAATTCGCTAAACCGAGTGCCGCAGTCTCCGCCCGGCAGAAACTTCCACGGGGCAGGCAGCAGCCCACCCGTAACTCGCTCGGTCCGCAAGTCAGCCCCCGCCGGTCGCTGCCCCGCGTACTTTTTGAGAATGGGCTTCTCGTCGAGCAGGTCGATCGACGATGCCCCACCAGCCATAAACAGGAAGATCACATGCTTCGCAACGGGAGCGTGAGTCGTCGTCATTCTTGTGCTCGACTCAGCCTGCAAAGCATCGGCCAATGCCAGCGATCCAAACCCCGCTCCGAGTGATGCCAACGCTGAGCGACGAGAGATGTATCTCGCAGACGTTATTGGGGAATTCATGATGGTCTCTCGGTCGTGGCGGTGATCAAGGTCGATCTCAGGAGCAGCAATCGAAACGTTGAGCGAGGTGATATGTCGATCGGACCGACATATCGCAACAACGTGTCGAGATTGTGGAGTTTTTTCGACAACTCGTCTTGGCGATTCGGCAGTGTTTGTCAGTCGGCATACAAGAACTCGTTGGTGATCAAGAGGCTTTGGATGAGTAATGCCCAAGCTTCTTTAGAGACTTTGCCGGATGAATCGCGGACGAGTTGCAGTGCCTCTTCCAGCTCAACGCGAGTTGGGTCTCGCATCAAGACGCGATGGAAGATCTCCATCACTCGGGCTACAGGGTTATCGGGATGGGAGCTTTCGGTCGACGCCGCCAGTGCCGTTGCTTGTTGGGACAAGAATGGGTTGTTGAGCAAGTAGAGATGCTGCAGCGGAGTGGTCGTGGGGATGCGGGCTTCGGAGTGTCGCTTGGGATCGGGGAAGTCGAACAGGCGATAGAGATCGTTTTGCTTCTGCCGAGTCACCGTTGCATAAACAGAACGACGGCGAAACTTTTCGGCGTCGAGTCCGACCGATGGTCCGGTCATTTGCGTGTCGAGTTCCTGGCTCGCGCTGAGCACAGAATCGCGCCAGACTTCGGCTTCGAGTCGTTTGCGGTTCATGCGCCAGAGCTGCCGGTTGTCGGGATCGCGATCGTGATAGTTCGTTGGCGAGTGACTCGCTTGCCGCCATGTGGCAGACATCACGATCTCACGATGCAGCCATTTGAACGACCATCCCGATGCGATGAACCTCGCCGACAAATCGTCGAGCAACTCGGGGTGCGACGGGGCATCTCCCAATTGGCCGAAGTTGCCGGGCGTCGTCACCAAAGGCCGATCGAAGTGCCAACCCCAAACTCGATTGACCATAACTCGCGCGGTCAGTGCCGCGGCGTCTTTCATGATGGCATCAGCAAGCTCTCTTCGCCCGCTGCCGAACTGAAAGGGCTTTTGACCGCGCGGCGACAGCACTTCCAAGAATCGTCGCGGAACTAACTTGCCGGGGTTCGAAGGATTGCCGCGCACATAAACGGGAATGTCGCGAGCTTGTCCTCGTCGGTAATGCAGCAGCGTCCAAGAGGGATCGTCGCCGTCGATCCATAAGCCTGCGTCGCGGATGCCATTGGCGATCGGGCCAGTGAAGAGCGGAGTGGCTTTCAAGTCCTTGAGTGTCTGCTCCCAACGAGCGACCTCGGCATGATACGGTGCAAGCTCTGTTACACCTTCATCCATCGCTGTCTTGCGGTGCTTCTTGGCGTAATCAAATCGCAGCTCAACATCAATGATCTGCCGCTGCACTTCGGTCAGCGCGGCCGCTTCTTCGGGACGAGTTTCAGTCAACGGCCATTCGACTAATTGAGTGCTCGCCAGCACTCCAGTCAGCGCGTAGTAGTCCTCGGTCTTGATTGGATCGAACTTGTGATCGTGGCAACGAGCACAAGCGACGGTCAGACCTAAGAAGCTGCGAGTGATCGTGTCGAGCCGTTCGTCCCACTCGTCGGCCACGATGACCGAGATCACATCCGCCGCAAGTTTGGGTTCCTTGTGATACACCGGCGACAGTCCCAAGAAGCCCAAGGCTGCCAACTCAGAACGCGGCACGTCCATGAGATCCGCAGCCAATTGTCTTCGAACGAACTCGTCGTATGGCAAGTCGTCATTCAACGCTTGAATGACCCAATCGCGATATCGGAATGGGAAGCGCGGCGGCTTGCAGGTCGCTTCAGATGTCGGCTGATCCTCGGCATATCGCGCGAGATCCAACCAGTGTCGTCCCCAACGCTCGCCGTAGTGCGGCGACGCCAAGAGCCGGTCGACCAGCCGCTCGTAAGCATCGGGAGCATCGTCCGTGATGAAGGCCGCTATCTCGTCATACGTTGGCGGTAGCCCGATCAGATCCAACGAGAGCCGACGAATCAGCGTGCGGCGATCAGCTTCGGGTGCCGATTGCATCTTCTCACGCTCAAGTTGGGCTCGCACAAACGAGTCCACCTTTTGACGCAGCTCAGACGAATCGCTGACGGCTGGTGGTGTAGCTTCTCGCACAGGCAGAAATGACCAAAACTTGCGACCTTGCTCAATATCGACAGGACGATGTTTCTCGCCGTTCGTTGCTGCTTCAGAGTCCTCGGGGAACGCGGCTCCGCGAGCGATCCATTGTCGGAAGTCTTCCACGACTCGATTCGACAGCTTGCTGTCGGGCGGCATCTCGGACACGACACCGGACCAAGTAATGGCCTTGATCAGCAAGCTCTCATCCGGCTTCCCGGCCACGATTGCTGGACCGGAATCTCCACCTTCAAAAACGCTCGCTCGTCGATCCAGTCTCAATCCGCCTTTGGGTTTTGAAGCGGCATGGCACTTCAGGCATCGCTCGACGAGGACCGGTCGAATCTTCTGCTCGAAGAACTCCAGGTCGGCGGGATCGGCAGCACTCGCTGGCATTCGCAGCAGTCCGATGCCAGCCAGTACGGTCAGCAACAAGTAACAAGTCCGCACGATGCGAGTTCCTGGCCAAGAAGGAGATTGGTGGGGCATTCGTTTCCGCCGGGGTTTTGGAACCCTGCGGCGGAAGCGGTGCGTCGTGCTCCTTCTAATGCCGAGTGCAGCCTCTCGGAATGGAACGGGATTCGGCTATGCCGGAGATCCAATCCGAAATCGATGCCTCGAATGTGCTGACTGACTCCTGCGTTAATCAGCTTCATCGTCCGGCATGTTCTCGGTAGGGGCCGACCACGGCGAGGAACGATCTTCAAGATCCACACCTTCGTCCCACGGCGTCGGAGTCTTGCCGCGACCGAATCGCCATCGAGCAACTCGTTCGGCGTGCTCCTGCTGCTTGCGTTTCGCGATCTGCTTTTGGGTGACGACGGCCAATGCGGACTTGTCGTCCTTCGATTCGGTTGCCGCGCTCTCTGACTTTTGAGGTTGCGCAGCAGGCTTCTTCTCGGGCTGCTCTTTGGTCTTTTGATTGCCGTTCCTGGAGCCGTTGGTCGACGGCGAATCGGCGGGTTGGTCGATGTCGATCGAGTCGATGATGTCGAGCAACACACTGGGGGTCCCTAACAACGTCTTGCCAAGACTCTTCCAGAAGGTCTCCGTTGAACTCTTGGTGGAGTCGTCGTCAGTCGTTGTTGTCGATTCACCATCGCCGCCTTTCCGTCCCTTCAGAATGTTCCACTTCTTGATGCTCTCGCTGAAGTTGTCGCCGAGCAGTTGTTCGACGGCGTTGCCCATGCCACTCAGCGAGTTCAGCAGTGGTCCGAAGAAGAGACGATTCACGTTGGCGTTGTCGCTCGCGGCGTCGACTCGTTCGTTGAGCATCGCCAATGCTTGCGCTGCCTCTGTTGATAGAACGAAGCTGTCGGTCTTGTTGGTACCGCGATTCGAGATGGCTGCGTCCGCGAGTTTGCCGATGGCATTCTCGCGGATCGGGAGGTTGGGCGAGGTATTCGTGAAGTCGAGGGCGAGTTGTACGTCGCCTTGCAGAGTGTTCGCGCCGGCGATCGTCTTAGCTCCGCCGTCGGATGTAATCAAAGTTGCAGCCGTGCGGTACTCGCCGCTGCCAACTCCGCTGAGTTGCAGGCCATACACACCAGTTGGTGCTTGCGGGATCACGACGAGTTCAACGTTGCCGTCGCCCGAGTAATACGAGCGCGGCGTTTGAGTGACTTCGCCTGCGGATGTGGTGTAGCCGTTTGAACGGCCGGAGGTGTCGGTGAGCAAGAAGTCGACGGGGTCGGCGATGAAGACGAGGCCCGCCTCGAGACCGAGATTACTCAAGACCTGACGGCTGAGCTGCACGATCAAGGCTTGAATCTCGGCGTTGCCGGGATCGTTGCCGAGCTGCGTAATCAGCGTCTGAATCTGCCGCGCGATCTCCAAGAGTTCTCGATCGCCGTCTTCGCGGAAGACGGTTTGATCGTCGTTCAGAATGAAGCCCGTGCCTTGTGAGTACGCAGGGTCAACGGTCGCGTTGATGGCGTCCGTGAGCGTGACGAAGAACGTCTCGGCTTCTGGTTCGAGGACTCGATCACCGAGCACTCGAATGGTGATGGTCTGAGTCGACGGTCCGGTTGGATCGAAGGTCAGGAAGCCCGAGGTCGAGATGTAGTCGTTGAACGAGGTCGCGGAGTCGTCATGAGTTTCATAGCGAACCAATGACGGGCTCGCCGACTTACCAATCTTGGCGACGGTGAAGTCGAAGAGCGTCTCGCCGGAATTGCCTTCGCGCTTGGTGACGGAGTCGATTTGGAAACGCACGTCTTCCGTCGCGTCGTCGTTGCGGATCAACCCCTTCGCTTGGAACGACGTGATGTCGAGGATCGCGTTTGTCGGATTGGAAAGCTCGACGAGGAATTGCTCGTCAGGCTCGTCGGTGAAGTCTCCGAAGATCGGCACGTCGACGAACTTTTCTCGTTCACCGGGTTCGAAGGTCAGAGTGCCAGTTTGAGTGACGTAGTCCGAACCGTCCGTCGCACTGATGGACTTGGTCGTGAAGTCGACGGTGATTTCCGTCGCCGGGCCGGCGTTGGGATCTGAATCGAGAGCAACTCGGAACCGCATGAATTGCGTGCCATCGTCACCTTCTAGGAGTTCGCTGTCTTCGATCGAAAGCGTGGGCTCGGGAGCATCGTCGTTATAGATCGTGCCCGTGGCCTGCAAGACGTCGCCGTTGATCGTTGCATTCACGACGTTGGTCACGCGCACGAAGAAGATCTCGTCCGGCTCGAAGCGATCGTCCGGGACGACTCGCACGCGGAACTCTTGCGACGTAACGCCCGGATCAAAGGTCAGGGTACGTCGAGTGCGGAAGAAGTCGCGGATGGAGTTGGCGAGTGCGGGATCGGGCTCGTCGCTATTGGCGAGTCCGGCGGGCGCGTTGGTGAGCATGTTGGTTTCAACATCGACCATCACCGGAGTGTTGGAGGCCGGACCATTCAAAGTGATGACGAAGACCAGTTCATTCAGACGAGGAGCGAGGTCACGCTGCTGATACGGGTCAGTCGGATTGTCATCGGGGTCGCCTTCCACCATTGAGGCGTCGCTGATGCTGACCGTCGGTAGGGCGAAGTCATTGTCGAGAATGATGACTCGGGTGGTGCGCGAGCCGGGTTGCACGATGGCTCCGCCGGTTGCTCCAGTGAGTTCGACAACGAAGTGCTCGTCGTCTTCGATGAAGTCGTCTCCGAGGATCTCGAAGCTGATGGTCGCTTCGGTTTGACCGGGATCGATACGCACGGTGCCGGTTGTCACCGGAGTAAAGTCGATCCCCGGAGTAGCAAAGCCCGGTCGTCCTTCGACGCGCGTGGCGTATGAAATCTCAACCGGGACATCGGTCGTGCTGGAGAGATACACGGTGAGCGACGCGGACGTGCGTCCGTTGCGATCGGGTTCCGTCACGCTGACAGACTCGTCGATCGTTACCGTCGGATGGCCGGAGTCATCGTCGAGAATCACTGCTTGAGCGCGCGACTTCTCAGAGTCGAGATCGGCGTCTCCTTCGATACCGGTAACTTCGAGGAAGAATCGCTCCGGCGGTTCGGCGATGTCGTCTGGAAGAATGAGTACAGGAATCGTGGCTTGGGTTTGTCCGGCATAGATCACCACGCTGCCGCTGTCTTCGGGAACAAAGTCCGCGAAGGCCGTTGCAGACTCGGGACCGCTGCCAGTTCGAGTGCGGTAATAGACGGTGATGTCGGTGCTGGCGGGGCCGTCGAGTCTCAACGTGAACTGCGCGGCGCTGAATAGAGGCGCATCGGTCTCGCTGACTGTGGTCGGTGAATCGAGCGAGACCATCGGACGCACTCGGTCGTCGTTGATGATGGTGGCTGTGGCTTCGGAGTGCGGATTGTCGAGCTGAGCAAGTCCGCTGACGTTGTCGATTCGCAGCCGAATGTCTTCGTCGTTTTCGATGAACTCGTCGCCGATAACGGTGACGCTGACCACGGCCGACGTTGACCCGGCGGGGATCACAACTCGCCGGAAGCGAATGGGTACGTAATCGCTGTCCGTAGTCGCGGCTCCGGGTTCACGAGAGTCGACGGTCGAGTACGTGACCGTCACATCGCTCGTCGCAGCACCTTGCAGCGAGATCGTGAATTGCACTTCGTTGAATTGGCCGACGCGACCTTCTGACGTGTCCTCGGTATGCGTGAGCGCGACCAGCGGAATGGCGAAGTCATCGTTAGCGATCGTGCCAATGCCGATCGACTGTTTGAAACGGTCACGGGGATCGTCGCTGCTGATCTCGATGGCAAACGTTTCATCGGTCTCGATGTCCGTATCGCCGATGACTTCGATGGTGATGTAGGCCACTGTCTGGCCTCGCTGAATGGTAACGGTGCCAGTTGTCACCGGTGTGAAGTCGATTCCTGCTGTGGCCGCGCTGTTCGCGCTGAAGGCTAGAGTGGAGTAGTTCAACGTAATGTCGTGATCGGTCGGACCAGTGAGTCGTACCGGGAAGCTGAGCGCGGTGATGAACGGCGAGTTGCCTTCGGAAGTGCTGGCGTCATCGATAGAGATCGCCGGATTCGCGAAGTCATCGTCGATGATCGTGCCCGCGATGAGCGACGGATCAAATTGATTAGCGGGCAACGAGAGATCGGCACCGGTATGTCCCGGATCTTGGAAGTCGGTGATGCGCAGGATCACGGTCTCATCGCCTTCGATTCGGCGGTCTCCGATCACCGGAATGCGGATTTTCGTTGAGGTGCGACCGGCAACGATCGTGGCTGTGCCGCGCGTGGCGAGATAGTCGGCATTCGGAGTGAACTCGTCTCGACCGGATTTCGCGAAGCCGGTGCCGGCTTCTGGCGGCGGATCGAAGGTTTCGTAGCTCAGAATGAGGTCCGAGTTCACGGGGCCGCCGAGCAGCAAGACTTCATACTCTAAGAACGAGACTTGCGGGTCTTGTCCTTCGACGACCGTCGGCTGCGGACTGATCACCACAACCGGCGAAGCAAAGTCGTCATTGAAGATCGTGCCGATCGCGCTGCCATTGCCAATGATGGCATCGGTCGGATTCGCAAGTCGCACTTCGAAGGTTTCGTCCGGTTCAATGAATGGATCGCCGTTGATCGCGACTCGAATGCGTTGCTGAGTTTGTCCCGGTTGGAACGTGACGGTGTAGACCCCGCCCGCGAAGTTATCGAGATCTTGCCCGATCGTTGCGGGCTCGAATCCCTCGGCATACGGGAAGAGCTGCGCGTTGACGGTGACCGGGCGAGGATTCCGACCATTCAGACTGATGGTGAATTCATAGGCGGTCTTCGAACCGAAGTTGCCTTCAGGTACTGGATCGGGCTGACTGATCGAGACCGTTGTGATGACGAGTCCGGCATCGACTCCCAGTACCGTTTGACCGGCATCGAGGTTGATGAACTGCGAGCGACCGGTCAGCGGATGCGCGTCGCTGTCGATTCGATCTTGAGGATTGCCATTCGAGTCCAGTGCGTCGCGGCTGGCGAAGTGACGGCCGAGCGGGGCTTCGAATTCCAATTGATAGGGATCGGAGAGCACTGAGTTGAATTGATAGATGCCGTTGTCGTCGGACACCGTCGTCTCGATGACCGTGCCTGCCGTATTGAGCAGCCGAACGGTGACGCCGGCGAGTCCCGGCTCTCCCGTGCTGAAGCCATCATCGTTGGTGTCATCGAACACGAACCCGCGAATGATGCCGGGCACAGCGACGACGGTGATGTCCCGCGTCGCGTAAGTGGTGAGCGCACCGCCCGTGCCGCTGTTGCCTTGGTCGTCGACCGAGATCTCCAGTCGCGTGGTCCCGTCGGCATTAAATGGAGGATCGAAGCGCATGCCTCGCAGAGCCGCGTTGATATCGAGCAAATTGCCGACA
>OMIV01000187.1 GCA_900299185.1 Planctomycetaceae bacterium
CCTCTGGCTAGGGGAGAATCAATTCGCCGCACGGCGTCTTTCTCTAGAATGACATTTCGATGACATCAACAACTCACACTCGCCAGCTCTTCGATGCCGCCATGCTGCGACGGGCGTTTTTCGAATCGCTCTACAAGCTGAACCCTACACATCAATTGCGTAACCCGGTCATGTTTGTCGTCTACGTTGGCAGCGTTCTTACAACGGGACTTGGTGTTCGAGCCCTTGTGACTCACGGTCCTGAATCGCCTGGCTTCATTCTGGGCATCTCGGCCTGGCTGTGGTTCACCGTTGTGTTTGCAAACTTCGCCGAAGCGATGGCGGAAGGTCGAGGCAAAGCTCAGGCGGACGCGTTGCGAGCGACGCGCCGCGATGTAACAGCCAAGAGGCTCGACCAACCGCGTTGGGGCTCGGCGTGGACTTCACGACCAGCATCGCAACTGCGCAAGGACGATGTGGTTCTCGTCGAAGCCGGCGACATTGTTCCAGCCGACGGCGAAGTCATTGAAGGAGTGGCGTCGGTCAACGAGAGCGCCATCACCGGAGAAAGTGCCCCGGTCATTCGAGAAAGTGGTGGCGACCGCAGCAGCGTTACCGGTGGCACGGTCGTGCTGTCGGATTGGTTGATCGTGCGAGTCACCGCGAATCCCGGCGAGACGTTTCTCGACCGCATGATCTCGTTGATTGAAGGTGCCAAGCGCGGCAAGACCCCCAACGAAATCGCACTCGACATTCTGCTGTCCGCGATGACGATCATCTTCATCGTCGTCTGCGTGACGCTCTTGCCGTTCTCGATCTACAGCGTGCAAGCCGCTGGCCAAGGCACACCCATCACCATCACCGTGTTGGTGGCGCTTCTGGTGTGCCTGATCCCGACCACGATCGGCGGGCTACTCTCGGCCATCGGCATCGCGGGCATGGACCGCATGATCCAAGCCAACGTGATTGCCACTTCTGGCCGAGCCGTGGAAGCCGCTGGCGATGTGGATGTCCTCCTGCTCGATAAGACCGGCACCATCACGCTGGGGAATCGACAAGCCGTCGAACTCGTTCCCGCGCCGGGTGTAGAAGTCTTGACACTCGCCAACGCCGCTCAACTTGCATCGCTCGCCGACGAAACCCCAGAAGGTCGCAGCATCGTGGTGTTGGCCAAAGAGAAGTATGGACTGCGCGGCCGCAACGTGACGGATCTCAAGGCTCACTTCATTCCGTTCTCGGCCCAAACTCGAATCAGCGGCGTCGACATGGAAGGACGCCAAATTCGCAAAGGAGCTGCCGAAGCGATCGAGTCCTTTGTCAAACAATGCGGCGGGCAAGTCCCCATTGAGACGCGACGAACGGTCGAAGAGATCGCCAAGCGCGGCGGCACTCCGCTCGTGGTCGTCGATGGACCTCAGACGTTGGGCACGGTCTATCTCAAAGACATCGTCAAAGGTGGAATCAAAGAACGATTCATCGAACTCCGACGCATGGGCATCAAGACCGTGATGATTACGGGAGACAATCAGCTCACTGCAGCAGCCATCGCCTGCCGTGCGGCTCTTTGGGATCTTGAAAAGCATTTCGTGAAAGAGGCTCGCCTCGCCTTACTGATGCGTGTTCTTGGCAGGCTGGAAACCGAATTGCTCTTCACTAGAGACGATCTTCCGGGAGTCATCGAGTCGATTGAGAGATTCATTGAACGAGACAGGAAGTTGCAGAAAGGGCCGCAATGATATCGTTTGTTATTTTATCAGCGTTCATAATTGGGTTTGTCGCAGGAGCGTCGGCAGTCCTGTTGGTTGCGTTATTTAAGTGGGGTGGGCAGCAATGAGCAGAATTGGGGACGTGTTTGAGATCAGGGATGGCGCAGAAGGAATTGGTGATTTAATTCGCGTTTGCTCGGTGATCCTCTTGTTCGCGCTGTCAGCATTTCTTGGAGCGTTGGTTTCCTTCGATAATACGACGAAGCAGTGGCAGTCCGAATGCATCAAGCGTGGAGTTGCTGAGTATGACTCAGTAACCGGCACGTGGATGTGGAAGCGTACTTTTGATGTTTTACCGGAGTAGATATGACTGGCGCAACATCTGAAGGAATGTTCTATGGCTGAAACATGCCCGTATTGCGATCGAATTGTCGACGAAGACGAAATAATCACATGCCCTGATTGTGGCAGAGATGGGTGTTGCACAGCCACCGGAGGTTGCATGCCAGCAGGCGAAGATTGCATTTGTCCTGAATGCGAGGAGCTGCTTAATGACGAGTGAGATCGAAGAACTAAACAGTCTGCACGCGAAGACGACGCAAGGCGAGTGGGGCAACTCGATCCCGAAGCGAAGCGGATTGGAGCACGTCTATCTCAACAGTGGGGAGATAATGCTGGCTGATTGCCGTAGGGAGCCGCCGCGAAATGAGTGTGAAGCAAACGCTGCATGGATCTCCGCGATTCACAACGCATGGCCTGAGATCGCGATCAGTATCAAGAAAATGGCGGCTGGTTTGCGAGCCGTGCAAGAACTGATTGATCAGTCCGATGGTGTCATTGGACTACATCTCAATGGAGATCCAGCGTTGTGGGAAGATCTTGGTCCTGGAGGATTACTTAAGTCATGGCTAAAAGACTTTGACGTGGCTTACGAGGTTGCTGAATCACTCAATCCATGCGGCAAGGCGGATAATGAGTAGCATTAACTACATGCTCTCTCGTGAGTGTTGTTCGCTTGGCATCCAAGCTGACGTCTCTGACATCGAGCAGCTCACGTCATGGCAGAAGCAGCGACTTCAGGCGTACCTCAAACTCGGTCATCGCACGATCCCTCGCGTGTTATATCCCCTCTGCGAAACGCCCGACTTGCGGCTGCCGTGGATCGAGGATCTCGTTCACGACGTCGAGGACTGCTTGCGTCATTCAGGCGTTGATCTGTCGCGTTCATTGGCCACCAAGATACGGCAGCGTGATTCTCTCGCCGTCGATCAGCTTGTGGTTCAGTATTGGATGGCCATGCAAGCTGGAGAAGCAGAGCATGTCGACATCATTCTTGACATCGAGTCCCTGCCGCCTCGCGGTAAAGCCTCGCAGGCTGACCCGGTCGATGATCTCGCTCTCACGGAAGTTCACATCCCGCCTGAAGTGGGCAATGCCGTCAAGATCTTTGAGCAGATCGAGGCACTCAACCAAAACATCAATCTGTTCCTGTCCGCCATCGCAGCGATCTCATTGCAGCCAGACCTTCGCCCTATCGACAGCGTTTTTCAATCCGATGAGATGATCTCGATACTTCGCAAGAATGGCATCTTTCGCGTGTGCGACCTGATCGCCTCAGTTGTCACCGGCTCGATTCATCAAGCGACAGGTATGAAGAAGAAGCAGCGAGACTCAGCGATCATGAAAGCCGCAGAGATCCAGAGGAATTGCTTCGATTCGATTCGCAACTCGATGATTAAGAATCCTCGCTCCGGCGCTGATAGTTCCGTCCAACCTTATTGATGTGACGCATGATCGCGATGACGTCGCTGCGACTCATGATTCTCGTGATCGCACCGTTGCCGTAGGGGTCTTCGATTTGCCCCAATTTGAACTGATTGCAAATCTGATTGATTCGCATCGCAGTCTTGTTTAGCAGCTTGGCTACCATCGCGACCGTGTAATCACGATCCTCAATGTCGGCCTCAATAACTGCAACCTTCGGGGCTCGCACTGTCTTCTGATTCATGGCAGTTGTCTTTCTAAGCTCCAAGTTCTGAACTCGATCGACTCTCTCAGTAGTCGCTCGATAAACGCCGTCTTCGAGTCTTCGTCGCACGCTTCGTCGAGGAACTCATCCAGTTCCTTCGAGACTCTGATCCCGAGCTTCGATCTCGGTTGATCTCCGTCTGCTGGCTCGCGACCAGCCCCTTCACGCTTACCTCCGCGAGGCTTCCGTGCGATCGTGGCACCGACTACTCGCTGCAATCTCAATCGCTCGCCGGTTCTGGTCATTGCTCCCTTTCTCGCTGACTCTTCCAGTCCTGAAACTCGCGGCATCCCAGTAGGAGACGTTCGATCGTCGCGCTGCACGTCGCATCGCCACGGATCTCATTCACGAAGTCGAAAAGATCGGGGCAGACGGCACAGCCCATAGCTTTTTTTCGAGGCAAACCAGTGCTTGGTCGGCCCGCTCCACGCCTTGCCCCTCCGCGACGTTCTATTCGTTCGATCGTACTTGGCACTTGAAGTCCTTTCAAACTCTGAATAGGTTAATCCGAATTGAATCGACCCGGCACGCAGCCAGGTCAACTGTCTTTCCCAATCCTCACGGAGGTTCCATGTCAGTTGCTCAAGCCCATTACGTTCTTCTCGATCAGCAAGAACTCGCCAACGAACTCGCGGAAATGGAACTCGCGGAAATGGAACTCGCGGAAATGGAACTCGCAGCTCGCCAGTCGATGCACGAGGCCACTGCTGAAGGCCAAGACCGCATTGTCGAGATGGACTTGTTGACTCGCGATGTAGTAATAGACTTAGACGAACTTATTTTAACCCATCAAAACAGTCTTTCTGCACAAGACCTCGATTCAATTATCTGGTTAGCAAGACTCGGCTTTCTCCATGCCGCTTCATTGGGCAAGAAGAAAACCGAGTCTTCGCAAACCTAAACTTGAAAACAGTCACTGAGTGGAGCGGATGAGGGTTGAACTCACGACCTCTGCATTGCGAACGCAGCGCTCTCCCAACTGAGCTACCGCCCCTTTCTGTAAGGGCGGCGGAAATTAGGGATGCTCGAAAATCGTTGCAAGGTCTCTTGAGCTGTCATTTCCTCGTCTTTGTAAGGATCACCAAAGACCATGCTTGGCCCAAGAATCATTGATGAGTTCGAGTTCTGCGAACTCAAGGATCTCTATGAAGTTGCTCTGCTAAGCGTGGTGGACTGACGCAGGCAAATGCTCTCTGGGCAGCGAGTGAACGGCATTTGGATTCGCAGCACTGATGAGTCCCTGAAGAGCTTTGTGAGAGGCGGCCACAATCACGGATTAAGCCTGCTCACTGGTTGTGACATCGGACCATGTGAGCCCAAAACGCGCCAGGTACTTTCTGAGTCGATCTGCGTCGTTGGGATTAACCTTCGCTTTGCGAGACTCGGCAAACAGCTCGCGCCCCGCATCAGACAGCGTGCGACTTCGCCGACAGACTTCAATCACGGCTTCCAATTGGACTCGATCAAAGAGATCCACCTGCGCGGCGGCCTTGCTGCCCAACAACTCATCAAGCGCAGAGACAACCGAGCCACCGGCGGATGTCGCTCGCGCCGATTTAGCCATCGAGATAAACCGACTGCGCGCGTTGTCGCCCCAGGCAGCACGCAGCCTCGCGATCTCTGCCTCGACGACTTCCACCGTGATCCGGCTTTGTGGAGCCAGTGTCGCCATTCTTACAACAGCAGCATTCAGATCGCGAAAGTTCGCACTCCAAAGACCTTCACTGGATGTCGC
Source organism: Planctomycetaceae bacterium (assembly GCA_900299185.1). Lineage (GTDB taxonomy): Bacteria > Planctomycetota > Planctomycetia > Planctomycetales > Planctomycetaceae > AM-0621. The sequence continues at coordinate 5,450 of OMIV01000187.1, forward strand.
GAACTTGAGGAAGCGTTCGCGAGCTTCTTTGTTGAAGGTGACTCGCCGCCCCGACTGAGCAGCGAACTCATCGAGCTCGAACATCAGGTTGGGTTCGATGTCTTCCGAACGATGCCTCAGCCCCGGCAGCTCGAAGGTCCAGAGGTTGATTCGAGCCAACAGGTCTTCTCGAAAACGCCCATCGATCACATCGGCTCGCAGATCGCGGTTGGTCCCGGCGATTAGCTGGAAGTCGCTCGTCACTTCCTTGTCAGAGCCGACCGGCATGAACCGCTTTTCTTCCAAAGCTCGCAGCAGCATGGCCTGTTCGTCGGGTCCAAGCTCGCCGATCTCATCGAGAAACAGCATGCCTTGATGAGCAGACTTCAGCACGCCCGGTCGGTCGATCGTGGCCCCGGTGAAGCTGCCTTTCACATGGCCGAATAAAGCCGACATCGCTTGGTCGCCCCGCAGCACCGCACAGTTCAACTCGACAAACTGGCCGGCAATCTTTTGACGAGCCTTCTTCATCTCGAAGACGCGCCGCGCGAGCTTCGACTTTCCGGCACCGGTCGGTCCCATCAACAGGATCGGTGCCCTGCTCTGCTGAGCCACATGCTCGATCTCATCAATCAACCGATTGAACTGCGCGTTCTTCGTTTCAATGCCGCTCTTCAGAAACGAAACGCCATCCGATCGCTCATGCTCGAACCGCCGAGCCAACCGGTCGTACTGCGACAAATCGAGATCAATGATGCGGTACTCGCCCGCGACTGCGGCATAGTTCCACTCGTGCGGCTTCAACGCCTCCGGCATCTTCCGCCGTTCAGCGGCACTTGGCTTCTTGGCTCGCAATGCGACTCGCTCGGGATCCTTCCTCGGCGGTGATGTTTGCAGCAGGCGACCGGGTAAGTGTCGCGACTCGGTCAGCAAGAAGAGGCAGATCTGCTGCACGTGACTGCCGGTCGAAATGTGGATCAAGCAGTCCTCACGCTCGGTGTTGATGTCGAAGCCGCGAGAGACGTCATGCAGTGCCCCATAGACCTCTTCGAAGTCCCACGGATCTTTGAAGTCGATCAATCGAGGACGCACATCCGTCTGAGGCGACAACGCTTTGATGTCCTCAACTACCTGTTCCAACAACTGCGTATGAGTCGGTTGATAGATCACCTCATACCGGTCGATCGGCAAATCTTCGTGCTGACAAACTGAAACCGAAGGCCGCCATCGATCCCAACGCTTAGCTCCAAAGCCGGCATCCAGTGTCGGACCCAACAACCCGATCGCCACGTGCTTCCGTTTTGCCATGTATCGACTCCACTGTTGAAACCCGAAAGCTGCCGTCGAGCCAACGCCTTCCCCATAATCGTCGCGTCTGAATACCGACTCGCCGTGCTCCAACTGCCACATCACGGAAAGGACAGACCAATGCACAACAGCAACATTGAAAACCGAGTGGACCGTCTCGAATGGCAGATGGCTGACATACTGCAGCCGATCGGCAAGTCACCCCGCGCGAGCAACTGGCGTAGGACGATCGGCTCATTTGCCGATCAACCAGAAATGCAATCCGTCTTCGATGCCGCCGAGCAGGAACGTGAACGTGATCGGCAAGCGTTCTATGCAGAGTTCGATGACTCACCATCTTCATCGCCGTCCAATTGATCTCGGATTTCTTTGGGAACGAACTCCGTCACATTGCGATCGCTACTCACTTGAGGTCGCTCCTCACCGTTGATCGCAGCAATTGCCAACGAGGCTTGCTCGACAATCCATTCGTCGGGGTCAAAGGTCAGCCGTCGCACTTCAGCGATCACTACCGGGTGATCAATCAGTAGATGTTTCACGACTTGAGTTGCCACACGACGAACATCATCGGATGGATCGGCAAAAACGTTCGCGTTCAACATTGCTGTAGCAACATCTGACTTCCACGAATTGGCATTGAGACCAAATTCGCTGAGTGCAAACAGGATCCCAAAACGCTTTTCGCCTGCGGTGTTTGGCAGTTTCTGCAGCAGTTTTGGGATGATGATCGCGGGCTCATATTTCGCGAGTCCCCTTGAAGTGCACTCCACCGTTTCTTCGTCAGGGTCGTCGAGGAATTCGAATGCGATATCCATCGCTTCGTCGTGAAACGCAATGAGTTTCACCGCGTGCTCTGCCGCCCAACTGCGAACGACGAAGTTTGGATCCAAACGAGCCGCTCGTAAGACCTGCAATCGTTCAATTCGCTGCGGTTCCAACCGAAGTAGCGCATAGGCCGCATGAACGCGATCACTTGGATCGTCGCTCAGGAGCCAGACGCTGAGTTCGTCAGCGATCGGCAACTCCGAAACTCCGATGTCACCGATGGAAATCAAGACGGCATGTCGGTCCTCCGACTCGGCGCGAAGTAGCGACATGAGGTCAGGAATTGCGATCGCTGCTGCCGGGCCAATCAGTCCTATGAATCGGGACATCAACCCGCGGTATCTCGGCCGAACGGTTCTCATGTAATCAACAAGCAGCGAAACGGCGTCCGAATTAGACGGGCTCAAAGACCACAGTTTCGATATCGCAGCTCTGTGCAGTGACGAATCTTTGCAGGATAGGTTGTCGAGCCAGATGCGAATCTCGGCTATTGAAATGTTTCGCACGGTCTACGCCTTTCTTGAATCCTTGCTTTATCTCAAGGGATCAAATCCTATCTCATGGGATATCTGAGGGTAATGATTTCTTGAGTGCGATTTATGCCATCAGACTCGCTCGAAAAAACATTTCTTCATTGCCTGCGAACGACTTACGTCGAGTCGCTGTCTCTCGCCGCCGAGTGTGGCACGGGTCCTGCTTTCCAGTGGATTCGTTCAACACACCACAGCGAAAGACAGGAGACTCAGCATGGCGAGCAAGACTTTGTTTCAGACGATCATCGGCAAGCTGTTGCCGAAAGCGGATGTCATCAACGAGGCCGGAGGTCGGGCTTATCAATTTGGCGATAAGCACGCGCTGGCTCAGTTGGCGGCGACGGGTTGCTTGAACTCGACGTTCTATGCCAGCGATGAGCAGCAGCTTGATGCGATCATCAAGTTGTGTGAGACCGTCGAACCCGAGTTCATTGCTCGCACGGCGTTGTTCGCTCGCGAGAAGGCTTACATGAGGGACATGCCGGCGCTGTTGTGTGCCGTCTTGTCGGTCAAGTCGCCGGGACTCATGGCCGAGATCTTCGATCGCGTCATCGACTCGCCGAAGATGCTTCGCAACTTCGTGCAGATCATGCGATCGGGCGTTGTCGGGCGCAAGAGCTTGGGCACGCTGCCCAAGCGCATGATCCTGCAATGGCTTGAAGCGCGGTCGGATGAGCAGCTCTTTCATGGCTCGGTCGGTAACTCACCGTCGTTGGCGGATGTCATCAAGATGGTCCATCCGAAGCCGCGCGATGAGCGACGTCGAGCGTTGTTGGGATACTTGATTGGCCGCGAGATCAACTTCGACCACTTGCCCGAGATCGTGCGGCAGTTCGAAGTCTTCAAGGGCATCGTCGGTAAGGACGGTGGATCGCTAGAGACTCCGCCCGACATCCCGTTCCAGATGCTGACGGCGTTGCCGTTGAGTGCTGGTCAGTGGAAGACGATCGCTCGCAACGCGTCTTGGCAGATGACTCGGATGAACCTCAACACGTTTGCTCGTCACGGTGTTTTGGAGGATGGCAACATCGTTCAACTCATCGCCGAGAGACTGCGAAATCCTCAGCTCATCGAGAAGGCCAAGGTCTTCCCGTATCAGTTGATGGTGGCGTACCTCAACGCAGGCGCGGACGTGCCGATGGTCATTCGAGAAGCCTTGCAAGACGCGATGGAGATCTCGATCAGCAACGTCCCGCAGATCACCGACAAGGTGTATGTGTTGCCGGACATCTCGGGTTCGATGCGCTCGCCGATCACCGGTCAGCGAGTGGGAGCAACTTCGAAGGTGCGCTGCATCGACGTCGCTGCTCTGATTGCAGCGGCCATGCTCCGCAAGAACTCGACGGCGGAAGTCATTCCGTTCGAGAGCAAGGTGGTGCAGTGTCAACTCAATCCGCGTGACTCGGTGATGACCAACGCTACGAAGCTCGCATCGCTGCCCTGCGGCGGTACGAACTGCTCGGCCCCGCTCCAACATTTGAACGAGCGAGCCGCGAAGGGCGATTTAGTGATCTACGTGTCGGACAACGAATCGTGGTTGGACTCGCCGCACTATGGCCGCTTCGGTGGTCAGAGCGCGACCGAGACGATGAAGCAATGGTCGTTGTTCAAGGCTCGTAACCCGAAAGCGCGAATGATCTGTCTCGACATCCAACCCTACGCGACGACTCAAGCGAAGGAGCAATCCGATATCACGAATATCGGAGGCTTCAGTGACCAAGTCTTCTCGTTGATCGCCGACGTGGCCAACGGTCGTGCCGGAGCTGATCACTGGGTGAAGGTGATTGAGAAAGTGACGCTGTGAACCAGGAGTGCTCCGACTTGCCGGAGCACTCCGAGTCGCGGAGCGACTCGGCTACGTAGCTCAGTCGCTCCGCGACTGAGACGCACCAGCAGCGAATGCTTGTGGAACTACACACTTCTAATGCGGCGGTCGCGGGTTCGAGTCCCGCCTCGTGAGACAACTCACGAGTAGCTCAGTTGGTAGAGCACCGAACTCGGGCAACCGAGTTTCCGTTTCACTCCTCTCGTCGCGGCTGGTTTCTGTATCAATTGTTACCTCTGCCAAATGGAATCACGGTCATGATTTTTACCTCTGCCGAAGTCGACCGAATTCTGAGAATTCAAGATACGGCCTACGACATTTTTCAGTGGATGAAGGACTGCTTGAACTCAGGCAGCCTCAAGTTTCAGATCATGCACGACGCAACTGACTCGGCCGCCAATGCGCACGAATGGATCGAACGACAGCGAGGTTCTTTGCCGACTTCGATCGTTGAACGGCTCACTGACTCGAAGGCCGTTGCGAACTTGTTGCTGTCATTCTTGACGACGTCTTTCGAGCTGAAGGCGAAGCCCAAGACAGTTTCTGCGGGAAGTCGGTGTGGTTGCGGATGGTGCGACTGGGCGACGCGATTGACTCACCTCGTTTTGCGACATCCGTCACCGCGCGACTATCGCACGGCGTCCGATTTGATGCGGCTCTACTTGGCCGATCTTGCAGCGAACATGGATGTCAAACTCGGGTCAGATGTCAGTCAGTTGTTTGAACGTAATGAGTCACTGACCTTTGAACTGGCTCATTTGACATACGTCCGCGAGTCATTGCGACGAACGGAATTTGCGAGTCAGGGAACAGGAGTGTTGGCACTCTGGCGATCAATCGCATGGAAGGACGGACGAGCGATTCCCAAGTTTCGTCTCACTTCTTCACGAGTCCTGGATGCGCAAGCCATTGTTACCTCGGTTCTGAAGCAGCAAGTGAGCTAAGCAACGAAAACACCAGCAGCGAATGCTTGTGGAACTACATGGATCCGGAGGTTGCGGGTTCGAATCCCGTCTCCTGTCGCAAGACAGGAGCAGCTCAATGGATCGAGCGCCGGATAGTGCGAAAGCACTGCTGTTTCACGCCTCTCGTCGCTGCTGGTTTTTGAAAAACATCGCAACGAATGCCGACGGAACTACATCCCTCATTAGGACGAAGAGCGGGTTCAACTCCCGTCGCCCCAATTCAACAACGATGGGGCGTGGTGTAGAGGACGCACACGTAACACGTTTCGTCACCTTCGTCGTTGCGAGGTCTTTAACTTGGAGTGCTCCGGCTCGACGGAGCCCTCCGACTCAGCGGCATGTGGATCACGATGAGGTCCGCAATTGGCCGTCAACGCAAAGCGTCCACAAAGAAGACTTCGTTAGAGAGCAACAACTGGTGATCGCTGTCACTCGTTTGAGACAGCGCTGTGCCACTCAGTCGGAGGGCTCTGTCGAGCCAGAGCACTCCAGGGAAGACAACCAGCAAATGCAGATGGGACTACATGGTAGAGCGCTCGCGAAAGCGAGAGGTCCCGAGTTCGACACTCGGTGGTCTGGCAACAGGCCATAGCTCAGAAACGTCTCGTCGAATCTCGTTGCTGTTTGAGCCAAATCATCCAGACAAATGCCTGTGGAACTACAGGTCGTGGGTTCGAGTCCCATCAGCTCCAATCCGAATGCGGTTCATCATCGAATCGCATTTCAACGCGGGGCTGTAGCTCAGTTGGTAGAGCAGTGTTTCACAACTCTCGTTGTCGGATGTGGTTCAACATGAGCAGTCGCAGCACCTCAGACACAACGCTTCCAAGCGAGCGATCTGCAAGTGGACCTTGGGATCGCGAGTCGAAGTTCTTAAGGTCACGAGAGTGATTCGATCTCGCACCAACAGACTTATGCAGAAGCACTCAATATGCCCGAATGGTTAAACGACGCCGTTACGACCGACGCGGAACTCAATGCAGTCACGCTGTTGATTCGACTGGGAGCAGCGATGCTCTTTGGAGGGCTGGCAGCGGGGATCTATCGACTGACGCGGCGGCCCGACCACGGCGAGGCTACCAGCCTTACGCCGACGTTGGTGCTGCTGGCCATCATCATCGCGATGGTGACGATGGCGATCGGCAACAGTGTCGCTCGAGCGTTTAGTTTGGTTGGCTCACTGGCGATCGTTCGATTTCGAACGGTCGTTGAAGACACGCGAGACACCGCCTTCGTCATCTTCTCGGTCGCCGTTGGGCTCGCCGTAGGAGCAGGCATGATGTTGGTGCCTCTGCTGAGTTTGCCTTTCGTGGCTGCAGCGGCCTTCGCCTTCCGGCGCGGCCCTCAGCTCGGAACATCACGTGGAATCGTTGAAACGCTGGTCGTGCGAGTCGGGGCGGGGCGACATCCCGATGCCTTGCTGGTCGATGTGCTGTCGAAGTTTCTCGATGCGCAAGACCTCAAGTCAGCAGAGACAGCCAAACAAGGCTCGGCCTTGGACCTCACCTACGTGGTGCGACTGAAGCCCAATGCGGACCGGATCGCCATGGTCACGGAACTCAACACGTTGGTCGGCGTGCAAGAAGTGAAGTTCGCGAGGTCTTGACTCGCATCCTTCACAAGCCTGACGGAAGTAATACACACACCAAGAACCTGCTCTCGTCGCCGTGCGATCGAAGGCCCAAACGCACGAGCCGACAGCCACGCGAGGTTGTTCTTCCACGGCATCAACACACTGGGTTCGCGGTCTGCGCAGAACTCATTCACAACGCATAACTCACTTCATCACATCACAAGGAAAGTCACATGGAAGAGTCACCTTTCATCCCCACTGGCGAAGCAACGGCCATCCTGCCGGCTCGCAACAAAAGCATGAAACCAATCACTGTGATCGGAACAGAAGCCATTCGCAGCGGCTTCGACCCGACCTGCATCGAGCAAGCATTGAATTCGAGAGGAGCCCCCGGAGTTACCGAGCTGGTGCTCAATCCCGACGCGCATGGTGGCTATGGCGCACCGATCGGTTGCGTGATGGTTTCACCAACTCACATCTATCCGGGACCAGTCGGCGTCGACATCAAATGCTCAATGAGCTTGATCCAATTCGATATCCCCGCAGAGGCCATCGCTGATAAGCCCGTGCGTCGAGCACTCATCAACGCCATTTGCGAACGAACTCCAACAGGGACCGGACGAGGCCAGCGAAGCGCCAAGAAGTCGCGGCGAGTCGACCCGGAACTCGGTAAGCGAGTCGTGATTGAAGGTGCTTCGGCTGGAGTCTGTGAGGCTCTCGGTATCCCAGCTCACTGGGCCCAACGCTGCGAGGACGCTTTTCATCTTGGTCACGACGACACTCAAGACGCACTCGGCAACCGCCTGCAGTTTCTCTTGGAGAACGGTCGCCTCGGTAAGTTCGATGACAAGGTAACCCAACTGGGTTCGTATGGCGGCGGCAACCACTTCGGTGAATGCGAGGTCGTGCATGTCGACGACAATGAACGATCACAGCGAGTTGCTCAGAACTTCGGTCTGAACGATGGTCACGTTGCGTTCTTGTCCCACTGTGGTTCACGAGGACTTGGGCACAACTTGGCGATGGGACAATTCAAGTCGTTGCAATCGCTGTTTGAAACGTGGGGTATTCCGTTACCAGGTCAGGACAAAGAGTTGGTGCATGCTCCACTGGGAACGCCCGAAGCGGATGCCTACATCGACGACATGTCATTGGGCTGCAACTTCGCGACGGTGAATCATCTCTTGATCAACGCCTTGGTTCTGGAAGCGTTTCAAGAAGTACTTGGACCGCAAGTCACGGGCGAGCTTGTGTACTTCATCAGCCACAACATCGCTCGCAAGGAGATCGTCGATAACAAAGTCGCGTGGGTGCATCGCAAAGGAGCGACTCGCGCGTTCCCAGCGGGGCACCATGCTCTGCAAGGAACTCCGTTCGCCGAGACCGGGCATCCCATCTTGCTGCCGGGTAATCCGGTGGCAGGGTCGGCTGTCATGGTGGCTGACGAGGGTGCGGCGTTGAGTTGCTACAGCGTGAATCACGGAGCGGGCCGAGCACTCGGCCGAAAGCACGCAACGCGAACGCTGGACCAAGCCACGGTCGATCAAGAGTTTGCCAACGACGACATCCTCACGAACTGCCGACAGTACCCGAAGGACGAAGCCCCGGCGGCTTACAAAGACTTCAATGAAGTCCTGAAGTCCGTGAAGACTGCCGGCCTGGCTTCTGAAGTCGCGCGACTTAAAGCTCGGTTCGTGATTAAGGATTCCTCAGACGCGGACGACTGATCGCCACATCGAGCGAAAGCACTGAGAGCGCGGTGAGAACTCACCGCGCTCTTGGCGTTTAGCGACAACACTCAGCGAACCTCGAAAGGAATCCCGTGAGCGATCAGCGCGCTGCCGATTTACTTCTCCGACATGCTGAAGGCGCCATCCCAACCGGCTGGGGGCTTGTTGTCGTGACGCAGCATTTGCATGAGCAAGAACTCTTTGGGCTCCTCTTCAGGCAGCGCGTACAGCAGCGGCAAAGCTGAGTCCCAATTGCCCGCGATGATCATGTCGAGCACCGTCTCGAAGTTCTGAATGTGATCATCGGGAATGTTGTTCGCGTCGAGCTCTTCCAAGTTTCGTTCGAGCGAAGCGCGGTTCAGATTTCCGATCGTCGGAGCAATCGCGCCCTCGAACTCACTATCGCTGCTGCCCGAAGTATTGCCGCGATACGGAGGCAGCAATTGGCTGACCAGAATCGACGTATCCATGCCCTTGGGCCGAATCCGAGCCAAGCGACGGACACGAGCCTTGTCGGGAGGAAGCTGTTTGGCGAACTCGGCAGCTCGCTCGTCCAAGCAAATCGAAACACCGAAGTAGCGAGTCAGCCCTTCAATTCGAGACCCCTGATTCACGACAGGCCCAAAGACACCGATCTTCGCTTGCTGAGCAGTTCCGATCTGCCCCGCAATCGCCCGACCATGCGCCACGCCGATTCCGACCGTGAATCCATCGAGCCGGCCTTCGTGACGTTCGGGATGTAAGAATTCATCCTGAACCGCCAGAGCCGCCAAGCAAGCGGGTATCGCACCTTCCTTCAACGTGTTCGGCCAACCCCAAAAGCCCAACGCTGCATCGCCTTGGAAGTCTGCGATCGCCCCATCGAACTTCAGGATGCCATCGGTCATCACGCCCAGCGCTTCACGCACGCAACTCAGCAGATAGAGCAAGTCGTCTTTGTACTTCTCGGACTTGCGAGAGAAGCCGCGCACGTCGCAGAACAAGACGGTGATGTCTCGCTCGGACGGAGCCAAGATGTCGCTGCTGCCAGTGAGATTCTCGATGACCTTTGGTGAGAAGAACGAACTCAGTTGCGTGTGCTTGTCCTGCAACACACGAACCTGACGAATCGAGGAGATGAACTGGGTCAGCAATTGAGTGAAGCGAACGTCAGGCTCCAACTCTTCCTTGGTAATGATTGCTCCACCCTTGGAGCCCTGCCCTGACAGGTACAAGCACCAGCCCGCACAAGCTTCACCCGGTACCGGCACGCAGAACGCCCAGTCCAAGTTATCGGCCATCGTAAAGACGCCCGACGTACCACCGCCCGCCCAGATATGAACCGTCGCGTTGTTCTGAGCGAACGCACGCCCGAGCAAACGGCGGCTCGGAATGAATCGCCCTTCGTAATCGTCGCGCACTTCAACGCGCATCATCTGCGGCTTGACCGGCTTACTCGGCGTCGCAGTGTATTCCTTGAGAACTTCAACGCCCTCTGGGTCATAGACACCCACAGCCACAGCCAAGGCTTGAGGAATAGCGTTGAGCAACAACTTGCAAAGCATCTGCGCGAGTTCGATGTCCGACTTCGCGGACGAAATCATTTCGGGCAGATCGCGCAGCAGCGACATTTGAGTCGCCATGTTCTCATAGTTGAACTGCTGCGCGTCCTTGGCGTCGTAGCCGATTTCTTCAAAACCCGCTCCATCGTCTGCCATCGGTTCGGCAGCGACAATTTCTTCTACGGGTGCCGTGAAGCGAAACTGCGTTTGGCCAATTTGAAACGTCTGACCTCGACGAACAATGATGGCTCGCTCAGGTGCTTCATCAAAGATGATGGGATTGCGGGTCGACTCAAGACAGGAAACATGCAGTTCGTTTCCGATGAGTTCCACAACGGCATGCTCACGAGAGACTTCTCGGTCCCAAGCGATGGCTACGTCGTTACCCGGCAATCGACCAATCTTGAAGCGACGCCCCAACGATAAGTCCACGACAATCGTTCGAGCCCCGGACGATTCATCAGCAGTCAATTGATATGGCGCTGTCATTCTTACTGAATCCATTCACTCCCGGAACTTGGATTTGAAATACTTTGGCACCGCGAATCGAATTCTGTCCGGCAACTGTCCATCAATTGCCACGATTCACATGGATTTCAATCCAAGCTCACATGGGCAGTCTCATCGTTTTGTTTTTTGCGGACAACCCCGACACACGGTTGCTCGAAACATCTTGTTCGAAGAAAAGTGCGTCACAGCGTTACATCCAAACGTCTTGGAGACGATTCCCATGCAGACCACAACTTTCCTTGAACAACAAGCTCGTCGAGACTTTCTCCGTCAGATGGCCGCCGCCACGACCGCGACGCTGATGATGGGCGAACCGCGACTCATTTCAGCCGCCCCAACGGGCGAAGCCATCGAGCATCCCAAGGCACGAGCCGACTCCGTAATCGTGCTGTGGATGGGTGGAGGAATGGCCGCCCCGGACACGTTCGATCCGAAAAAGTATGTGCCGTTTGAAAAAGGAGTAGAGGTCAAGGCCGTCGAAAGCACCTTCCCGGCAATCGACACCGTGGTCGACAACATCAAGATCACGGAAGGGCTCGAAAACATCGCCAAGGTGATGGATCGCGGAACCCTGATTAGGTCGCATGTCTTGCCCGACCTTGGACACATCTTGCACTCGCGGCACCAATACCACTGGCACACCGGCTATGTCCCGCCTCAGACCGTTGCCTGCCCGCACATCGGCGCTTGGATGGCAAAAGTCTTGGGACCAAAGAACCCGATCATGCCGCCGTTCATCAATATCGGGCAGCGCCTTGAGGGAGTGGGAGAGCAAGAGGAACTCAAAGCCTTCACGACAGCGGGTTTCTTTGGAACCGAGTTCGGTCCCATGAATTTGCCTTTTCCTGAAGAGGCTGCCGCATCCGTCCGACCGCCCAAAGGCATGGAGCCCGGTCGGTTTGAGAACCGCAACAAGCTCTTCCGACGCTTGATCGATCAATCGCCGCGCCGTGAATTCCTCAGCGATTACCAGCAAGAGTCCATGCTACGTTCGATGGACAACGCTTATCGCCTGCTGAGCGCCAAGGAACGAGCTGCGTTCGACATCACGCTCGAACCCAAAGAGAGCTACGAGAAGTACGACACAGGGCGTTTCGGTCGAGGCTGCTTGCTCGCGCGACGATTGGTTGAGTCTGGAGCTCGTTACGTTGAGGTCACCACCGAATACGTCCCGTTCCTGCATTGGGACACTCATGCCAACGGTCACACAACCTTGAAGCGCATGAAGCAAGAGATCGACCGACCGATCGCTCAGTTGATTTTGGACCTCGAAGCCAGCGGACTTCTGGATCGCACGTTAGTCATCCTCGCCAGCGAGTTTAGCCGCGACATGCTTATTGAAGGACGGCCAGGATCGAATGCAGGCGATCAAGCCACCGAACGTGTCGACGTCATGCAGGACATCAAGCACTACGGACAGCATCGTCACTTCACTGGTGGCTCGTGCGTCATGACTTGGGGCGGCGGCGTCAAGAAAGGAGCGCTATTCGGAGAGACGGCTATCGAGCGTCCCTTCTTAGCGATCAAGAATCCGCTAACCGTCACCGATCTGCACGCGTCCATCTTCACGGCGATGGGCATCAGTCCGAAGACTGTCTTCGAAGTCGAAAAGCGGCCGTTCTATGCGACCGAAGACGGCAAAGGTCAGGCGGCAATGGACCTCTTCGCGTCGGTGTAAGAGATGCCACACACGAAGCCGTGCCTTGCAACTTGTCGAAATCGTCGTGGAGCAAGTCTGACATAGTCCGAACTCCGCGACGATTTCGGCAGGCTGTCTGAAATCAGCAAGCTGTCGATTGCTTTGGGTGACTAAGAGCCGCTGGGCTACTTCTCGAAGATGCGAACTTGGATCTTGCCGTCAGAGGTCAACCAAGCTCGATAAAGCCCTTCGCTGTTGTAGGCCGTTGTGAAGTTTCCATCTTTGTCGAGCACGATGGCTGCACCTTCTCCACCGGCTTCCTTGAGCTGTCGGTTGATGACATCTTCCGCAGCAGCCTTGCTCGTCGTCGGTTTATATTTCATCTGCGCGACGATCTCGTGAGAGACCGAATAACGAATGAAGTACTCGCCGTGGCCAGTACAGGAAATCGCTGCGGCAGAGTTATCTGCGTAAGTCCCAGCACCGATGATTGGGGAATCTCCCACTCGCCCGAAGGACTTATTTGTCATGCCGCCCGTGGAAGTACCGGCCGCTAAGTTGCCGTCCTTATCACGAGCCACGGCACCGACAGTTCCGAAGTACTCGGGGACTTTCGGCAACAACGGCCCAGCGTCGCTCCGCTTCTTGTCTTCGGCTTCTTGCTTGAGGATCTCTTGAATGGCTTTCCAACGATGCTCGGTTCGAAAGTAAGACGGGTCCACAATCTCTAAGCCCTGAGCCTTTGCAAAAACTTCCGCTCCCGGCCCGATCAGCATGACGTGCTTCGACTTCTCCATGACCGCTCGCGCCGCAGTGATGGGATTCTTGATCGTTGTCACTCCAGCCACAGCACCGGCCTTTTTCGTCTTACCGTCCATGACCGATGCATCGAGTTCGTTCTTGAGTTCATGAGTGAAGACGGCCCCTTTCCCCGCGTTAAAGGTTGGATCGTCTTCCATCACGCGAATCGCCGCCTCAACAGCATCGAGAGCAGGACTGCCATCCTTGATTCGCTGTTGGCCAGCACGCAAAGCCGCTTCGAGCCCTGCACGCACTCGCTTATCCAACTCAGGAGTCATGTCTTTCTTGTCGACACCCAATCCTCCATGAATTCCAAGCACAACGTGTGGCACAACTTCATCTGTTGCCATGACTGTTGAAGCCAGACTCATTCCAACCCCTAGCTTCGCGATCCAGCGATTCATCAGAAACACTCCTTCGAAGAGAACGACCTGTTGTCGCCAACATGCCTACGTCGGAACCATGACTGCTTTCAGCAGCTCACGCACAACATCAACTTTATCAACGCTGCCATACTTGCTCGTTGACGTCAGCACGAGGCGATGCGCCAACACATACGTAGCCATTCGCTGAACGTCGTCCGGCAAGACATAGTCTCTCCCTGCGACGAAGCCGGCAGCTTGAGCCGCGCGAAACAGCATCAATGATCCGCGAGGACTAACGCCTAACTTGAGTCGCGAGTCTTCACGAGTTCGCTTCACCAACTCCACGACGTATCGCCCAACATTGCGATCAACGTGCATTGCCCGAACGGCCGCTTGGAGCGAGTTGATTTCATCTCGATTGAGCACCGGCTTGAGAGCCGACAAGGGATGCTCCGTCGCCTGAGAAAAGAGAATGTCGACCTCGGTCTCAGGATCTGGATAACCCAGATTCATATGCACCAGAAACCGGTCGAGCTGAGCTTCAGGCAACGGATAGGTTCCGTGAAAGTCGATCGGGTTCTGAGTCGCCAAAACAAAGAACGGCGACGGCAACGTGTGACAAACGCCCTCGATAGTCGCCTGCGACTCACTCATCGCTTCAAGCAGAGCTGACTGAGTACGCGGTGATGCCCGATTGATTTCGTCAGCCAGCAACACGTTCGTAAAGATCGGCCCTTCGCGAAATCGGAACGTCCCATCCACCGGGTTGTAGATCGACGCGCCGAGAATGTCGGATGGCAGCAGATCGGGAGTGAATTGCACACGATGAAATGTCGCGTCGATGGACCGAGCCATCGCTTTACAGAGAGTCGTCTTTCCGACTCCCGGCACGTCATCCATCAACACCGAACCGCCAGCCAACATGGCGATGATCAGCACTTCGATGTTCTCGTCTTTGCCATGAATCACCGTCCGCAGATTGCTGGCCAATGCCTGAAGTTTGGAACGTGTATCTGCGAGAGAAACAGCCGACGCGCCGATTGCCGAAGACATGCTCGATGCTTTGCTGAAGAGAACTTGGCGAATGGCGCACAGTGTCAGAAAACTGCCGCAAGAGGGCCTTCACCAGGCAGCGACGATAGCGAAGAGCCCTTAAGCAGCGAAGCCAGCCGACTCGCCGCAGTTGGTCTGCGTCTGAGTCGCCTGGCTTCGAAGATGACTGAAAGCGTGTCAGAAAAACTACGCTCGCAAACATTCGGGAATCGGTTCGCCGAACGGAAGAATCGGCATAGGACGGCCACGGCGATCAGGGAACGCCATCGTGTAGTCGATCCCCAAATGTCGATACACGGTCGCCCAAACATCGTTTGGAGTCAGCGGACGATCCGCAGGGTGCTCGCCCTTGGAATTCGTCGATCCAATGACCTGACCAGTTTGCATTCCGCCACCGGCATAAATCATCGACATCGCTTGCGGCCAGTGATCTCGACCGGGCTGCTTCACTCCGGTCTGAGTGCCAATTGAATTCTCCACGCGCGGCGTACGTCCGAACTCGCCAGTCACGAGAATCAGCGTCTTCTTATCGAGACCTCGTTGATAGACGTCATCAATCAGCGCCATGACCGCTTGATCGTAAATCGGCAGTCGCACTTGCAGGTCGTCCCAAATGTGGCAGTTGACGGCGTGGGAGTCCCAGTTGTAAACGCCCTGCTTCAACCACGGGACGTTCGACTGATAGGGGTTCTCCATCACGACGGAGACAAAACTGACTCCGGCCTCAACGAGTCGCCGTGCCATCAAGGCTCGCTGTCCCCAGCAGTGCCGCCCATAACGATCTCTAACGGTCTCTGGTTCGAGCGACAGATCGAACGCCTTCTTCGCTCGATCACTCAACAACATGCTCACCGCTCGCTGTTGGTACTTGTCGATCGACGACATGACTCCGGCACCGTCCATTTGCCGCTCGATGCGATCCAATCCCGACAGCAACTTCATCCGATCATCAACACGCTCGGCACTCGTGCCCGTTGGAGCAATGTTCGGTACGTTGAATCGAGGCGTCGTCGGATCACCTTCCACATTGAAAGGCAGATAAGCCTGACCGAGATAGGCCGGGCCTTGAGCGAACACGTCGTTAACGCGTCCGCCAGGATTCATCGAAATGTAGTTTGGAATACCTCGATCGATGCCTTCACGCACCTTGGCCACGATGGAACCAGTGCAGGGAGCATCGTTAACGGTGTCGACCGGAGTCGCGGGGATGCGTCCCGTCATCATGCGTTTGTGGCCGCCACCGTGATCAGCAAACGTGTGACAGACCGACCGCACGACGTTGTATTGATGAGCCAACTTGGCGTGCTGCGGCATCAACTCGCAAACATCCAATCCAGGCACAGTGGTCGGGATCGGATTAAAAGCTCCTCGATAATCCGAAGGAGCTTTGGGCTTCATATCGTACATGTCCATATGTGGCGGCCCACCAGGCAGCCACACGAATATTACGGACGTGTCTGAATCCACTTCTTGCCCGCGTTCGTTGGCCAATGCTTGCAGGCGAAACAAGTCCGGCAGAGCAAAGCCACCCAGCCCCAAGGCGCCAGCGGCCAGGCATTCGCGTCGTGTTACCGGTCCCAAACAAGCGGTTTTCTGACGGCTCATGGACTCATCCTCGATCGATCGAAAATAAAAAACGGGCACTCATCCCAAGTGGTTCGAGATGCTATCGGCAAGCCGATGTCGATGCGATAGCTCAAAGAACTCCGCCGCCCTGCTCCACATGATGGAAGCAACACGGCCGAGTGTTTGAACTTCCCGTACTTCGGCATACTGAGGTGAGACTCGTCGCAGGCTGCGTAGAGGAAGAAGACTCGATCAACGCAAACTTGATGGCCGCAAAAATGCCAAGAGCCAGCGCATGGGCGCTGGCTCTCAGAAATTGCTGCTCGAAATCTCGACTTGGATTACCCACGATCGAGACATTGCTGATCAGAGTTCATACGGCTTAGGACGCCGCTGATTCAGCCGCTTCCTCGGACGGAATACCTTCAGTCTCGCGACGCTTAATCGCGTCGTAGACTTCTCGTCGATGAACCGAGACGTCGCGCGGGGCTTCAATGCCCAACCGCACTTTGTCGCCTCGAATCTCCACAACCATGATGGAGATATTGTCACCGATCACGATCTTTTCGTCTTTCTTTCGGCTGAGCACTAACATCGCCCTACTCCCATTGTTCCTGGCGCGTCCTAGTCCTGATTGAAGAGTCCCGTGGACCCCGACACCCAAAACTTAGGTCGCTCTCGGAGGTAGGGATTAGGAAAGCTGCCGAGTTCGTTCCAAGAACACGGGGCACAGAAGCATCAGGCGAGTCATGCGGATCGTGTCGGTTGTAGCGATGCTCCGCCGAGCGTCGTCAGAGCCACGGCACACGCCTTGTATGACGGCTGTTTGGAATACGGATCGAACACCGCATCGGTCAGGCGGTTGCATTCTTCGTAGTGCATCGGGATGAAGACCTGCCCCCGCTGCAGAGTCGGGGTCACAAATGCGGTGGCTTCCAAGTTGCCGCGCTGTGATGTCACTCTCACACGATCGCCAGACTTAATCCCACTCCTTCGGGCGTCAGCCAGATTGATCTCCACGTAGACTCTGGCGGGATACAGCTTTCTCAACACGTCGGACTTAGACGTTCGAGTTTGAGTATGCCATTGCGACGCGGTACCTCGCCCGGTCAGCAAGACGAACGGAAAACGATCGCTTGGTCCTTCGGGTATCGGGCGTGGGACTTCGAACAAGAACTTCGCGCGACCGTCCGCGTGATAGAAGCGGCCGTCAGCAAAGAGGCGGCGTTGTGCTTGTAGGGTGGCCGAAACATCTGCCTCTGAAAGCGGCCATTGAATGCCGCCTTCAGCTTCGACGTGTGCGTAGTCGCGGATGCCGGTGATGTCGCACGGCTGCCCGCGTGACAGCTTCTTCATGATCTCGAACACGGCTGACGGAGAAGTCCAATCGCGGAACATCGCGCCGCAGCCCCAAGCTTCTGCGATCGAGCGAAAGATCGCGAAGTCCGACAGTGCCTGACCGGGAGCTTTCTTTACCTTCTTGATCACACCGATGCGGCGCTCGGAGTTGATGAAGCTGCCGTCCTTCTCGCCCCATCCGGCGGCGGGCAAAACGAGGTCCGCTTCCCGAGCCGTCTCGGTCGTCGAGTACATGTCTTGCACGACTAAGAAATCAAGCCGCTCCAAGATCTCTCGGCAGTGGCTTTGATTGATCCAGGAATGCGCCGGGTTCGTGCAGATCACCCACAAGCCTTTGATCTTCCCGCGCAGCACGCCTTCGAGGATCTCGTGATACGACCATGATGCCTCAGTCGGAATCACGCTCGGGTCGATGCCCAGTGTCGTTGCGACTTTCTCGCGGTGCGCCGCGTTCGCGAAGTCGTGACCGCCTAACAGCGATGTCGTATTGCTGAAGAGTCGCGAGCCCATCGCGTTGCACTGACCGGTGATCGAGTTCGCTCCGGTGCCGGGCTTGCCGATGTTCCCCGTCATCAACGCGAGATTGATCAATGCCTGCGCGGTCCTCACTCCTTGATGACTCTGATTCACGCCCATCGTCCACCAAAACGACACCCGCTTGCCTTCGTGAATCGTTTGAGCGAACCGCTCAATGACTTCTTTCGAAAGTCCTGTAGCAATCGTGACATGCTCGATCGAGTATGCCTGCACGAACTGGCGAAACTCATCGAAGCCCGTTGTGTGCTCAGCGATGAATCGGTCGTCGAGCCAATCGCGTTCAATGAGGATCCGTGCGATGCCGTAGAACAAATCCAAATCCGACTTCGGAGCGAGTGGCAGATGCTGAGTCGCTGCCATCGCGGTCTCGGTCATGCGCGGATCAACGACGATGATCTCGGGCCGATGCGGATTGCGCATGACTCGCTCCCACATGATGGGATGCGCGAGACACAAATTGCTGCCGACGAGCACGATGACATCGGACTCTTCAAAGTCCTGATAGGTATAGGGCGGAGCGTCGAAGCCGAAAGCTTGCTTGTACGCGACGACCGCCGTCGCCATGCACTGCCGCGTGTTGCCGTCGCCGTGCTTGATGCCCATTCCGAACTTCGCGAGCGCGCCCAGAAACGCCATCTCCTCAGTCGGGATCTGACCGGTGCTGATGAAGGCGACGGACTCTTTGCCGTGCTTCTCCTGAATCGCTTTGAAGCGTTCGACAAACGTCATCACCCCCGTGCGCCATGAGGTCGGCTGCAGCTTGCTGTTTGCATCGCGGAGCAACGGCGTCGTCGCTCGATCGGGAGCATCGAGCACCGTCAGTGCTTCCCATCCTTTCGGGCAAGCCATTCCGAGATTGACCGGATACTCGGTCGTCGGCGACAGCGACACCGCCTGCCCGTCTTGCAAATGCACGTTGAGATTGCAGCCCGTCGAGCAGTACCCGCATACGGTCCTCGTTGTCGCTTCGGGCTTCAGTCGCGCCGGCAGTTGTCCGAGCCCAAAGCCGCTCGGCTGTAGCAATAACTCCCGTGTCAACGGCCCCGATGTGCGATGCAGTAGCGACATAGTTCAGCCTTAAGAACGCATGATCCCAAGACGGCATTCAATGGGACGTATGAGACAACCGGGACGAATGAAAATGGGAAGCATGCAACGACAACTCTTTCATCATTCTCATGCGTCGCATACGTCCTATACGTCCCATGATTTTTCACGCCTGCAGCACACGCCGCTTATCGCCTCAGCGAACCCGGCATGCGCGGCGCGGCGACAGCGGCAAAGAACAGATACCGCTCCAGCAGCTCTCCGATGACGCAGGCACCAAACAGCATCGTCATCACGACAACTCGGACAACGGCTTGTCCTGTTGCTGGTTGATCAAGCAGGCTCTGTAAGAAAAATGGCATGAGCACTCCGCCGAGGCCCCCGCAAGCGAACCGAGCCAGCGACACGTTCGCGAGTGGCCCAGTTTGCAA
>OMIV01000188.1 GCA_900299185.1 Planctomycetaceae bacterium
ACGTTTTTGTCGCAGTTCACTTTAACCATCTTGGATCACTCCAAGATTAGGCTGAATCAATAACAGGGTCTTCAACTTCGGTTTTCAAAGATCGATGTCTGCCAGGCGACCCTTCGATCGGCCTGCGACGAGCGGGATCTTAGGAATCGCCTTCAAGTTGTCAAACCACTCGATTCCTATTTTTCCGTGTTCGACACATCGCTCTAAACCCATTTGTTCGGCGACGTTATGTGGAATTCGATTCGCGTTTGCCAGCGGAATGTCTGATATCAATAGCGAATGGAACAAGGGACCAGAAAACGGCTGACGACCTGTTTTGGAATCCGAGGTCAATCGGTCGAACGCAATTCGCTAATTCGACACGCAAGATGGAATCGCGACAGTCTTGGAAGTGCTGCTCGCTTACTAAAACCGCGAGAAGAGGTTTCAACCTCACGTTCATTTTTTCGATTACGCGCCGGTACTCTCGAGCCCTCGGAGCATCTCAGTGATTTCCTTGGGCAGCCCACTAACCTAGTTCGTCACATTCTCTATTAAGGAACACGCTATCCTGAATCAGAGCCTGTGCTGCATCGAGACTGCGTCTGCCTAATGAAATACGGGATTTCTCAACAATGACTTCAGGAGGCAATAGCCCTGCAACCTTCGATTGCGCACATAATTCGCGACGCATTCTCTCCTCGTGCATCTGTCACGCTAGGCGTTTCTTGAATTCAGCGTTGAAACAAACTGTGTCATGGCCGAAAAAGCGAGAATCGACGCGGAGCAGAAACTCCAAATCAGCCCACATTGACGACAACGCACGACACGTTGTCACGAGACCCGCCGGTTAATGCCGCTTGAACGATAGCTTCCGCTGCAGCTTGAGCAGTTTTTTGGGCGTACAGGACGTCTTTCATTCCATCCGCTTTGAGCCCATCACTTACGCCATCTGAGCACAACACGAATCGATCGCCTGCCTGCGATTCAACTTCTTTTGCATCAGTACCGGTCCCGCCTTCTTTCGATCCGAGATAGCGATACAGAACATTCCGATAGCGATGCGTCGCAGCCTCCTCAGGCGAAATTGTTCCTGCATCGACCAGGGCTTGGGTCAGCGAATGGTCAGTCGTTAGTTGCTGAAGTTTGCCCTTTCGCAGGAGATAAACACGACTATCACCGACTCCACCCACATAGAACTTTCCTGCGACGGCCACCAAGAACACAATGGTGGTACCCATGTTGTGGAAGTTGGAATCCAGTTCGCTGAGGGCCAAAATCTCGGAGTTGGCCTCACCCACCGCGCGGTCGATGGACTTCTTCACTGCCTCGGACTTGTCGGAGTCGAAGTTGATCAACTGAGCCAGTCGGCGCGGGACAATTTCCGTCGCCAGAGCACTCGCCTTCTCTCCGGCACTTTGCCCGCCCATACCATCTGCGACGATAAAAAAGCGACCATTCGGATCAACGAAGACTGCATCCTCGTTGTTCTCACGATAGTTCCCCACGACGCTTAAGGATCCAAACTGAAGGCTGGGCATATTTCGCGGCCAGAGGGCAAGTAGTTCAAGGCAGCACGGTCTTGACGAGATCAGTGGCACCAATCGTCGTCGCACTGATGAGAAGTTCTCCCGCATCAAAGCCCGCGCTCGTACCGTAGAGACGCGCCTGACTTTCGACTAGTCGGAAGACGCGGTCTTTCGCCGGAGGGAATTGTGTCTCATAGGCTCGAATCGATGCCAACTTCTGGTCGAGAGAGCCTGTGATGTCTGTAACGAAGTGACCCGCACCTGTTGGCGGTTGAATGTTTGAAAATCCCAGCGAGTACCACAGTTGCTTGCTCACAACATGAACCGGCCAGTTGTCGAACTGATCGTCCCACTTGGTCAGTCGAGCGTAGAAAACAGCGGCATCTGTAATCTGAGAGGCCTGCCAATGATCTGGAGAAGCGAGCGGCGTCTTTCCCCATAGGCCAAGAACGATTTTCGGTCTGTACTTACGGAGTACCTTGGCCA
Source organism: Planctomycetaceae bacterium (assembly GCA_900299185.1). GTDB lineage: Bacteria > Planctomycetota > Planctomycetia > Planctomycetales > Planctomycetaceae > AM-0621. Next base: position 1,995 of record OMIV01000188.1, read on the forward strand.
ACGCGACTCGACTTTCGAACGAGTCGAACAACCGGCGATTCGGGAGATCCAAAGTTTCTCGAAAATGAACTCCAAGAATCTCAGCCGCACGTCGAGCTTCAGCCAAACGTACTTCGGGGCCGGGACTACCCGGCGTCGGCTCGCCGTCGGTCAGGTCCACAATTCCGACGCGATAACCTTGCTTCACCAGCATTGCCAACGTACCGCCAACTGCGATCTCAACATCATCCGGATGCGCTCCCACCGCGATCACATCTACCGCTTCAGGCAACTCCATCTTCGTCTCTCTGTTTCATATGACATAGGCAATCACAAATGTCGCGTGATGGCTAAGTCGTCCAAGTTGCACGAGCCAACCCACCACAACAAGTCACGCAACTCGACCTGGTTAGCACGATAGCTCAGCTAATCGTGGATTCGAATTGCTTCGTCATTGGCGGAGATTTTGAGAGACGAAGCGGTCGCAACGTTTTCTAAGACTTCAAGCAAAGTTGCATCGTTGAGAGAAATCGAAACGGGCCGCTTCAGAGCATCAGCAGAGACCTTCTCATCAATCTCGATGAGGCCATTTGCTAACTCATTGAGGTCGCGAATGACGTTCCGCAGCGAGGTTTTCGCAGGGACTTGATAGCTCACGAATCGCTGCCTCAATGCCATTTGCAATAACTCAGGTCGACTTGGACCTTGAGAGGGTTGGTCAACCGGGATCTGTTGAGCGTTGGCCAACGCGACGCCGTCTTCGATTTGCAGTGCTGTTCTCGATTCGGGCACCGGTGGCGGATCAACAGCCACCGCGACGTCGACTCTTTGAATGAATGGCATCACTTGAGTCGCGCGTTCTGGACTCAACGATTCGACCGCAGCCTTCTCGCGTACGATCACGGGCGGGGCAGCCAATGAGATCTCGCCGTCAGGCCCATTCGTCAATTCGTTGTCGTCAACTCCGACCAGACGGGAATGCATTACCTCTGGAAGATTTGCTACATCCGATATTGAAGACTCCGAGCTTGGGCGTGGCAACAACAAGAGGCTGCTCAATGCCGCCAAGGATGCTGCGAAGGTCGAAAGCCCAATTCGATGTCGCGTCAGAAGAACTAGAAACTCGGTCAGCAACTTCCGGTGGATTTCGGACTTCTGAGCAGCCGACGTTGGGACGCATAACGCTTCTCGCCGGACCAGGCTGATACACAGCATCTGGCCACACTCCGGGCAGGGAGTTGTCGCTTCAGTTAAGTCTTCCGCCACACGCAATCGAGTGCGGCAGGCCGGACAAATCAGTGCTTCAGCCGGGCGATCATTCATGACTTACGGCTCGCGCTTACGAGGTCGGCGCAGAAGCTGAAACCAAATCAGCACTCATCGTGAAGCACAGAAATCGGACTCGACCACTTTTGTGATTAAAGTCCTTATTTGATTTCGTAGACTTCCAATTTCTTGGCATCAGCAAACTTCACCGTCGTGATGATGAACTCCTTCTTACTCTCGTCGATCACTAAGCACATGTCGGGATAAGCCGAAATGATCTTCTTGATCGCGGCAAAACCAGTGTCTTGCATCGTGAATGTCTGCGGCATGTTCTTCGTGTAGCCCTTGTCCTTGAGAGCGTCGCCGTCGATGTCGTGTCCGACCTTGCATTCTTCGGCGATGTACTTGAACGCATCCTGGAGTGGGGCGCGAGCGAACTCGATGTCGATCTTCTTCTTCAAACGATCGGCGATCAGATCGGGAAGCTTCTCTTCGCCACCTGCAGACTTCGACGGACCAGCATTGAAGTCAGTCACTAAGCTTTGGTCCCAAGTGAGCAATCCACCGAGTGCTAAATTCGGTGCAGCACGCTCTGGAAGAGAGGTCTCTAGAAGCGTGTAACGAGTGCCAATTCCACCTTTGGTTGACTTCGCAAAGATCTGAGCCATCGCGGGAAAACGACCGATGATTTGACGATGACCAGCAATCGTCGGGTTCATCTTGTCGACAACCTTCTTCCAAAGATCAAACGGCAAGTCCTTCACTTTTTGGCGCATCGATTTGTCCAAACGAGGCTCGCTGAAGCCTGCAAAGTTGCGCATCAGAATCTTCGAGTCGAACTTCTCTTTGCCAAAATGCATCGACCACACGACGGTCTCAATTTCTTCGTCGTTGAACCAATCCATGGCTTGATTGATGAGCGGATGCAATCGCGGCTCAAACATCTTTTCGTGATGTCGACGGACGGCTCGCGGTTCAAAGATCACCGTCAAATGCCGCGCTTCGTCGGTCTTTGGTAACAATGCGTCGATACCGTCTGATTGGCCGATTGGTTGCTGAGCTGCTTGAGCAACTTCCTGAGCGAACTGAGTCGGAAACACCGCGATCGTTCGCAAATCATTGGGCTTCCGCACGTAAGCCACCTGGTCATTCACGTAAACCGGATAACCAAAGTTATCAGAGCGGTTCCCGCCGTAGTCATTGATGAATTGAGAGTTTGCGATGTCGGCCTTGAACCGCACCACCGCCGCGACCTGCGGAGGCTCGCCCACCACACCAGGGATGAACGCGACGAGCATGTGCTCAATCTTGGAAAGATCACCGCGTCCGAGCGTCTTCAACTCCTTCTCGGCCCACACGCCAAATGGTCCGAGGCAATAACGAACTTCCTCACCCTTACTGCGAGACTCCCAAAGTTCGGCGGGTCGCAAGCTAACGATCACTCGCGCTCCCATCGGCAAGCCCCACAAGTTGATCGGTTTTTCTTCTGCAGCCGAGGCCGCTTCCGTGGTCTCTTCACCACCCGATTCGACATCGCCCTTCGATTCTTCGGCTTTGGCGACAGCCGGTGTTTTCGACTTCTTGCCTTTCTTCACCGGCTTGGAGTCGGCCGAATTCATCACAGCCCAAATTGCAATACCGATCACGAGCACTGTGGCCACAGCGGAGATCAAACGCGTGCGTTGTTTGCGGCTGAGCTTGATCGACGGCAGCTTGGGCATCTGCTTCTTCTGCAGCTTGGCCGCGCGCGATGGCGGAGCATCATCAAACTCCTCATCAGGAATCGAATCGTGTTCTGGTTCAGGAGCTGGTGCGGGTCGGGCTGCGCGAGCCTTCGAACCTTTCGCCGCTGCCGGCGCTGGCGCAGCTGCGGGCTCATCTGGAATCCAACGAGCACCGGTTCCAACCATCGTTTGCATCTGGCTGGACTCTTGGGCGAGCTCGAATTGGATCTCTTCTTCCGATTCGCCTTCTTCAGCCACTTGCAGCACGAAAGTGTGATTGCACTTCGGACAGCCCGCCTTCTTGCCGAGCTTTGATCGGTCGCGGAGCTTCAGCCCTTTGCCGCACTTCGGACAATTGATGACGAGTTCGCTCATCGTCGAAAAACCTTATGAGACTGCGGCGCGAGCCGCGAATTGGAACATGTTCAGCGACATGCTTTCGTAGGCCACGGAGTCTGTCGACTGAGCGAAGCGTTGCCAACGGGCCAGTCCATCCCGATCAACCATTGCTCAACGAATGCAACAGCGCAACCAATTGAGGCACCAGTCGCTGAAAGGACCGAGCGCGATGACTGAGCTGCCGCTTCACGCTGACTCCCAGCTCACCAAAAGTTTGATGGTATTCGGGAATCAAGAAGTAAGGGTCGTATCCGAAGCCGTTGCTTCCCCGCGGCCGATCCGTGATGCGACCTCGACAAGTCGCCTCCACCGCCAACCTCACAACACCGGTCGGATCAGAGACGCAGGCATGACAAACATAAAACGCACCACGTCTCTCGTCGGGCAACCCAGTTAGCTCGTCTAAAAGCTTGGCGTTGTTGGACTCGTCCGTCGCACCTTCGCCGCTGTAGCGAGCCGAATGGATTCCCGGTCGTCCGCCCAGTGCATCAACGCAGATGCCACTGTCTTCAGCGAGCACCCATTGACCGAGCTGCTTCGCGATGATCGTCGCCTTCAGAGCTGCGTTTTCGGCGAAAGACTGTCCCGTTTCTTCGACCTCCGAGCATTGAGGGAAGTCCGCGACACTCAGCACGCCAATCCCGTGGGGAGCCAGTAACTCCGCGATCTCGGCGGACTTCTTGCGATTGCGGCTGCTGAGAACGATTTGAGTCTGAACGGTCATGAGATTGATGGTTGAGGGGACGTTGAAACCGAACAACTTAGACAGTGCAACTGAGACTACTCGATGCGAAGACTGCGTGACGCCAGAGCCAGGCGGCTTGCGATGAATCTCAGTCGCGGACCGACTGAGCTACGTAGGCGAGTCGCTCCGCAACTCGCTGAACTTGCAGTGCAACACTCGATCAAGACAAGCAGCGTCGTACTCAACTCAGAGCTGCTCTTGGTGACCAAACGACAAACGCATTTGAGGATCGCGGCGTGCCTGCAATTCCTTGTAAAGCAGGCTCGGCTGAATGTCGCTGTTGTTCTGATATTTGTCGCTGCTGTACTCAGAAACCGATCCATCAATCCGGTGATAGAAGATCTGACAGACCGGCACTCCGGGATAGATTTTGACCGGCTGTACGGCAAAGAGTTCCAGCGTCCAATAACCCGCGAAGCCGATGTCGCCGAGCCCCGGAGTGGCATGCACAAAGAGCCCCAAACGAGCGACTGACGAGCGACCTTCAATCTGCGGCACCAGGTTATGCGTCTCAGTGCGTTCCATCGTTCGGGCCAAGTAAAGCTGATTGGGATTCAGCACGAAGCCTTCTTCGGGAATCGTGTAGCGACGCAGTCGATTGGGCCGCCGCATGTCGAGCACGATCTCCTCGTAAACGAGCAGTTCGTTGTGCAGCCGCAGGTTGTAGCTATTGGGATTCAGCAACTTCTCATCGAAGGGATCGATGATGATGTTCTTGCCCAACTGAGCTTTGATTTCGTTCCCCGTCAGGATCATCGCAGTCACTCGGATCGGCGGTCGCGACGCAGGCTCTTCGATCGCGCTGATCAAAGACGGCCACTGCCGAAAGCCCTGCTTCCGGCGTCTTCACACACTCGCGACGTTCGCGAGTCACTGGTTGGGCTCGAATCGAGTGGCACCTTACGAAGCCGCCACCAGGCTTTCAATCGGGTGGAGACGATCGCAATTCGATCGCGCCAAGTGCTCCAACCGACCGGCATCGTTCCGACAAATCGCTGAGGCGCTCAAGAGACTCGCCCCCGCCTTATGAGCGTCCCATCAGCGTTCCTCAGCGGTTCTCTCGTCTTCACCGCGCAGCCATGAAATCGGATCAGATCAGGTACTCGTGAATCTCGACATAGACTCGTTGCACAAGTCCTCGCAGGACGGCCAACGGCTCGGCGATCTCATGGAAGTTCCCGCTCTTCGCGAGCGATTCAACGGTCATCGCTTGATTCATTGGAGTCGCAGCGCTGATCGCCCGCATGTTGCCCAGAATCGTGTGCGCGGCGCGACGAGCTGACTGTGAATCTTGCTTCGCGATCGCCGCATCTAGTTGCTCAAAGAGTTGCGGACATTCCTCTAAGACAGCCGCAGCGATCTCGCGCAACAACTCACGATCGTTCGCCGTCACTTCCAAAGCACCGAGCCAATCTATCAACGGCACAGCCGGAGCTTGATCGCGACCAACGTCAGTCGAGTTCGTTATCGGCACGTTCGCCGCAGGTGAAAGGGCAGCGACCGCCGTGCGAGACTCGGAATCATTAGTCGGCGCGGCGCTGTCACAGATCTCAGCCAACTTCGCGAACAGCAACGGAGCACGAATGGGCTTCGTCAGATAGGCATCCATTCCCGCAGAGAGGCAGCGTTCCTCGTCGCCCTTCAACGCATGCGCCGTCATGGCCACGATCGGCACATGCGAGCCTGACTGACTTTCGAATTGGCGAATCAATTGAGTCGCCTGCAGGCCATCGCATTCGGGCATCTGCACGTCCATCAGCACGACATCAAACCGACCCGCTTCGACAGCTCGAACAGCTTCCAGTCCATTGTTCGCCACTAAAACATGATGCCCCCACTTCTGCAGCAACGCGATCGCCAGCTTCTGATTCACCTTGCTGTCTTCAGCAAGCAACACATTGAGTGACCGTGAATGTCGCGTCGCTCGATCGGAGTGCTCAGCTTGCGTGTCTTCGACATCGCTTACTCCGAGCACTTCCACAATCGCGTCGAACAGTTCGGACTGCTTCAAAGGTTTGATGAGATACGACGCAATGCCCAGCGCTCCACACCGCGTGAGATCATCCGCATGCCCGCCCGAAGTCAGCATCATGATGACATGCCCAGCCAGGGCCGGACGGCGGCGTAATTCTTCCACCAGAGTGAAGCCATCAACCTCGGGCATGTTGGCGTCGGTCAGAATCAGATCGAACGGACGATCGGCAGCAACAGCGGCTTCCAATTCTTGAATGGCTGCAATCGCACCTTCGGCCAGCTTCGGCTCCATCAGCCAGTTCCGCAGGATCTCATCAAGGATCAGACGATTCGTCGCATTGTCATCCACGACCAACACACGCCGCCCCGCGAGGCTCGTGGAATTACTTAGCACTCCATTCGGCGAGTCCGATACCTCGAACAACGCCGTGAAATGGAACGTGCTGCCCTGCCCCAATTCACTCTCAACCCAGATGCGACCTTCCATCATCTCGACCAGCCGAGACGTAATCGCCAGCCCCAGTCCCGTACCTTCGAAGCGCCGCGTCATCGAGTTATCGGCTTGCTCGAAGGCATCAAAGATCTTCGTCAGCTTGTCGCGTTCAATGCCGATGCCGGTGTCGCGGACTGCAAAGCTCAACTTCACAAGCTTGCGGCCCGATTCAGAGACCTGGGTCATAGGCTCATCGTCATCAGCCACTACCAACGACACATCGAGCACGATCTCGCCGCGTTCTGTGAACTTGATTGCGTTGCCCACAAGGTTCAAGACGACCTGCCGCAGACGCAGCGCGTCGCCGATCAAGAACTCGGGCACGTCCACTGCCAGATGATGAGTCAGCTCCAACTGATCGCGATTGGCTCGAACCCCCAACACCTTGAGCGTATCGCCCAGTAACTCACGCAACTGAAACTGCCGTCGATCCAACTCCATCTTCCCGGCTTCAATTTTTGAGAAGTCGAGAATGTCATTGATGACCGCCAACAGCGCTTCGCTCGATTCTTGCACCATCGAGAGATAGTCACGCTGAGTGTCGGTCAAAGTCGTATCGAGCACCAACTCGGTCATACCGATGATGGCATTCATCGGCGTGCGGATTTCATGGCTCATGTTGGCGAGGAAGTTGCTCTTCGCCGCGCTGGCTGCTTGAGCCGCATCGCGGGCTTCCTGCATCGCCTGCTGAGCCCGTTTCTGATCCGTGATGTTATGCGAAACGCCAAAGCATCCAGTGATCTGACCATGCTCATCAAACCACGGCATGCGCGTGATCAACACCCATCGCTCGCTGCCATCGGCCCATCTCACGAGCTCTTCCTGGCCAATCACGGACTGACCAGTCCGCAACACGAACTCGTCATTGGCTTGAAGCCGAGCGGCATACCCGGGCAAGAAGAAATCGTGAGCCGTCTTGCCAACGGCCTCACTGGGATCTTTCAGTCCCAATCGATCAGCCATTGCTCGGTTGATTCGCAAATATCGCCCGTCGCGATCTTTGAAGAAGATGTTGTCCGGCAAGTTGTCCATCAACGCGCGAATCAGCAGCCGTTCGCGATTGAGAGCTTCCTCAGCTCGATGCCGCGCAGTCACATCCCAGAAGATGCCCTGAGTACCGATCACTCGATTCATGGCATCGACAACGCGGATCTTCAAAACATGCGCATAGCGACGTTCGCCATCGGGAGTCACATGCGACTCAGTCGCTTCAAAGACCTCGCCGGTCTCCATCACTTGGCGATCGTCCGCCGTGTACTTGTCGGCCAACTCTTTCGGAAAGAGGTCATAGTCCGTCTTGCCCTGCATCTGCTCGGGTGAGATCCCACGTGACTCGCAATAGCGGCGGTTCGTAAACGTGACTCGGCCAGAGAGATCCTTGCGATACAGATTCATGGGCAAGGTATCGACAAGCGACTCATACAACGCTTCCGAGTCCTTCAGCTTCTGCTCGGCTTCGCGACGTCGTTCGAGTTCACGGGCATGTCGTCGATTGGCTCGCGCGAGATCATCCAGCGTCGAAACCAACACGGACACCAACTGCTCACGAGTGGCCTTCAACTGAAAGTCGCGACCTTGCACCTGCAATGAAATGTCGTGCCCGCCTTCGGTCATGGACGACGTCATCAAGCCGTTATGCACGAAGCCCGATTGCAGCACGTTTTTAACACGCGTGACTAACACATCGGTCGGCAACTCGTCGGCGATGTAGCCTGCCGCGCCAGCGGCCAGACCATCCAAGACTTCGGTCGCGTCGTTCAATCGTGCATTGAGCAATACGGGCAGAGGCCGACTGACATGCGACGCGGTAACTCGCCGACACAAGTCCAAACCCGATCCATCTGCCAACACCCAATCCGTGATGACCAGACCAAAGCTATCGAGTGCAGCCAGTCGAATCGCATCCTCTGCCGACGCCGAACAGACCACATCAAAACCCGACTGCCGCAACCGTTCGGCGATCTGTCCGGGTCGATGTTGGCTACCTTCGACAACCAAGATGCGAGTCATCAACACGTTCCTCACTGGAGCAATCAAAGACGAGTCGCTTGGCCTCGGACGACTCTCACCGATCGCATGCTAGCGCCCCCCGATGCCGATTACAGCGATGACATCAAGCCCCGGACTCATTGTAAGCCTCCGCGCTGATTCAAGTTGCCCTACAACCCGCCGCCACATCTCACTCCTTCCGCAACAGAGCCACCGTTATGCGCATCGCTTTGATTGGTTCCGCCGGACAACTCGGTTCCGACCTGCTGCCACTGCTTCCCGGCGAAGTGATCGCCTTGCGACATCACGACATTGAACTCGGCGACGACACCAGCGTGCCTCAAGTTCTGGATGACATCGCACCTGACATCGTCATCAATACGGCGGCTTACAACTTGGTCGATAAAGCCGAAGACGATCCGCAAGCAGCTTGGCAGATCAACACGCTCGGCCCGCGTCGTCTCGCGAAGTTCTGTGCTCAGCGAGATTGCGTGCTCGTGCATTTCAGCACCGACTATGTCTTCGGTCTCGATCGTCAGTGCCTCTCGCCGTACCGCGAAGACGACGCACCCGGACCATTGGGGTCTTACGGACTCAGCAAACTCGGTGGCGAGTACGCCGTGCGGTCGCTGTGCCCCAAGCACTTCGTTATCCGCACGTGTGGGCTCTACGGACAAGCTGCTCGTCGAGGTACTGGCAAAGGCAACTTCATCGAGACCATGTTGCGGCTCGGTCGCGAGCGGCCTGAATTGCGAGTCGTCAGCGATCAGGTCTGCACGCCGACATCGACCGCCGATCTCGCAACGGCAGTGTGCGAGTTACTACAAACGACCGAGTACGGCCTCTATCACGCCACCAACTCCGGGCAGATGAGCTGGCATGAACTCGCGAGCGAAGCATTGAAGCTCAGCGGCATCTCAACACCGATCGTGCCCATCACGACCGAGCAGTTCGGAGCCAAAGCAGCTCGTCCGCGCTTCAGTGTTTTGAACTGCGATCGAATCGCGCGAGTCATCGGCAGGCCACTCCCCGATTGGCGCGACGCGCTCGCTCGATATCTGCGATCAAACTGAGCTGCACGCCATCGCTTCTTGCAGGTCTCCATCCCGACTGTCACTGTTCGGCGCGTTACTGCGATCGTTGGGGTTTGCTTCGATAGGACTCAAATATGACAGCCACCAGCACTCGGCACGCCGTCTATGTCGGCAGCTTTGATCCACCCACGCTCGGGCATTTGGACATCATTCGCCGAGGAGCCCGACTGTTCGACAAGCTCACGGTGGGCATCGGCATCAACCCCGACAAGAAGCCGCTCTTCGATCCCCAAGAACGACTCGAACTGGTCTCCAAGATCGCTGCCGATCTACCTAATGTTGAAGTCGCGTGCTTCGAAGGACTGACGGTCAACTTCGCTACATCGCTCGGTGCTTCAGTCCTGTTGCGCGGCGTTCGCACGGTGAGTGACATCGAAATGGAATTCACGATGGCGCTGACCAATCACGTGCTCGCGTCGACGATCGAAACAGTGTTCTTGATGGCCAGCGAGAAGTACTCGCACATCTCCAGCACGCTCATCAAACAGATTGCGTCACTAGGCCGAGACCAAGCTGAAAAGAACTTGAAAGACTTCGTGCCGAAGGCGGTCATCAAACCGCTGATGTCCAAGGTCCGACAGCGAACTCGCTAAGGCGAGCGTTGGATGAGAAATTACAGTACGACGGACTTGTAGTCCGTCGCATGCCGTCGATAAGCAGCGAGGGACTACAAGTCCGTCGTACCCCCCAAACGAACTTTGCTCCTCAGGAGTCCCGTCCATGTCGCGCGTCGTTGCTCGTCCTAATCAGTTGGATCTCGATTCTCCTGGCCGCCGCGATTACTGGCTGGCTCTCGAACACGACAGCATCTGGGGCGACCATCTCATCCCGCTGACCGTCATCGTTGGTCCCGAAACCAAACCTGGTCAGGGCCTGGTTACGTTCGGGTCCAATCATGGCAACGAGTACGAAGGACCGGTCGTCCTCAAGCACTTACTCAAAGAGATCAAGACCGAAGACGTACTCGGTCGAGTCATCATCATCCCGGTGCTTAATGTCTCCGCCTTCCGAGCCGGTACGCGCGAAAGCTCGCCCGACGATGGAGTGAACCTGAACCGTGCGTTCGTTGGTGGAGCAGGTAAAGAGCCGGCCCTCTCCGGCATCACGCATCGCATCGCGGCCTTCGTTCGCGACTTCATTTGGCCCCGAGTCCACATGGTCATCGACCTGCACTCGGGAGGCGACGTCGCTCGGTTCGCCATCTGCGCTAACTACCATCACGTCGAAGATCCGGTGCAAGCCAAGAAGATCGAAGAGACCGCTCGTTGGTTTGGAACGCCCGCGTTGATGGTCTACCAAAACAGCACGCTAGGGTTGTTGCCCAGTGAAGCCGAACGACTCGGCAAGATCACCGTTGGCACTGAACTTGGTTGGGGCAAAGCCGTGCTCACTGAAGGCGTGCGTTACGGACGACAAGGAGTGCTGGCGGCGCTCATCAACAACGGCTTGATGAAGGGCCAGATCGAGCCGATCGCGCATCACAAAGCGGGCACTCAAGTGAAGCTGGAGATGGTCGATCGCGATTGCTTCACAGTCGCCCCATTCGACGGTCATTACGAACCCGTTTTGGATTGCGGCACTGCGGTCAAGAAGGGCGACATCGTCGGCTGGCTGCACGACTTTGACCACATCGACATGGACCCGTGGCCCGCTCGCGCTGGAGTCGATGGCATGGTCTTGGCTCAAGCCTGGGTCTCGCCCATCAAGCGCGGCCAACACATCGTCGTAACGGGCCGGATCATTCAATAGAGCAAACTGAGGTCGCGCCGAGATCCTGGGAGTGTTCCGGCTGCGACGGAGCCCTCAAGCCTGTGGCACAAGACCGTCACTGAGTTTCCAGCAATACCGTGAAGAAGGAGCCTGCCGACGGGACACTCACGATTGGTCTTTGTCACCTGCGGGGAGCCTGTTGCCGCAAAGTTAAGGGCTCCGTCGCAGCCGGAGCACTCCAGGAATTACTCGGCTACGACAACTCAGGGATCGGCTTGCCGCCCTCGACGACGATTGGCACCGGGCGGCCTTGAGGATTGACCCAGTGCGAACTGAGGTCGATCCCCATCTGTGAGAACACCGTGGCGGCGAGGTCTTGCGGCGGAATCGATCGATCGACAATCCCATAACCTCGCGGGTCGGTCGCTCCAATCACTTGCCCGTGCTTGAGACCTCCACCAGCCACCAGCATCGACATGCAGTTCGTCCAATGGTCGCGGCCAGCGGTCTTGGTCATGACCGGTCCTCGACCAAACTCACCCAACATCAAGACGAGTGTGGAATCCAGCAAACCGCGAGCTTCGAGGTCATTGATCAGAGTGAAGATGACCTGATCAATGCGCGGCAACAGCGGCTTCAGCCCCTTCTCAATTCCGCCCCAACGAACTTCATCGCCGTGATGATCGAAGTAGCCCCACGCTCCGCTGACCAGCACGTAACTGACGCCCGCTTCGACCAGTCGCCGCGCGAGCAACGCTTTCTCGCCAATCGAATCACGACCGTAAGCGTCACGCAGTTGCGGCGACTCTTCATCGACCGCGAACGCCTTTTGAGCCCGGCCCGATAGCACAAGGTCGTAAGCCTGCTGCGTGTAACGATCAGTACGAGTCATCGTCTCGGAACGATCGAGTTCGGCACGCAAGCGATCGAACTCGCGGCGCAGTGACTGTCGGTCTTGCAGTCGATCAACGAGCACGCCTTCTGGCAACGCGAATCGCCCCGCCAGCTCGCTGCCTTTGACCGGGGCAAAGTCCGAACCCATTTGGCCCGACTCCCACACGTCGGCCTTCCAACTATCGGCCAGCCCCACAAAGGCGGGCATCGCAGGATCGTTCGAACCTCGAAACTTCGAGACCACCGAACCCATCGACGGATAGCCGTCGCCGTCGTTGCCGTTATCCGTCCGCTTGGCCAACGGGTTGCCAGCTTGCATGGTGATGGGCGTGTGATTGCTTGCTTTGCAGTCGACCGACCGAATGATCGAGAGCTTATGAGCGATCGATGCTTGCAACGGCAGATGCTCGGTAAAGCGAACTCCGGGGAGGCTGGTCGCGATCGAATCGAACGGTCCGCGAATCTCTGCCGGGGCATTCGGTTTTACGTCCCACGAGTCGATATGGCTTAATCCACCGCTTAGCCAGAACATCAAAATTGACTTGCGAGGCTTGCCGCCGCTGCCCGTCGCATCGTTGGCCGCCAAGATCTGAGGCAGGCTTAACCCGGCAACTCCAGCCAGTCCGGTTTGCAAGAACCAGCGCCGCGAGCCAACTCGCAATAAGTCTTTCGAAGCAGGCTGAAATTGAGCGGCCACCGAGCTTCTGACGTGCGTTTGCGAGTGCTGCGATTGAATCATGACAAGCCTCGATCAAGTGAATGGAGCCACAAGCCGCGTTGGGTCTATATCGAGCCGCCAAGCATCAGCCAACAGGCGAGTTCACGAACGGCTCTCAATTCCCGAGGCTCCTGGGGCCGAGCTAAACCATTCTGTAAACAGTTGCCGCTGAATAAAGTCCCGGTTTGGCGCATCATTTCGCTCGTACTCTCTCGGCGTTGATGGAACTTATCCTTATCTGACAACCAGCCCGAAGGATTTTGTGATGGCTCGATGCTTCTGGCTTGCTCTGTTTCTGTCGGTTCTTGGCCTGACAAATGCTCGTGCCGCTGACGACAAAGCTGGCGTTCAATTCTTCGAAAAGCACATTCGACCGGTCCTGGTCGCCAAGTGCTACAAGTGCCACTCAGCAGAGACCAAGCAAGCCAAAGGCGGCCTCACGCTTGATACTCGTGAAGGCACCCGAACCGGCGGAGAGTCCGGCAAAGCCGTCGTGCCCGGCAACATCCAAGACAGCCTGTTAATCGAGTCCCTGCATCATGAAGGTCTCGAAATGCCGCCGGGCGAGAAGCTCCCGGCAGATGTCATCGCCAAGTTTGAGCAGTGGGTGAAGATGGGCGCGCCAGACCCGCGCGAAGGCAAGGGGCTCGCCCGACGCGAGATCAATCACGATGAGGCTCGCAGCTTTTGGTCGCTGCAACCGATCAAGAGACCGAGCGTTCCGAAGACGAGCTCGAAATGGGCCACCTCCAACATCGATCAATTCGTCGCCGCCAAGCATGCCGAAAAGCAGATTGTGCCCGTCAGTGATGCTGATACCTCGGTGCTTGTCCGCCGAATCTACTTCGATCTGACTGGTCTGCCTCCATCACCTGAAGATCAAGCAGAGTTCCTCGCCGATGCAAAAACCGACAAGCCAGCTGCAATCCGCAAGCTGGTCGACGAACTGCTCGAATCGCATCACTTCGGCGAGCGTTGGGGACGTCACTGGCTCGATGTCGTGAGATTTGCAGAGTCCACAGGCATGGAGAGGAACATCACCTTCCCGCAAGCCTGGAAGTACCGCGACTACGTCATCGAGTCGTTCAATGAAGACAAGCCATTTGATCAATTCGTCCGCGAGCAAGTCGCGGGTGATCTTCTGCCTGCCAACGACCCCGCGAAGCGTCGCGAGCAACTCGTCGCAACCGGATTCCTAGTCATCGGTCCCAAGTCGCTCAACGAGCGCAATCGAGAGCAGTTCGATCTCGACATCGCCGACGACCAGATCGATTCGACCTTCCGCACTTTCATGGGACTGACTGCTGGGTGCGCTCGCTGCCATGACCACAAGTTCGATCCCATCACGACGAAAGAGTACTACTCACTCGCCGGAGTTTTCTTGAGCACGGACACCTTCTATGGAACAACGGCTACACAAGGAAATCGACAGCCCGGCAGACTGTTGGCCTTTGCAGACGGTGATGCCAAACCCGTTAAGGCTGATGGGGGAGACGACGACAAGGGCAAGAAGAAAAAGTCGGCTCAGCAAAATGACAACGATGACGACATCTCCGACCTCAAGAATCAACTGCTAGACGCAGAAGACCGGCTAGAGAAAGCTCGCAAACGAGCCGATGCGACGAAGGGTTCGAAGCAACACAAGAAAGCCGAACAACTGGTTGATCAAACCAAAGCTCAAGTTGCACGACTCACTGCCCAACTCGCAGCCGCAACGAAATCCCAAGAGAAGCCAAACACTGACGAGGCGCAATCAGGCAAAGGCAAGCGAGCCCCAGACCTGCTGATGGCCGTACTCGATAGCAAATCACCGGGTGATGCGCAGCAGCGTCTACGAGGTGAAGCCGCTGAACGAGGCGAGAAGTTGCCTCGCAACTTCTTAGTCGTCGGCAGCACGGGTTCGTTGCCGAAAATCGAACCTTCATCGAGTGGCCGACGCGAACTCGCTCAATACCTCGTGCAGAACGAAAATCCGCTGACGGCTCGCGTGGCAGCCAATCGAGTTTGGCAGCATCTCATGGGCAAAGGCATTGTCGGGTCCGTCGACAACTTCGGTGCTCAAGGCGACCGACCGACGCATCCCGAGTTGTTGGATTACCTCGCCTCACACCTGCGAGATAACGGTTGGTCGATCAAAAAGTTGATTCGCGAAATCGTTCTCTCACGAACTTACCAATTAGCAGGCACTTCCAACTCAGCCGCTCAAAAGCTTGATCCCGAGAACGACTTTCTGTGGCGTGCCCGACATCGGCGTTTGGAAGTCGAAGCCATCCGCGATGCCATGTTGATGGCCAGCGGGCAGCTCGATCTGACTCCACCCGACAACGGCTCAGCGGTCGCTCAAGTTGGCGACGGCGAAGTCGGTCGCGGGCTCGACCCCAGGAAGTTCGTGTCCGTCATCAACAAACGCAGCGTCTATCTGCCAATCGTTCGAACGGTCGTCCCCGAGATGCTGCAAGTGTTCGACTTCCCGGAGCCCAGCAACATCAACGGACAACGAGAAGTCACCACGGTCGCAACTCAGGCTCTCTATTTGATGAACAGCTCTTTTGCGCTCGATCAAGCGGAAGAGTTCGCAAAACGAGTCCTCGCCGTCGAAGGCGTCGACGACACAGGCCGCGTGCAACTGGCTTATCAATTGGCCCTCAGCCGCAATCCGTCGCCGAGCGAACGCGACGAAACCGTAAAGTTCGCCCAGGAAGTCACCACCTCGCTAACTGCAGACTCGCGTTCGAAAGATTCCGCCAAACTCAAAGCCTGGACCGCGCTCTGCCAAGCACTCTATGCCTCGGCGGAATTCAGGTACGTGGAATAGATTTGGTCCGCAGTTCGAACCAGTTAATTCATTCATCGAGCCGACAGCACGATGCAAGTTCTGAGGATCGACGACTAACTCAAGCGGCGAAGACGTCCCGGTGTCCCGTCCGTGAAGTGTTACGCATACCCAAGCCAGCAACTGCGAGTGAAGCAGTTAGTTAATACGTCGATCTAAGCCACCTCATCCTTTAATTACTAGGAACCGCCTCATGTTTCCCATCACTCGCCGACAACTGCTTCAGTCTGTGTCGTGTGGTTTCGGCTACATGGCTTTCGCGGGGCTCGCCCATCAAGCAGCTGCGAAGGATGATTTCGAGAACCCACTCGCTCCCAAGCCATCGCATTTTCCAGCCAAGGCGAAACGCGTGATCCTGCTGTGTATGCAAGGAGGACCATCGCACGTTGACCTATTCGATTACCGTCCCGAGCTAAAGGCGTTTGCGGGCAAGAGCCCTGGCGAGTCCAGCGGGCTAAACGGACAAAAGGGCCGCAAGCTTCAGCCCAGTCCCTTCGAGTTCAAACCGCAAGGTAAGAGCGGCTTGATGATGTCTTCGTTGTGGCCGCACTTGTCACAACACGCTGATGATCTTTGCATGATCAACAGCGCTTACACGGATGTGCCCAACCACCCGCAAGCCATCATTCAACTGCATACCGGCAACTTTCAGTTCGTGCGTCCGTCGATGGGCTCTTGGGTGCTGTATGGACTGGGCAGCGATAACCAAGACTTACCCGGCTTTGTGACCATCAAGCCGCTCGACCGACTGGGTGGAGCACAAAACTATGGCAGTGGTTTCTTGCCTGCGGTCTATCAAGGCACGCGCATCGGCTCTTCGAGCGATTCCGCCAAGGGTGTGAAGTTTGGCAACATCAAGAACGAAGAGTTCTCGGAACCACTGCAACGCAAGCAGATCGACCTCGTGCAAGCGATGAACCGTCGATTGGCTCAGCGACAAGAAGCCAACACCGAAATCGAAGGCATCATCGAATCCTACGAACTCGCCTTTCGTATGCAGTCTGCGGTGCCACGCCTGCTCGACATCGCTGGAGAGTCCCAATCGACATTCAAGAAGTACGGCATTGGCGAAGGTTCGACCGATGACTTCGGTCGTCAGTGTTTAATGGCTCGCCGCTGTGCCGAAGCCGGGGTGCGATTCATTGAACTCACCCATCAAGGCTGGGATCAGCACAACAACTTGAAGTCCAAGCTCACAGCAAACACCAAGGCGACCGACCAACCCATCGCCGCGCTGCTCAGCGACCTTAAAGAACGCGACATGCTCAAAGACACGCTCGTGATTTGGAGCGGCGAGTTTGGACGCACTCCGGCGGTGAAGCAGGACGACGGACGAGACCACAACGCCACGGGTTTCTCAATGTGGATGGCCGGAGGCGGCGTCAAAGGTGGCTATAAGCACGGCTCCACTGATGAGTTTGGCATTGCTGCTGTCGAGGACAAATTCCACATCCACGACCTCCACGCGACGACGCTGCACTTGTTGGGTCTCGACCACACCAAGCTGACGTTCAAGTACGCCGGTCGCGACTTCCGATTGACCGACGTGTATGGCAACGTTGTCGACAAGATCATTGCATAGCGACAAGTCGCCAGCATTTTCCTCACGTCCAGACTTCATCGCCTCTTTGGATTTGCAGAGCCGACTCTATTTTCATTGAATGGCAGTACTTGCCCACTCAAGGCAATGAGCGGCTTCCCCGCATTAGCACAAAGAAAGCGATCGTCGGATGTCAGCACCACTCAAGCCCCTGAAAGCAGGCGGCGGTTGGAAGGCCATCTTTTACAGCTTGCGACTGGCGCGGCGCGTTGGTCCGTGGAAGATGTGGTCCGCCATGCGATCTAAGAATGCCTGCAAGACGTGCGCGGTCGGCATGGGCGGGCAACTGGGCGGCATGGTCAATGAAGCCGGCTACTTCCCCGAAGTCTGTAAGAAGTCCTTCCAGGCGATGGCGTCGGATCTGCAAGGCGGCATTCAGCCCGAGTTCTGGCGGAAGTTTTCGATTCACCAATTGCGCGGGATGACCTCGCGGCAACTCGAATACAGCGGACGCATCACACAGCCGGTGTATCTCGAGCCCGGAGCAACTCACTACCGGTCGATCTCGTGGGACGAAGCGATCGGCAAGATTGTCGAGCAGCTCAAAGCCGCCGGCTCACAGCGCAGCTTCTTCTATGCAAGCGGGCGGTCGTCCAATGAGGCGGGCTTCTTGTTTCAAATGCTCGCGCGGATGTTCGGCACGAACTACGTCAACAACTGCTCGTACTATTGCCATCAAGCCAGCGGCGTGGGGCTGGGCATGAGCATCGGGACGGGAGCCGGAACGGTGCGGCTCGAAGACCTGAGTTCGGCGGATCTCTACATCCTCATTGGAGCGAACCCGGCATCGAACCATCCGCGACTGATGAAAGAATTAATGCACCTGCGGCGGCGCGGCGGCAAGGTAATTGTGGTCAACCCGCTGAAGGAACTCGGCCTGCAAAAATTCCGAGTGCCCAGCGACATGCGCAGCCTGCTGTTCGGCACCGAGATCGCCAGCGACTACATCCAGCCGCATATCGGCGGAGACCTCGCGCTACTGCTGGGTGTCGCCAAGCAGATGCTCGAACAAAGCTCGTATGACAAAGCCTTCGTCGAGAAGCACACCGACGACTTCGCGGCGTTCGTCGAGCATGCGCAGAAGACGGCTTGGGACGACATCACCGCTCAATGCGGCGTCGACCGCGCGACGATCAATCGCATCACTCAGCAGTATGTCAGCGCAAAGAACGTGGTCATCGGCTGGTGCATGGGAATCACGCATCATCTGCATGGGACTCAAAGCGTGCAGATGATCGCCAACGTGGCGTTGCTGCGCGGCATGGTCGGACGACGCGGCGCGGGACTGATGCCCATTCGAGGACACAGCAACGTGCAAGGCTTGGGAACGGTCGGAGTTGCTCCGGTCATGAAACAGGCCTTGCTCGAACGGTTCGAGCAACGGCTCGGGATGCAAGTTCCGAAGTCGCCCGGCTACGACACCATGGCCTGCATGGCGGCAGCTCAACGCGGTGAAATGGACATCGCGCTGTGCCTCGGCGGCAACTTGTATGGCAGCAATCCCGACAGCAAGTACGCACTCGAAGCATTCGGCAATCTGAAGTCCGTCGTCTATCTCTCGACCACGCTCAACACCGGGCACGCCTGGGGCACAGGCCATGAAACGCTGATCTTGCCCGTGCTGCCGCGCGATGAAGAATCGCAAGCGACGACTCAAGAGAGCATGTTCTCGTTCGTGCGAGTGAGTGCCGGCGGCGAAGCTCGTTTCACCGGCCCGCGCAGCGAAGTTTCGATCTTGGCCGAGATCGGACGACGGTTGCTCGCAAGCAATCAAGTCGTCGACTGGCAGAAGCTCGACAGCCACTCGGCCATCCGCGACCTAATCGCCGACCTGATCCCCGGCTATGAGTCCATCAAGGGCATTGAGCAATCGAAGAAAGAGTTTCATGTCCCCGGTCGAGCCATCGAGAACTACCAATTCCCGACGGCCACCGGTCGCGCCAAATTCTTCGCGGTGCCGTTACCGCAACTGCCACAGTTGGCCGCCAATCAATTGCGGCTGATGACGTTGCGTTCGGAAGGCCAATTCAACAGCGTCGTCTATGACGAAGAAGACATTTACCGAGGCCAAGAACGGCGTGACGTGCTGTTGATGAATCGTGACGACATCCGACGCATGGGCCTGAAGGTCGATGACAAAGTGCATATTCGCAGCGAGTGCGGTCAGATGCGTTACATCTTGGTCCGCGAGTTCGACATCCGAGCCGGCAACGCCGCGATGTACTACCCCGAGTCCAACGTGCTCGTGCCACATGCCGTCGATCCGCTGTCGAAGACGCCGGCGTTTAAGTCGGTACTAGTCACCGTAGTGAAGGAAGACGCGGCCTAGAAACGGTATCACCGATTGAGTTTTCTCAGTGTCCTCCGTGCCTCTGTGTTTCAACTCTTCGATCGCTTGCTTAATTCAAAATGCGATTCGAAACACAGAGTCACAGAGGACACTGAGAAGTCCGATACGGATTCGGTCCGGAGCAAGAAGGAAACTCAATCTGAACGGCGCGAAAATCCTGCTATCGGCATGGCTCGTCTTATCTGTGTGGGACATATCCGTGTGAAGAAGGATGGACGAGGGCGGCCGCTTGGGACCCGTCCTACCTCACACGAATATCTCTCACACGGATGAACTCAAGAGCCAACAGTGTCACTCTGAAGGTCGAGTTCCCGACCAGGATGCAGCGCCTCGCTGACGCTTCGGGTTCTTCGCTGAAAACCTCACTCCTGCCCGCGCGCGGATTAGCATGACTTCCTTTTCTGACTTCACCTGCACAGCTTGCGGTTGCGTTTGCGATGACCTGCGGTTGGTGGTGCGCAATGGCACCATCGAATCTGTCGACTGTCACGGCTGCCCGATTGCTGACGCGTGGTTCCATCGAATCATTGCCGCTCAAAGTTCGCCGCCGGCTATCGCGACGATCAACGATCAACCTGCCGATCTCGAATCGGCACTCGACCGCGCCGCCAGCATCTTGAGCAACAGTCGCTCGCCACTGATCTACGGACTCTCGCGCAGCAGCACTCCGGGACAACGAGCGGCCGTGGAACTCGCTGACCGCATCGGAGCGATCGTCGACACAACGGCTTCCGTCTGTCACGGGCCATCGATCATGGCCATTCAAAGCGTCGGCGAATCCACCAGCACTTTGGGTGAAGTCAAAGAACGAGCGGACCTCGTCATCTTCTGGGGTGCCGATCCTCTGACGACGCATCCTCGGCATCTGGAACGCTACTCGGGCACGCCTCGTTCGCAGTTCCTACCGCACGGTCGGCAAGACCGCACGATCGTTGTTGTCGATCGCCAGCAGACATCAACAGCCGCAGCGGCGGATGTCGTTGTCCAAGTGCCACCTGGACGAGATTTCGAACTCATCAACGCGCTCCGCATGACCATTCAAGGAGCGACGAAGACTGGTCCGTCCGCCGCGCAGCACCATCAAACGCCACTGGCCGACGAGCTTGCGGAGCAAGTCAGCGTACTTGCGAAGCTCATGTTGGGCTGCCGCTACGGTGTCGTCTTTTTCGGATTGGGGATCGCTCAGCAACCACTCGGGCATCTCACCGTCGAAGCACTGCTCAGGCTTGTGGCCGACCTGAATGCCGTCACGCGCTTCACCGCGCGACGGCTACGCATTCCGGGTGACGTCAGTGGTGCCGACGCCGTGCTGTGCTGGCAAACGGGCTTTCCATTTGCCGTCAGTCTGCAGCGTGAGTCTCCGCGCTATTGCCCCGGCGAGTTCTCGATCACCGACGTCTTGCGTCGAGGTGACGTTGATAGCTGCGTCGTTGTTGGCAGTGAGAGTTTGCGAGACGTCCCCGTCGATGCCCAAGCGCGGCTCGCTGAGCTGCCCACGATCGTGCTCGATCACGCGCACCAACCATCCACTTGCCGAGCCGATGTCAGATTTACGACATCCGTCTATGGCCTGCACGCCGTGGGCACCGCGTATCGCATGGATGAAGTCCCCATCGCATTGCGATCGTATGTCTCCAGCAACTACCCCGCCGACCACGAAGTACTCGCTCAACTCCTCAACCGAGTCAGCGTTTGACCAAGAGCGAGGCCATCGTCAGCCGAAGCCAGCCAAGTCAAAACCGTCGAACCAGCTCGCCCGGAAAACCAAAAACGCTGAGTTCGCAAAGAGCGCAGAGAAGTGGACGGACCGCACGAATTTGCTCACGCCATTTCCCTCTGCGTTCTTCGCGATCTCTGCGTTTCAAAGATCAAATCGGAGCATGGTTCAATCCATGAGTCGATGCTTTCGCTGAGGTCCAACAGGTTTCGGCACGAATCTGATGACTCATCCGCCAACCGCACCTTGAGTGTTCACAAACAGCGAATACATCGACGTGCTGCCGCACATGAAGAGTCGATTGCGATGTCGGCCTCCGAAGCACAGGTTGGCGCAGCGTTCGGGCAGGTCGATGCGGCCAATCAGTTTGCCTTGAGGATTGAAGACGGAGACTCCATCCAAGCCCTCTTTGCCCATGCCCCAACCGACCCACAAGTTGCCATCCACATCAACTCGCAAACCGTCCGGCGTACCGTCTGCGTCGGCAGTAATCAGCGTGCTGCCATTGGCGAGTGCGGTGCCGTTGCTGGTCACGTCGTGAGCTCGAATCACCCGCGGCGAAGCACCGGCTTCAACGACATAGAGCTTGGATTCGTCCGGCGAGAACGCGAGCCCATTTGGCCGCTCGATATCACCGGCCACAACGGTGAGTTTCTTGGTCTCGGGATCGCACCGATAGACGCTGGTGGGCAGTTGCGGCTTGGCGATGTGGCCTTCGTAAAAGCCCAGAATCCCAAAGGGAGGGTCCGTAAACCAGATCGAGCCATCGGACTTGCAGACCACGTCGTTGGGTGAGTTCAGCGGCTTACCATCGAACTGCTCGGCGATGACGGTGATCGAACCGTCGTACTCAGTTCGAGTCACGCGTCGCGCGTCGTGCTCGCAAGTAACCAACCGCCCCTGACGATCGCGCGTATTGCCGTTCGAGTTGTTCGACGGCTTGCGGAAGACACTGACCGCTCCGGTCTCTTCTTCCCACTTAATGATGCGGTTGTTGGGAATGTCACTCCATAAGAGATAGCGACCGTCACCAAACCACACCGGACCTTCGCTCCACCGCAGTCCCGTCGCGATGCGTTCCACCTTCGCCAGATTCAGCCGGTACTTCGTGAAGCTGGGATCAATCACTCGAACGCGCGGATCGGGGTATCGAGGACTGGGCTCCCAATCACCCCGAGAACTCGTCGTAAAGGCCAACAACGACAAGCAGCCGCTCGCGGCTAGGAAATCTCTGCGATGTAAGGTCATGGTCATTGAGCCCTCATGTCTGAGTGTTGGTAGCGAAGTTGAACGCCAAGTCTCTCGATGTCTGCACCGCCGGTCAGGCGGATCGAATGAGCGTTGCGGAGTCGCACGCACTTCTCAATTCACTGGATTCAAGCCAGCATGAGGGCCTGCGTTTCTCATCAGTGCTCTTCTAAGGATATCCACAACGATGCCACACAAGTTTCTGACTGCTGCGTCTTGGGCTTTGTTCTTTGCTTCACAAGCGGCTTACTCGGCGGAACATCCTGATTGGCGTTCGTGGCGCGGACCATTGGGGAA